>NZ_JBBMGF010000002.1:0-353802 GCF_037908325.1 Corynebacterium sp. KPL4035 | reverse complement strand
CCTCCCCACCCTCTCACCCCTCGCGACCTGCCGCAGGAAGACACGGCCCCTCCTTCGCCGCCGGCCGCGGAACCTTCGCCGTCAACCGCGGCGCCCGCGCCTGCGCCTAAGCCTGCGCCGGCCCCTCGCCCAGAACCGGGCCTGGCTCCCGCTCCGGCGCCCGCACCGCGACCGGCAGCGCCACGCCCTCCCGCGCGGGGTAAGAGCGGACTGCCGAACCTCAACATTCCGCCGCATGAGGTCCGCGGGCGCATCGAGGACGCGGTACCTGATATGCCGGCAGTGCCCGCCGTGCCTGCGCCCGCCCCACCGCCTGCGCCGCCGCTGCCTCCCGCGCCGCGGATTCCGGGTCTCTAACTCACCGCTTTCAGCCCCACGATGCCGCCGATGATCATGGAAAGGAAAAACACCTTCCACACCGTGGCGACCTCGTGCCCGGCCGCGAAGGAATAGATAACCGCCCCGACGCGCCAACACCCGCCCACACCGCATAGGCCGTGCCTACTGGGATGCTGCGCATCGCCCACGCCAGCCCGCCCATGGAAATCGCGCAGGCCACGAGGAAAATAAGCGAGGGCCACAAACGCGTAAAACCTGCGGATTTATCCAATGCCGCCGCCCACACGGCCTCGAATGCGCCGGAGAAAATCAAGATGAACCACGCCATAACTGCTTCCTGGCCGTCTTGTCGCGTTGCCGGGTACGGCTCCCCCGTCCGGGGCTCGCGCAAGACGCGGCGAACCTGCACCCAATGATGGCACACTGGGAAACCATGAGGATTGCATTTCTTGGAACTGGCCGCATGGGAACCGAACTAGCCCGCCGCCTGCTCAATGAGCAAGACGGCATCGAATTGACCGTCTGGAACCGCACCGCCGAGCGTGCCCAGCCGCTGGTGGAGGAAGGCGCCGAGCTTGCCGCCTCGCCCACCGAGGCCGTAGTGAACGCCGAGGTCATCATCACCTCGCTCTTCGGGCCTGACGATGTCCGCGAGGTCGTCGTCGAGCCGCAGCTCATCCCCGCCGGCGTGACCTGGATCGATACCACCACCGTCTCGCCCAACGATGCCCGCGAATTCGCCGCCGCCGTGGAAACCTACGTCCACGCCCCGGTCGTCGGCACGCTCGGCCCGGCCCGCGAGGGCAAGCTCGGCGTCTATGTGGGCACGCCTGACGACGCCCGCCGCGAGCAAGCCATGTCCCTCGCCGAGTCCTGGGCGGGAGAAGACAAGCTCATCGGGGTGGAGGCGGCGGCCACGGCGGCCATCGGAAAGCTGCTGGCGAACCTCGCGCTCGCCGTCACCGCCGAGGGCCTGCTCGAAGCCCTGCAACTCGGCGAGTCCGAGGGCCTAGACTCCGAGGTTGTGCTGCAAATGCTTGATATCACCGGTCTGGCCTTCATCGCCAATATGAAGGCGCCATTTATCACCGGCGAGCGCAATACCGACCCGGGCGATTTCACCGTCGACGCCCTGGCTAAGGACGCGAAGCTCATGGAGATGACCTCCACCAAGCCGCTGCCCGCCCTGACTGCCGCCATCGGCCGCTTCGAGGAAATGCAGGCGATGGGCCACGGCAATCAGGACTTCTCCTCCATCTTCGTCTTCCGCAATAAGGGCTAGTTATCCACAGGCCCGCAGCGAGTGCGGGCCGAAATTCGCCCTTCCGGCCCTAGTTATCCACAGATTCGCGCGCTCGCCCTCGCACGGATTGCGCGCGGTGGCTTAGGCTGCGGGGCATGACAGCTCTTCAGACCTATCTCGCGGCCTTGGCGCCCGGCATCGATATCGTTGCCGGGTGCGCTGGCATGTCTGAAGACCAGCTGTGCGCCGCCGGCGCGCCCAATAAAACGGCCCGCACCTTGCTCACGCTTGCCGACGCCCTCTTTGCCCCCACCTCCTTTAGCCGCCTCCAACGCCAGGCGGTTAACGCCGCGCGCGAGCGCGCCCACCCGCTGCCCACGCTGGAGGTAATCGAGCGCTACGCCGCCCGCGCCAAGACTAAGCGCGACGCCTGGCGCCTGCGCGTAGAGCTATGCCGCACTGCCGCCGATACCGAGGAAATGGAAAAGCTCGCGCGCAAAAAGCTGCGCGAGCTCAATCCCCCGGCCCCTCCGCGCCCCGGCGTGCGCATCCGCCGGCGCAAGGACGCGCCATGGACTCTCGCGATTACCGGGCCTTCCTCGCTCATCGCGGACTTGGAATCCAGCCTGGACGAGGACGCGCCTCTCGATTCCGTTGCGGAGCTCTTCTCCCCTTCCGGCGCCGCCCCAGCCACCTGTCCAACCATTACGACGAATGCAATTATCACGCTCGACGAACTCGACCGCATCATCGACGGCGACGGCGAAGAAATCACCATCCAGCTCACCGACGGTGCCCGCCTCACCGGCGCGGAACTTGTCTCGCGCACGCTGGCAGAGCGCGGGCTTATCACCCTCGTCCATCCCTACGAAGGTGCGGTCAACCTCTACCGGACGGAACGCATGGCCAGCGAAAAGCAGCGGCTCATGGCTGCCGCCGAAAACCCTGTGTGCCCGTGGCCCGCGTGCAACTACCCGGCGGATAAATGCCAGGTGCATCACCTGCAAGCGTGGCGACACGGCGGCGAGACCAACATGTCAAACCTCGCCACCTGCTGCCCGTACCACAATGGTGTCAATGACGATGACCCGAATGCCCCGCCTGTCCGCGGGCGACTCGTTCGCCGCCGAGGTCGCGTGGTGTGGCAACCGCCATGGGCCGATACCGCCGCATCGCCGTCCAGCCCGAACGAGCCAGTGCAACCGACCCCGCCGGATCCACCGCACTAGCACTCATGCCGCTAGGCAGCAGGATGCCCTGCTGCCACTTTGGCATGCCCGCACCACGCCACAGCGTATGACCCGGAATGCACGAATCGTGCGGCACCGCTAGCCGACGATGCGCGCGGCGGCGGCGCGGGCATCCGCAATGACGTTGGGCACTCCAACGCCGCCGGCCCAGGCGCCGGTGACATCGACTCCCGGCGTCGCCGCGAGGGTACCGCGTGCGCCGGCCACAGTTTCGAGGTGCCCGGCGTCGTAGCGCGGCAGGCCGCCGAACCAACGCTGGGTGAAGATCTCCGCGACACCCGCGGCGCGGCCGTCGAAGCCGGTGAGTCGCTGGAGGTCATCGAGGGCATAGTCGACGAGGTCGTCTTCTTCGGCGCGGACGATGGCGTCGTCGCCAAAGCGGCCGAAGGAGGCACGTACGAGGGCACCGCCACGCTTAGCCAAGTGCGGCCACTTGCGGGAGGAAAGTGTAAAGGCCTTGGCGTGCACATCGTCTTGGTCGGTGGCCACGAGAATGCCGGAATTCTGCGGCAAAGCGTTTCCCGAAGGGTCTGTATCGGACTCAAATTTCAACCCCACGACGGCCGACGCTGCCAACTTCACTCCCTTCAGCCGTCCCGCCGCCTGCGGGGCGACCTTGCTAAGAAGGCGCGCCGCGGTCGGAGCCGGGGTAGCTACCAGCACGCGATCAAACGGCGCCGCATCGGCCGGTGCTCCGGCCAGGCGGAATTGCTCGCCCTCGCGAGTGATGCCGGAGATAAAAGTATCGAGGTAGATCTTGGCGCGGGATTGCTCGGCCAGTGCCTCATAAAGCTGCGCGTAGCCGCCGCGGAAAGTCTGGAAGACGGGGCCGCCGCTGTGGGGCGCGGCCGCGCGGGCCTCCTCCAGCGTGCGGACCGCGGCCGAGAGAGTCACTGGGCCGCGCTCGGACAGCGCGTCGAGGGTCTCCGCCAGCGCCGGGATGGTCGCGCGCAAACCCAGATCATCGGCCGAACAGGAGTACACGCCGCCGAGGAGGGCGGAGATAACGTGGTCGACGAGGTCGTCGCCAAACTGCTGGCGCACCAGCTTGCCTGCGGAAACGTCGCTGCCCGCCGTCCACTCGAAGGGCTCCTCATTGTCGATGCGGCGCGCGGTCTCGGCCGAGACCAAATGCGCGACCGGCTCCGAGTGCGAAGGAATGCCCATCATTCCGCCGCGCGGCAACGGCTTGAGCTCGCCGGAGTACACCAGCGAGTGCAGACCGGAGGGCTCGACCAAGCTATCGCCGAGACCGAGGGATTCGATAAATTCCACGGCATCGCGCCGGCGGGCGAGGAAGGCCTCGGCGCCCATGTCGGTCGGGCCGTCGTTAAACGGCACAGAGTACAGCTTGCCACCGATCCGGCCGGCGGCCTCGAAAACCTCGACGTCGTGGTCGCGCAGCTCGTAAGCGGCCGTCAAGCCCGCCAGGCCGGCACCGATAATCGCAATACGCATTTAGCCCTCCTCGTGGATGATGGAAACGGCGCGGGTGATTGCTTCCGCGTCAGTAGTTGGCAGGACCCCGTGGCCGAGGTTCCAGATGTGGCCGTCAATATCGCCGCGCTCGCGCGCCCGATCGACCTCGCCGCGGATGGTGCGTACGGCCTGGCGCACGGCGTCGTCGCCGGCAAAAAGCATGGCCGGGTCAAGGTTGCCCTGCAGCACGCGGGCGCTCACGCGCTCGGCCGCGGCATCCATGGGCACGCGATAGTCGACGCCCATGACCTCCGACCCCGCCTCCGACATTGCTGGCAAGAGCTCGCCGGTGCCGACGCCGAAGTGGATGCGCGGAATATCTACGCCGGCCAGGATTTCTCGCGAATACGGCAAAACGAATTCGCGGTAGTCGCGCTCGTTGAGGTAGCCCGCCCAGGAATCGAAAAGCTGCATGGCGTCAATGCCGGCGTCGACCTGCACCTGCAGGAAGCGGGTGATGGTAGGCACCAGGCGGCGCATGAGCAGATGCCAGGTCTCCGGCTCGGCGTGCATGAGGGCCTTGGTGCGCTCGTGGTTCTTAGACGGCCCGCCCTCAATGAGGTAGCTAGCCAGCGTGAACGGCGCACCAACGAAGCCGATAAGCGCTTGGGTTTCGGTGAGCTCGGCCAGGATGCGGGCAATGCCTTCAGTAACCTCGGGGACGTCGGCCTCTAGCAGCGGCAGCTTGCCGACGTCCTCCCTACTCCGCACCGCCTGCTCCATCACCGGCCCACGGCCCGGCACGATATCGACCTTGACTCCGGCGGCTTTGAGCGGGACGACGATATCGGAAAATAAAATGGCAGCATCAACGTCGTGGCGGCGCACCGGCTGCAGGGTAATTTCTGCTAGCAGTTCTGGCATGAAGCAGGAATCGAGCATGCTAATCCCCTCGCGGGCGGCGCGGTATTCCGGCAGCGAACGGCCAGCCTGGCGCATGAACCAAACTGGGGGTCGGGAGGGGGTGCGGCCGAGGGCGGCGTCGATAAGCGGGGCACGATTAAGTCGAGACATGCCCCAATTATGAATCAAAAGTTGGAGTGGGGGCTAATTAGCCACGCAAGCTGCGGTCCTTAATAAAGCGGTTGGACTGCGGCTGGAAAAGCAGCGCGAGGGCGATGATCAAGGAAATGGGGATAATCAGCAGGCTAAGCCCGCCAATGCCAAGCGCCAGGGCGGCGATATTATTAAAGAGCGCGATGGCGATGACAATGGTGATGATGCGGCGCGCCCACTTGGACCCGCTGGCCAGCTGCGCGGCAAAGAGCGCCAGCACGACGGCGCCGACGGTATTGGTCACCGCAACAAATAGGCGATTGGAGTGGAGATACTCCGCGACCTGCGCGTTCTGGGGTTCTACCTGCGGTCCGCCCGAGCCGAAGATGCCCACCAGACCGCTGACCAACATGAGCACGGCGCTGACGACGAGCACCCAATAGGCCCAGCGCAGCGGCCGTGGCCAGGCGTCGAGGTTCTGGCTGGCGGAGGTATTTCTGGCCGCGCGGTTATAGTCCCGGGGGCCGGGCCGCTCGGTATTGCTCATCGCTTGTCCTCCCGGTCAGTGCGCTTGCTGCGCTGTTCATCCTTGGCACGCTTGCGTTCTTGCTCGGCTCGCTTCTTCTCGCGCTGCGCTTGTTCGAGTTCCTTTTCCAGCTCGCGCATCTGCTCGAGCTCGCCGGTGTAATCCAAGGTATCGACCCGCACGGAGAAAATCAGGCCGAGCACCGCCGCGACGCCGACCAGGATCTGCACCATGCCATCGGCGGCAAAGAGCCAATCGGGCACATCAGCGCCGGCCGGGGTAACCATGAAGGTCAGCAGGATGCGGAAGCCAAAATACAGCGAGAAAGCGAACCACACGCGCCGCGAGGTACCGGCCCGCTTGCCGCGACGCGCCAAGGACCGCAGCAGGAAGGCCAGCAGCACGATAATCGCCAAGGAAATGGCCGCCGAAAGGGCGACGGAGGCGTAGGCGGCGGTGCGGAGGAAGGCGTCGGAAAGCTGGGCTTCATCGACGCCGGTCGGTGCGGACTTGGCCATCTCTTTGGCCTGCGACATGAGTACGTCGTGGTTGAGCAGCGTCAGCACCACGTTGAGCACCTGGTGCACGGCCTCGCCGCACAGCGCGCCCATCCACAGCCACAGCATGTACGCCACGGATTCCGGGCGTTGCGTGCGCGGCGAGCGCGGAGCAGGGGCGGACGACGGGGGCGTAACAGTCACAGGGATCCTTTACTTGAGCAGGCGGGCGGCTTCGGTAGCGAAGTAGGTGAGAATCTGGTCGGCACCGGCGCGCTTGAACGCGGTCAGGGACTCGAGCATGATGGCCTCGCCGTCAATCCACCCATTGGCGGCCGCGGCCTTGACCATCGCGTACTCGCCGGAGACTTGGTAGACCGCAACCGGCACGGGAGAAGTCTCCGCCACGGCCGAAAGCACATCCAAGTAAGGCAGGCCGGGCTTGACCATGACGAAGTCCGCGCCTTCTTCGATGTCGAGCTCGGCCTCGAGCAGGGATTCGCGGAAATTGCGCGGATCCTGCTGGTAGGTGCGGCGGTCGCCCTCGAGGGAGGAGCCGACGGCGTCGCGGAACGGGCCGAAGAAGGCGGAGGCATACTTGGCGGAATAAGCCATGATGGCCACGTCCTCGTGGTCGGCCTCGTCGAGGTCGGCGCGGATGGCGGCCACCTGGCCGTCCATCATGCCGGACGGGGAGACGATGTGGGCGCCGGCGCGGGCCTGGGAGCGGGCCATGTCTTGGTAGAGCTTGACGGATTCGTCGTTAAGCACGCGGCCCTTGTCATCCAGCACGCCGCAGTGGCCGTGGGAGGTGAATTCGTCGAGGCAGGTATCGGCCATCACGATGAGGTCATCGCCGAATTCCTCGCGCAGGCAGGAAATGCCGCGGTTCAAAATGCCCTGCGGGTCCCACGCGACGGAGCCGGTATCATCCTTGTCTTCCTCGAGCGGAACGCCGAAAAGATCGACGCAGGTCACGCCGGCTTCTAGCGCCTCTTCGGTCGCGCGGCGCAGGGAATCAAAAGTGTGCTGGTAAACGCCCGGCATGGAGGGAATCTCGCGCGGGGCGTCGAGACCGTCCACGATGAACATGGGCAAAATCAGGTCCGAGGGGCGGACCTGGGTTTCGGCCACAAGGTTGCGCATCGCGGGGGTGGTGCGCAGGCGGCGTGGGCGGCGGGCTGGGAAGGTGCTCATTGGGTACTCCTTAGAGCGAGACTAAAACTTATGCCTTGTCGACCTTAGTAGCCTTCTTGCGCGAGCGGCGCTTCTTCCTCGGCGCGGGAAGGTTTCCGGCGGCGCGGAGGGCGGCGACGTGGTCTGCGAGGGCGTCGACAAGTGCGGGTACGTCCGCGACCTCGGGCACGACATCAACGCGCAAGCCCATCTCTTCCGCGGCCGCTCTTGCCGACGGCCCGATACACGCAATGATCGTCCGCTGGTGCGGTTTGCCCGCAATGCCCACCAGGTTGCGCACGGTGGACCCAGAGGTGAAGGCGACGGCGTCGAAGCCGCCGGTCTTGATCATGTCGCGGATCTCGGCCGAAGGCGGGGCGGCGCGGACGGTGCGGTAGGCCACGACGTCATCGACTTCCCAGTCGAGGGCCTTGAGCCCATCCACGAGGGTATCGGCCGCGATATCGGCGCGCGGGAGCAGGACGCGGCCGACGGCGTCGATATCTTCCACGAAGTTGGGGAAGACATCGAGCAGGCCCTCGGCGTTCTGCTTTTTCTTGTGCGGTAAAAGCTCCGGGACCATGCCCTTGGCGCGGATGGCGGCCGCCGTCTTGGTGCCCACGGCCGCGAGGTGGACGCCGGCGAAATCGCGGGCGTCGAGGCCGAGCTGGGCTATCTTATCCCACACCGCGTTCACTGCGTTGACGGAGGTAAAGACGATCCACTTATAGCGACCCTCAACGATTCCCTTAATGGCGCGGTCCATCTGTGCCGGATTGCGCGGCGGCTCGATGGAGATGGTGGGCACGTTTTGGGGAATGGCGCCGTAGCCGGCCAAGCGCGCGGACATCGGCCCAGCCTGCTCCTTAGTGCGCGGCACGAGCACGCGCCAGCCGTAAAGGGGACGGTTTTCCCACCAAGAGTATTTGGTGCGGTCGTCGATGCTGCGGCCGAGGGTGACCACGAGCGGGCCGACAAGGTCAGCGTCGAGCTTGCCCATGGTGCCCAGAGTGGTCTCGTAGGTGCGCTGCAGGCGGGTGGTGCCGTGCACGGTGACAAAAGCCTCGGTCTCGGCCGGCATGCCGCGTTGTTGTAGCTCTTCGGAGATGACCGGCAGGTCCTCCTTCGTGGCCTGCAGAACGATGGGCTGCGTGGCGTTGGCCAATGCGTCCCAATCGGCACCGTTGGTGACATCGGCCTCGGTATAAGTCGAGCCGAGTGCAATGCCAGCAAAGGACGGCACGGTCGACGGCAGGGACATGCCCGGCACGACCTGGAATTCCAGGCCTGCGGAGGCCACGGCATTGATTTCGGCCTTGATGGACTCGCGGTGCAGCGGGTTGCCGGTCACTAGGCGGATGACATCTTCGCCGTCGGCCTCAACCAAGCACTCACGCAGCTGGCCGACGATATCCTCTCCCGGTTCATACAACACCGCGGCCGTTGGCGGCGCGGGGCGGGGCGGCTTGCGGCGCGCGCCCTTAGCCTTGGCATCGGCGCACATTTGGGCGTATTCGGCCTCGGCGGCATCGAGAAGCTCTTGCGGTACGGGCAGGGCGGCTGCGACGGCATCGCGCACCCCCTGCATGACCTCTGGATCGGTCACGGCGATGGCACTATTTGCCAGAACCTCGCGGGCGCGGACGGTCAGCAGGTCGGGATTACCTGGACCAGCGCCCACAAAGACGATCTTGCCCAATTGGGTGTCTGGCGCGGCATTGCTCATAAAGTTCTTTTCTAAATTCGGGCGCGCGGCACCGCGCACGGACATGATCGCATGCGGTGTGGTTCCCCGCGCCGGCGGTGGGTGACACGGTCATAACGGCCAAAATCCCAGGCCTTAAGTCCTGGGATGCCCTTAAAGGGGGCCGGATCATTGCGGGACAATGATTTGTGGTATCTACACCTTAAATTATTAGCGCCTAAAGGCGAAATTACTTGCCCAGCAGCTCGGCCGCGCCACCGGCGAAAAGCTCGTCCGAAACGCGCGCGCCGAGCTCGGCGGCTTCGGCCGCAGGCCCGGAGGCGGTGGCAGTAAGCTGACGCGAACCATCGAGTGCAAAGACGCCACCGCGCACGGTGAGCTGGTCGCCGTCCCAGCGCGAGGTGGCGGCCACCGGCGCGGTACAGCCGGCCTCAAGGCGGGCCAGCACGGCGCGCTCACCGGCCGCGGCGGCCGAGGCGCGGTCATCGACGATGGCATCGAGGGCCGCGGCAGCCTCGGTTCCGGCCACAGCCTCGATGGCGAGGGCGCCCTGGGCCGGCGCCGGCATGAAGACGGAGGGCTCGAAGATTTCGGTGGCGCGGTCCGCGTAGCCGCCGCGCAGCAGGCCGGCATAGGCCAGCAAGACGGCGTCGAGCTCGCCGTCGGTGACCTTGGACATGCGGGTATCGATATTGCCGCGCAGCGGGCGAATCTCCAGGTCGGGGCGGATGGCGGCCAGCTGGGAGATGCGGCGCGGGGCGGAGGTACCCACGCGCGCGCCCTGCGGCAGCTGCGCCAGGCTCAGGCCATCGCGGGCGACGAGCGCCTCGCGGGAATCCTGGCGCTGCGGCACCACGAGGCGGAAGCGATCATCGGGCGCGGTGGGCAGGTCTTTAAAAGAGTGGACGGCGATATCGCACTCGCCGGCATAGAGGGCCTCGCGCAGCGCTTGGGTAAATACGCCGACGCCGATACGCTCGACCGGTGCCATATTGACGTCGCCGGCGGTGGTGACGATGTGGAGCTGGGAGTCAAAGCCGGCGTCGATAAGCCAATCGCGGACGTGGCCCGCCTGGGTGGTGGCAAGCTTGGAACCGCGGGTACCAATCTGAAACATTTAGGCCTCCTTAGTCATGGTGGGCAATTCATTAACGGCCACGGACACTCCGGAGCCTTCCAGTTGCAGGCCAAAAAGTTCCTGCAGGGCATTCTCGCTGCTGACACTGCTTTCCGACGCCGCCAGTTTCTTCGCCCGCACCGTTGGTTCATGCAGCAGCTTATCGGCCACGCGCTTGAGGGCGCGCTGGACGTCCTCAAGTTGCTTGCCCGAGATTTCGGGGTGCTTATGTTGCAGGCGTGCGGCCTCGCATTCCACGAGGTCGGCCGCGCGGCGGTGCAGGGCGCTCACGGCCGGGACGACATCGCGTACGCGCTGCGCAGAGGTATAGGCTGCCAGCTCTTCGTCGACGATGCGCCGGGCCTGCGCGTGCGGGCTAGTGCCGGCCGCGACGTCGGTATCGGCGGCCGAGAGCGACTTGCTCAGGCGCTCGATATTGACCAGATCCACGCCCTCGGCCGCAGCGGCGGCATCGTCGATATCGCGCGGCAGGGAGAGATCGATGAGCATGAGCTCGCGGCCGGCGGGAATGTCGGTGGCCTCGATGGTGAAGTTATCGGCGCCGGTGGCGGAGATGGCCAGGTCGACGTCGGAAAGCGCGGCGGCACGTTGGGAAAAGTCCACGACGCGGGCGGCAACGCCCGCCTCCTCGGCGTGGCTGGCCAGGCGCTCGGCGCGCTCACGGGTGCGGTTGGCCAGCACCAGCTCCTTGACCCCCAGCCGGCCGGCGTGGGTGGCAGCGAGCGATGCCATAGCGCCCGCGCCGAGGACCAACGCGGTCTTACCGGCCAAGTCCTCGGCGTCTAGGCGCTGCAGGGCTTGGTCGAAAGCGAAGGACACCATGGAGGAGCCTGCCTCATCGATGTCGGTCTCGGAGTGCACGCGCTTGCCCGCCCGTAGCGCCGACTGCGCCAGCGCGTGGATGCGCGGTCCGGCCGTGCCCTGCTCGGAGGCGGCCTGGTAGGCGCTGCGCACCTGGCCGATGATCTGCTGCTCTCCTACCACCATGGAATCCAGCCCGGAGGTCACCGACATCAGGTGCTCGGCCGCGGCGTCGGCATAGCGCACGTAGAGGTAGCTGCGCAGCTCCTCCTCGCTCACGTCCGATACCTGGGTGAGCACGCGCACGACTTCCTGCACGCCGGCATGGAAGGAGTTAGTAACGGTGTAGACCTCCATGCGGTTGCAGGTGGAGATGATCATCGCCTCTGAAAGTGAGTCGGCCGCTACCAGTTTCCCGCAGGCGGAATCCTGGACCGCACTATCCATGCTCAGCTTCTCCAGCAGCGCCACTGGCGCCGACTGGTGGGACATGCCCACGACGAGCACGCTCATGCACAACACTCCTCAACCATTTGATTGATTTTAACCCACCAAAAGAGTACCCGTCGGTGGCAGGGATCCCGAATTATCTGCTTAGCTCGGCCGCGAGCTCGGCATTGTCTACTTCCCAGCAGGCGAACTCTTCGCCGTCGATAACCACGACGGGTACGCGATCACCGAACTCCATGGCCAGCTCCGCATCCTCATCCACGTTACGCACGGCAAGCTCCGCACCTGCCTGCGTGACAACGGGGGTAATCTGCTCCCTCACGCGCGCACAAGAACCGCAGGTGGTGCGCACCATGAGCTCGACGAAATGCTGAGACATATTCTCCTCACAGGGACGGCGGCGGTCGAAACCATTACTATGGACACGTTAGTCCACCCCGCGTTTGCGAAAGCTGTTTGTCTGACTCGTGTCCGCTACCACTCCCCCAGGGTTCCCTGAAACTCCCCGCGAATTCTTGGCCAACTGGACCGCTTCGCGCGGCAATCTGCGAAATTTTTTAGAAAACCAGGCGCTCGCCCCGCTGGATGAGGAATCCCAGCGCACCGCCGGCGAAGCCGCGGCCGCGGCGGCATTGGAAGAATTCGGGCTGGCGCTAGAGGATTTTGCCTCCGGTGTGGATTCGGTAACCGGCTCTTATGACGCCGCGGGCGCGCAGCGTATTACCGCCCAGGACCCGGACGTACCGGTAGATGTGGGCGCGGCGGCGTTTTTCGACGTCGACAATACCCTCATCCAAGGCTCCTCCCTCGTGGAATTCGCCTTCGGGTTGGCGCGCAAGCGCTACTTCCGGTTATCAGAGATCTTGCCGATTGCGTGGAAGCAGCTTAAATTCCGCGTCTCCGGCAGCGAAAATGCCCGAGACGTCGCCGCCGGCCGTGCGCAGGCGCTGGAGTTTGTCAAAGGCCGCAGCGTCGACGAGCTGGTCGATCTATGCGAGGAGATTGTGGACGCCTCGCTCGCGCGCCGCGCATACCCTGGCACTACCCAGTTAGCAGAAATGCACTTAGCCGCCGGCCAGCAGGTGTGGTTGGTCACGGCCACCCCGGTGCAGCTAGCGCAGGTGCTCGCGCGGCGATTCGGGTTTACGGGAGCGCTCGGCACCGTCGCGGAGGTCAAGGATGGCAAGTTCACCGGCCGGCTGGTCGGCGATATCCTGCACGGCCCCGGCAAAAAGCACGCCGTAGCCGCGCTCGCGACCATCGAGGGCTTGGACCTTTCGCGCTGCACCGCGTATTCGGATTCCGCCAACGACGTGCCCATGCTGTCCATGGTCGGTACCGCCGTGGCCATTAACCCAGACCGTAAGCTGCGCACCATCGCCAGCGAGCACGGCTGGCTGGTGCGCGACTATCGCTCAGTGCGCCGCGCTATCCGCACCTATGGCCTGCCGGCCCTGGCCACCGCTGCCTTTTCCTATGGCGGCTGGCGCTACTACCGGCGGTAGCGGGCGCTGGGGGGACATCGGCAAGCATGCAAAAACCCTCCGCACAATGGCGGAGGGCAAGAAGCGGGCTGGGTTTACTTGCCCAGCTTACGGCGCTGCACGCGGGTGCGGCGCAGCATCTTGCGGTGCTTCTTCTTGGACATGCGCTTGCGGCGCTTCTTAATGACGGAACCCATAGAGTCCTCACTTTCAAATAGTACGTACTGTCAAACTTGTCAGCGCTAAAACGGCGAAGGTGCACTCTTGCCGCCGTGGCCACACGGACCGCGGGCCACATCAGCGAGCCGACACGAATGCACACCATCTTACCCAGCCCCCAGCCCGTGACCAAAAAGGGCCCAGGAGAAAGAACAGCGCCCACCACCGCTGACCACGATGGCCAGCAGAGGTGGGCGCTGTCTAGTGCGGCGCGAGCCTAGGCTCCGTAGACGGATGCCTCCAAGTACTCGTTGACGGCGGACTCGTGGACGCGGAAAGAGCGTCCAACGCGAACAGCCGGCATTTCGCCTGCGTGAACCAAACGGTAGACGGTCATCTTGGAGACGCGCATAATCTCGGCGACCTCCGCGATCGTCAGAAAGGTTCCCTTATCTTCATTTGCCATATATATCTAACCCTTCAGCTCGGTGCGCGCTGTAGGCTTCCCCTCCCACAGGACTTCACGCACGTGCTTGTCCTAGCCTATCGTGAAACATGTGACTAATGCGACCCAAGTGCCAAATTTCTTCACAGCATTCATTAGGGTTTACCCCGAAAGCGCTGCTTAACACCCGCCCCAACGCTCCCGGGGGTACACCCCCACCACGGGAAGGTCGCGCACGGAAGCTTTAGCCAAGCTCCTTAGCCTTGTCGGAGCAGGCCTCTGCCGCGCGGTAGAACGCTCCGCGCAGGCCGGACTCCTCCAGCTCGCGAACAGCGGCCGCGGTGGTGCCGCCCGGCGAGGTCACTCCGGCACGCAGCTGGGTGGCCGAGCGGCCAGAGCTGGCCAACATCTCGCCGGAGCCGACCGCGGCCTGAGCGGCAAGCTTCTCAGCGACGTCGCGGGGAAGGCCGAGCTGCACGCCGGCGTCGACAAGCGCCTCTGCCACGAGGAAAAAGTATGCCGGGGAGGAGCCCGCCAGCGCGGTGGCGGCGTCGATATTCTTCTCTGGGATAACCGCAACCTCGCCAACGGCTTCGAGCAGCTCGCGCACGCCGTCCATCTGGGCATCGCTCACATGCTCGCCGGCCGCGCAGGTGCACATGCCGCGGCGCACCAACATGGGGGTATTGGGCATGACGCGCACCACCGGCTGGCCTTCGCCCACCGCACCCTGCAGCTGCTCTAGCGTTAGGCCTGCGGCCATGGAAACGACCACGGCGTCCTTCGCCGGCGACAGGCCTTCGAGCAGTTCCAGGATGGCGTAGGGCTTCACGCACGCGAAGATATAGTCCGCGCCGTCTACCGCGGCCGCATTATCGCTGGTGGTATTCACGCCATAGGTCTGTTCGAGTTCTTGGCTGCGCGATTCGGTGCGATTGGTAACCGTGATATCCGAGCCCGCAAAGCCCGATGCCACGAGTCCCGAGGTCAAAGCCTCACCGATTTGTCCGCCGCCTAAAATTGCAATTTTTGTCATAGTCTCCACCATGCCAAAAATGTGGAACCCCGGCTACCACGTGGGGTAACCGGGGCATCGACAAGCGCGGGGTTAAAGCATAACCAATAGCAGCGGGCCGAAGGTAAGGACGAGGCCGGTAAAGCCGGCCAGGAACATGGAGAAACCATCGCGTGCGGTGCGCAGCGCGTGGGTCACACCGACCATAATCGCGGTGACGCACAGCGCTAGGACAGCCACGACCAGGCGTGGGAAGTTATCCCACAGAATCTCAAAGCCCTTGAAAATGACAATCGCCAGCAGGATGCCCGCGACAATCATCAGCAGGATGGATACCGGATTGAGCTTCTCGTGCTCTTCTTCCACCCAATCCTCGTTGTCTTCGACCTTGGGTAGGTTGCCGGTTTCCTCTGCGCTCTTGGCGACGCCCGCCTTCTTCGACGTCGGCACCGCCGCCGCGGCCGCTCCAGCACCTGCCGCTCCAGCGCCCGCTGCCGCAGCTCCTGCTCCGGCTGCCTTCGCGCGCTTGTCGTCCTTAGGCTTTTCAGCAGCAGGCTTCGCTGTGCCCTGCTTTTCAGCACGGGCCTTGTCTGCGGCTGGCTTCTTTGCCGCTGGTGTGTCCGCAGCAGACTTTGCCGCAGCAGGTTTAGCCTCGCCCGCCTTATCCACCCGCTGGATTACGGCGGTGTCATCGGCTGAAGGCTGGTTCTTCTTCGCCGCGTCCTGTGCCGCGCCGGTGGCAGCAGGCTTCTGTGCGGCCGGAGCAGCGGCAGCCGGAGTAGCGGACGAAGCAGCTGCAGTCTTTGTGGTGGGCTTTGCGGCAGGCTTGGTAGTCTGCGCCGCCTTAGCTGCGGGCTGTGCCGCGCGCTTTGCCGCCGGCTTTGCGGCTGGGTCCGCGGCGGGCTTCTTCGCGGAATCGGCACCGGCCTGTTCGGCTGACTTGGGGGAACGGATGACGGGGGCGTCTTCGTCGATAGAGACGGAGGTGTGCTTGGCCTCAGCAGGAGAAGCCTTGACCTTTTTGAGGTTGCCGGTCAGCTCGGCAACGGAAATGCCGCCTTCATCCAGGCTGCGGCGGTGGCGACGAGAACGGTTGTCTTTCTTGCTTTCCTTCTCGCCGCGGGCTTTGTTATTGCGAGCCAGCAGCTCTGCCACGGTCAACTTATTCTGGTCAGCCATGATCTCTTCCTATTCCAATCCCTTGTCGGTCCGGCGCAAAATGACGCCCTCACGCAGCGCCCATGGGCAGATTTCCAGCTTCTCGATTTCCAAGGCTCGCATGGATGCCTCGGCCACCAGAGCGCCGGCAACGATTTGGTGCGATCGGTTAGAACTTACACCTTCTAGGTCCGCTCTGTCTGCCGCAGTCATGCGGGAGATGAAGGAAATCAACTGACGCAGACCCGGTGCAGTCAGCGTGCGCTTGACGTATGGGCCGGCAGACGAGGGCGCAGAACCGGTAAGTCGTGCAAGCGTACGGAAGGTTTTAGAGGTGCCCACGGCGAGGCCGGCGGGACCCATCGCCTTCATCTGTGCGGCAACGTCCTCAAGCTCCGCATCAATAAAATCGCGCAGCGCACTTACCTTCTTCTTCTCTGGTGGGTCGGTATCGAACCAATTATGGGTCAACCGGCCGGCACCTAGGTCGAGGGAGAAAGCAAGGTCGGGGTGCTCATCAGTACCGGTGGAAAGTTCCAGCGAGCCGCCGCCGATATCCAGGTTAGTGATACGGCCAGCGGACCAGCCATACCAGCGACGAGCGGAGAGGAAGGTCAGCTGGGCTTCTTCCACGCCGGAGAGGATTTGCAGGCGCACGCCAGTATGCTTTTCCACCTCATCGAGAACCTCCTCCGAATTGGGCGCGGAGCGCACCGCCGAGGTAGCAAAGGCAATGAATTCAGCGCAGCCCAGCTTTTCACCCAGCTCGCTAGCTTCAGCTACGGCACTGACCAGCTTCTTTACACCCTTTTCATGGATGTTTCCCTTCTTATCCAGCTGTTCTACCAGCCGGAGCGGGGTCTTCCAATCACTCATCGGAGTCGGTCGTCCGCCCGTCGCGGCATCGACCGCAACAAGGTGGACAGTATTGCTTCCGACGTCTAATACACCTAATCGCACACTAATAGCGTAGTAGGTCTACCGTGGTTAGGTGTGAATCGCCCAAAATCTGACACGGTATATCTAGGTTTTCCCGCGAGCTCGCCCGCGGCGGCGTCGATAAGAGCAGGCCGCGAAGAGGCCCCCGATTTCCCGCGGGAGTGGTTTGAATTTACCAATCCTAACGACCCGCACCACGTCTTTTCCATCGACCTGACATGGGTGGAATCGCACTACAGCTGCCAGTTTGGTACTTCGGCATGCCGGGGCATCGACAAGCGCCAGCCCGAAGTGGGCTGCTGCGTGCATGGAGCTTATATGGCCGATGAGGAAGACCGCGACCAGCTTTATGACGCCGTCGCGCGCATGCCCGCCGAATATTGGCAGCTGCGCCCAGCGGGGGTAGATGAATTCCTCGCGCAAGACGATACGGATGAATTAGAGCCGTGGCTGGAATGGGACGAGCTCGACGGCGAGGACGGGGAACCGGAGCCGGCCCTTAAGACGCCGATTGTGGATGGCGCGTGCATTTTTGCCAACCGCACCGGTTGGGCAACGGGCACGGGCTGCGCGCTGCACCAGTGGGCGGTGGATGCTGGCGAAGAGCTCACGGTGGTCAAGCCGGAGGTGTGCTGGCAGCTGCCGCTGCGCCGGTACGAGGATTATGAAGAACGCCCGGATGGGCAGGAGATTTTACGCACCCAGATAGGCGAGTATGACCGTCGCGGTTGGGGCAATGGCGGCGAAGATTTTGATTGGTATTGCTCAGCCGATTCCGCCTGTCACGCCAACCCGCTGCCGATGTGGCAGTCGCACGAGGACGAGCTGGTAGCACTAATGGGCCGCGAGTCTTATGAAATTTTGGCCGCGCACTGCAAGGCCCGAGCGGCGGCGGCCGAACACGGCGTTCAGCTCACGCAGCACCCGGCCAGTGTGAAGGCTGAGAGCCTGCAGGCGGAAGATTAGAGCTCGAATTTATAGCCCAGACCGCGCACCGTAACCAAGTGCTTCGGGCGGGAGGGCTGTTCCTCAATCTTGGAGCGGAGACGCTTGACGTGGACGTCGAGCGTCTTGGTATCGCCGACATAATCAGCGCCCCAAATGCGGTCAATGAGCTGACCGCGGGTGAGCACGCGGCCGGCGTTGCGCAATAGGTACTCCAGGAGGTCGAATTCCTTGAGAGGCATGGATACCGGCTCATCGGCAACGGTAACGGTGTGGCGCTCCACGTCCATCTTGACGCGGCCGCCTTCGAGGATCTGCTCGGCAACCTCTTCCTCGGCCTCGGCCTCGGCACCGGCTCCAGAATCATGGCCACGGCGCAGTACCGCACGGATGCGGGCGATAAGCTCGCGGGAAGAATAAGGCTTGGTGACGTAGTCATCGGCGCCCAGCTCGAGGCCGACGACCTTATCAATCTCGGAGTCGCGCGCGGTGACCATGATGACGGGCACGGACGAAGTAGTGCGCAGTTGTTTGCATACCTCGGTGCCGGACATGCCGGGCAGCATGAGGTCCAAAAGGACGATATCGATGTCGTTTGCGGCAAACTTTTCCAGCGCGGTAGGGCCATCATGCGCGATGATGGGTTCAAAACCTTCCTTGCGGAGGAGGAATGCCAGCGGATCTGCCAGCGACTCTTCATCTTCAACGATGAGGATGGTGGTCATTGTGCTTTATCCTTTCGACGTGCTGCAACGCGTGCCACTGCACGCGGGAGCCCAGGCGCCGCCGCGTCGACGGCATCCCTTTTCTCATTATCCTTCATGCCAGCTTCCTGCGCTGGCTTTTCTTCCCTGTAGATGGGCAATTCAATGGTGAATGTAGAACCCGTACCCGGCCGGGACCATAGTTTGATATTGCCACCATGGTTGGCCACCACGTGTTTAACAATTGCTAATCCTAGGCCAGTGCCTCCGGTCTGCCGCGACCGGGCTTGGTCTACACGGAAGAAGCGTTCAAAAACACGTTTCTGGTCATCCGGTGCGATGCCAATGCCACGGTCCGTGACGCGGATGAGTACGACCCCACCATCCACCACCTTTTGGGAGACGGACACCGGCATTTTCTCCGGCGAGTAGTTAATCGCATTGGAGACCAGGTTGGATAGTGCTGTTACCAGCAGGGATCGATCGCCTTTAACCTGCACGCCCACAGAGGCGCCGCGGTTGAGCTCGATGGAACGGGCCTCGGCAGCAAGGTGGTTGCGCGAGAGGGCTTCATCGATGAGATCATCTACGGCCAGCGGTTCCATCTCCGGCAGGGCCTCGGCGCCTTGCAGCTTGGACAGGGAGATAAGTTCGCTGACCATATCGGCCATGCGGTTGGCTTCCTTATAGACCTTATTGCCAAAGTACTCCACGGTCTCTTGGTCACCGGGATCTTGTAGCAGGGCCTCTGCCAGCAAGGCAATGCCGCCGACGGGTGTCTTGAGCTCGTGGGAGACGTTCGCCACGAAGTCACGGCGGGCGGACTCCATGCGGACATTTTCGCTTTCATCGGTGCCGTAGACGATGACAAAGCGGCCGTCATTAAGAGTCAGTGGCTTAATCACCGCCCTGACCTGCGTGACGCGGTGTCCCGTGCGCCGCTTGGGAATAGCTATGTCAACGGTGCGGGTCTCCTTGTCTTCGAAGACCTCCTGCGCGGTCTCCCATACCTCTGGGTTAACGGCGCGGTCATGCACCAAGGACATCTCATGCGCGGCCGGATTAGACATGACGATTTCCTGGCTGCGGTCCAGCACCGTCAGCGCCGTCGGCGAGCCTTGCACGGCCAAGTGCAGCACCTGGCTAACCGTCGTAACCTGATTGGCCCCGACATCGGTAGCCTGGCGGTAGCGCGCAATGCGCCCGCGCGCCCAGGACATCGCCGGCAGCGCCAACCCGCAGGCCACCACGCCGGCGGCAAAGGAAAGAATCAATTCCACGTGTCTAGCCTATCCATCACAAAGTCCCCAGGGAATACTCCCCGGGGACTTTAGCGCAGTTACTTACTTACCGCCCTGCGCAGCAACGTCGGCGGCACCGGCAGCAGCAGCTTCCGGATCCAGGTAGGTACCGCCTGGGTTTGCTACCGAGCCGTCCTCGGTAATCTCATAAACCAGCGGGATGCCGGTGGGGATATTCAATCCGGCAATATCATCATCAGAAATATTGTCCAGGTGCTTGACCAGTGCGCGCAGGGAGTTGCCGTGAGCGGCGATGAGCACGGTCTCGCCCTTCTTGGCGCGCGGGAGGATTTCCTCTTCAAAGTACGGCACAAAGCGGGCGACAACATCCTTGAGGCACTCGGTCTGCGGGACCTTATCTAGGTCTGCGTAGCGCGGGTCATTGGCCTGCGAGTATTCGGAGTCATCGGCCAGCTCTGGCGGGCGCGTGTCATAGGAGCGGCGCCATGCCATGAACTTTTCCTCGCCGTACTCTTCCTTGGTCTCAGCCTTATTCAGGCCTTGCAGGGCGCCGTAGTGGCGCTCGTTGAGACGCCAATCGCGCACTACTGGGATCCAGTGACGATCGGCGGCATTGAGCGCGATATTTGCGGTGCGGATGGCGCGGCGCAGAAGAGAGGTATAAAGGACGTCCGGCAGAATGCCTTCCTGCGCGAGCAGCTCGCCGCCGCGCTTGGCTTCCGCCTCACCCTTTTCGGTCAGGTCTACATCGACCCAGCCAGTGAACTGGTTGGACTCGTTCCACTTGGATTGGCCATGGCGAAGGAGAATTAGCTTTCCGTTAGTCATGTTTCCAGCATGCCACGAAATAGCTTCCGGCGTAGGAGGTTTAATCTCCACTTGCCCGCCGTTGATGGCAGTCTGGAACCTCGATATGGCTGGCCTCGTCATAGATTTCCGCGAGCGCTGCGGCGGAGCTGGCCCAGCTAAAACGCGCGGCGTGGGCGACGGCGGCTTCGCCCATGGCGATGCGCATGGGGTCGTCGTCAAGCAGGCGGGCCAAGGCATCAGCCCAATCCTCCGGATCGTGCGAGTGCACCAGCAAGCCAGTTTCCCCGTCAGCCACGGCAATGGGCAGCCCGCCGACGGCGGCAGCAACCACCGGCGTGCCAGAGGCTTGGGCCTCCAGAGACACCAGGCCGAAGGACTCGTTATAGCTGGGCACCGCCACAATATCAGCCGCGCGGTAGACCCCCACCAGTTCCTCCGGCGGGCGGGCGCCCAAAAAGCGCACCCGCTTATCGACGCCCAACTCACGCGCCAACTCCCTATATGCCTCCGGCGCTGTATTGGCCCCCGACGGGCCACCGCAGATAACCACCCGCAGGTTGCGGGCCGGCTCGCGGCGGAAGAGCTCGGCCGTGGCGCGGATGAGTACCTCCGGGCCTTTGAATTTTTGTAAGCGGCCGACAAAGGCCACCACCTTGGTGTGCAGCGGAATGCCCAACTCGCGGCGGGAGCGCTCGGTATTGCGGTCCGTGCCAGGGGTAAAAAGCTCTACGTCGGCGCCGGGCGAGACCACGCGAATATTGGCTCTCTCGGCATCATAATGTTCGGCCAAGTCGCGGGCTTCTTGCTCGGTATTGACCACCAGCAAGTCCGCGTTATCCACCAATTGCTGTTCGCAGATGCGGCGGGCTTCGGACTCCAAGGTGTCATCCGCCGTCCGCGAGGCGTTTTTCACCGCGGCCAAGGTATGCGCTGTGTGAATAAGCGGGATACCCCAGAGATCCCGCAACAGCCAGCCCACCTGGCCAGAAAGCCAGTAGTGGGAGTGAATAAGGTCATATTTTTTACCCTGCCATTTGGCAAATTGCACCATGCCGCCGGCGAAAGCGGCCAGCTGGGTAGGGAGATCCTCTTTATCTAGCCCCTCGTACGGGCCCGCGACGATATTGATAACGCGCAGGCTAGGCTCAACCGCAATGATTTCGCCTTGGCTGGGCCGGGTGGCGCGGGTATAGACGTCTACCTCGATTCCCCGGCGGGCCAATTGGCGGGCAATATTGAGGACGTAGACGTTCATTCCACCCGCATCCCCTGAGCCAGGCTGCTCGATAGGGGATGTATGCATAGAAATCATGGCGATGCGCATGGCGCTCCATTCTAGCGGCGCTATACTGGCCCCTGCCAGAAACCTACGCTACCGAAAGGTCACGTTTTGTCCGCATACGAATCACAGGCTTGGCTCCAGTATTACCCGGAATGGACACCGCACCACCTTGAGTACGGCGATACCACGCTGCTGGATATCTACGACAACAATCTTGAGGTCAACGCCGATAAACCAGCCACCTACTTCTTCGGACGCACCCAAACGTATGCTGAGCTAGACCGCCAGGTTCGCGCAGCGGCCGCGGGCCTGAAGGCCTTCGGCGTGCGGCCAGGTGACCGCGTAGCGATCGTCGCGCCCAACTCGCCGCAGTACATCGCAGCGTTTTATGCCATTCTGAAGCTCGGTGCGCAGGTGGTACTGCATAACCCGCTCTACACCGCCCATGAGTTGGAAGGACTCTTCCAAGATCACGGCGCGCGCATCGCCATCGCTTGGGACAAGGCCGCGCCCACGCTGGAGAAGCTGCGGGCAACCACCAATCTGGAAACGGTCGTGTCCATCAACATGATCAACGCCATGCCCACCCTGCAGCGCGCCGCTTTGCGCCTGCCTATTCCGCCGCTCAAGTCCAAGCGCGAGCAGCTATCTTCCCCGGCGCCAAATACCGTGCCGTGGGAAACTTTGGTGGGCAACGCAATCGGTGGCGACGGCAGCGATATCACCACGCCGGAAGACGTGGACAAGGACACCATCGCGCTCATCATGTACACCTCTGGTACCACCGGCGCCCCGAAGGGGGCCATGCTCTCCCATGGAAACCTGTTTTCCAACCTCCTGCAGGGCAAGGCGTGGGTACCGGGCTTGGGCGATAAGCCCGAGCGCATGCTCGCCGCCCTCCCCTTCTTCCATGCTTATGGCCTGACCATGAACGTGACCCTGGCGCAGTTTATCGGCGGCGAGCTGGTTATCCTGCCTAAGCCAGATATGTCGCTCATTATGCAGCTGATGAAAAAGCACACCCCGACCTGGGTGCCGGGTGTGCCGACGCTCTACGAGCGAATCGTCAAAGCCGCCGACGAGCAGCAGATTCCTATCAAGGGCGTGCGCGCAGCCTTCTCCGGGGCTTCTACCTTGCCTTCGGACACGGTCAAGAAGTGGGAGAACTATACCGGTGGCCTCTTAGTGGAAGGCTATGGCCTGACCGAATGCTCGCCCATCATCGTGGGCAACCCTATGAGCACCGACCGCCGCCCTGGTTACGTCGGCATCCCCTTCCCGGATACCGAGGTGCGCATCGCCAACCCAGATAACCTCGATGAAACCCAGCCCGATGGCACCGAAGGCGAAGTTTTGGCGCGGGGACCACAGATTTTCAAGGGGTACCTCAATAACGAGGAGGCCACCGAGGCCGCATTCCACGGCGAGTGGTTCCGCACCGGTGACATGGGCGTCATGGAAGAAGATGGCTTCATCCGCCTGGTTAGCCGCATCAAGGAGATCATCATCACCGGCGGCTTCAACGTATATCCGGGCGAGGTGGAAGAAATCTTGCGCGAGCACCCGAGCATTGATGACGTCGCCGTGGTAGGCCGACCGCGCGAAGATGGCTCCGAGGACGTCGTGGCCTGCCTCGACCTCGCCGATGGCGCCGCCCTGGACCCGGAGGGACTCAAGGACTACTGCCGCGAGCGCCTGACCCGCTACAAGGTCCCGCGCACCTTCTACCACTTTGAGGAGCTGGCCAAGGACCAGATGGGCAAGATCCGCCGCCGCGAGGTCCAGGCAGACCTCATCCGCCGCCTCGAGACCGAAAAGAACTAGCATGTTCCGCCTAATCGATAGCCCCCTCGGACCCCTGCGTTTGCAGGCGAGCCCGCGGGGGGTTTCCCGCGTCGAATTCACCGCGGCCAGCACCCTGCAGGAAGCGGTGGGCGGTGTAGAGGAAGGGGGCATCGAAAAGCGCAGCGCGGACGTGCTCGACGCCGCCCAGGCACAGCTCGCGGAGTATTTCGCCGGCCAGCGCCGCGCCTTCGAGCTGCCCCTCGACCCGCCTGCGACGACCGACTTTAGCGCCGCAGTGCATGCGCAACTGGCCGAGATTGGCTATGGGGAGACGGTCACCTACCGCGACGTCGCCAAGCTGCTGGGCCGGCCCGGCGCGACGCGGGCCGTGGGCAGTGCGTGCGGTGCCAATCCCCTGCTCATCGTGCGGCCATGCCACCGGGTGCTGCGCAGCGACGGCGGGCTCGGCGGCTATGCGGGCGGTCTGGAAGCCAAACGTTTTTTGCTGACACTGGAAGAAAACTAGAGGGCTTCTTCACGTTTTCTCTATACTGATTTTTTAAAACTAATTATTTACCCAAACGAAAGGTTTTTGCGTGTCCGCTTCCACCTCCCGAGCTTGGCTCGATCACTACAGCGAATGGACCCCTCACACGCTGGACTACGGTAATAAAACCATCGTCGACTATTACCGCGATAACCTGCGGGTCAACGCCAATAAACCCGCCACCTATTTCTTCGGCCGCACGCAGACCTACGCGGAGCTCGACGCCCAAGTGCGCGCCGCCGCGGCCGGGCTCAAGGCTTTTGGTATTCGCCCAGGCGACAAGGTGGCCATCGTGCTGCCCAACTGCCCTCAGCACGTCGCGGCCTTCTATGCGGTGCAGCTACTTGGTGCCACCGTGGTCGAGCACAACCCACTTTATACCGCCCACGAATTGGAAGGCCTTTTCCGAGATCATGGTGCCCGCGTAGCAATCTCTTGGGATAAAACCGCCTCCACGCTGGAAAAGCTGCGCTCGACTACCCCGCTAGAGACCATCGTCTCCGTCAACATGGTCGATGCCATGCCACCACTCAAGCGCCTCGCGCTCCGCCTGCCTATCCCACCGCTAGCTGCTAAACGCGAGCAGCTCACCGAGCATGCACCAAACACAGTAGCGTGGTCTACCCTGATCGGCTCAGCTATTGGCGGCGACGGCAGCGCCCTAGAAATGCCACGCATCAGCCAGGCTGACGTCGCGCTCATCCTTTACACTTCCGGCACCACCGGAAAACCCAAAGGCGGAATGCTCTCGCACGGTAATCTCATAGCTAATTGCGTCCAAGGCCAAGCTTGGGTTCCAGAAATGGGAAAGCACAAAGAGCGCTTCCTCGCCGCATTACCGATGTTTCACGCCTACGGCATGACCACACTGTGCATTTTTAGCGTGTACATGGGCGCCGAGCTTATCTTGCTTCCTTCCCCACAAATGCCGCTCATCCTGGACATCGTGAAAAAGCGCACGCCTACCTGGCTGCCAGGGGTTCCCACCCTCTATCAGAAGATCATGGACGCAGCCGAAGACAAAGACGTGGACTTAAGCGGCATCCGCAACGCTTTTTCCGGTGCCGCTACACTGCCCGTAGAAATCGTGGAACGGTGGGAGTCCATGACCGGCGGACGACTCGTAGAAGGCTTTGGCATGACCGAGTGCTCCCCCGTGTTAATTGGCAACCCAATGAACGGAAAGAATCGCCCTGGCTATGTGGGGCTCCCATTCCCAGATGCCGAGGTACGCATTGCCAATCCGAAGAATCTGGATGAAACCCAGCCTGATGGCCAGCCAGGCGAGTTGCTCGCGCGTGGTCCGCAAATTTTCCAAGGCTATTTTGGCAACCAAGAAGCAACAGAGGAGTCCTTCCATAACGGCTGGTTCCGCACCGGAGACATGGCAGTCATGGAAGAAGACGGCTGGGTCCGCCTAGTCAGCCGCATTAAGGAAATCATCATCACCGGCGGCTTCAACGTCTACCCCGCAGAGGTAGAAGAGGCAATTGCAGAGCACCCCGACGTGGTGGATGTCGCCGCCGTGGGCCGCCCGCGCCAGGATGGCTCCGAGGATGTCGTCGGCTGCGTTACCCTGCGCGATGGTGCCGTGCTCGATCCCGAGGGCTTGAAGGAATTCTGCCGCGAGCGCCTCACCCGCTATAAGGTGCCGCGCACCTTCTATCACTTCGAAGATCTAGCGCGCGACCACCTGGGCAAAATCCGCCGCCACCAGGTGCGCAAGGACCTACTCGAGCTGTTGGAGGCAAAGGCCTAAACTTATCGGCTATGGCAGAAATTCACTATGGCGCTACCTTGACGGATTTCCTCGCGGCGGCCGTCGCGAGGTTTCCGCAGCGCCCCGCCACCTACTTCGCCGGCCAGACACTGACCTATGGCGAGCTCGATGCCCAGGTGGCAGCCGCGGCTGGGGCCCTGCGCGAGATGGGCGTGCAGCCCGGCGACCGCGTGGCGCTCCTGCTGCCCAATTGCCCGCAGCATGTAGTGGCATTCTTCGCCATCCTGCGCGTGGGCGCGGTGGTGGTGGAGCATAACCCGCGCTATACCGCGCACGAGCTCACTCCGCTGCTCGCCCACCATGGCGCCCGCGTGGCTATCGCCTGGGAGGACATCGCCCCCACCGTCTCCGCGCAGGTAGAGACCACCATCTCCGTCTCCCTTAGCGCACCGCTTCCGCTAAACGGCACCCCCGTGGAGGCGCACCCAGCCACGCTTGCCGACGCCGCCCTTATCCTCTACACCTCCGGCACCACCGCCCGCCCCAAGGGCGTGGTCTTAACCCACGGCAACCTCGCTGCCAACTGCTTGCAGCTAGAAACCCAGGCCCCGCTGCGCCGCGGTAATGAGCGCTTCCTGGCCGCGTTGCCCATGTTCCATTCCTATGGCCTGACGATGAGCGTGCTGCTTGCGGTGCGCTGCGCGGCCGAGATTATCCTGCTTGCCGCTCCACACACCGACGCAGTGACGGAAGCGCTTGCCACCCGCCGCCCCACCTGGATGCCGGGCGTGCCGACCATCTACGAGCGCGCCATGAACTACGCTGCCACTGCCGCTGATTCCGAGTCTCCCTCGGATCTCGGCGGGGTGCGCTATTCCATCTCGGGCGCGGCCTCGCTGCCCTCGCGCATCATCGACCCGTGGGAGGCACGCACCGGTGGCATGTTGGTGGAAGGTTATGGGCTTACAGAAACCTCTCCTGTGCTGACCATCAATCCCCTTGATGACACCCGGCGCGCCGGCACCATCGGCCTGCCTTTGCCGGACACACAGCTGCGCATCGGCGATCCTGCCGATCTCAGCCGTACCCAACCGGATGGCGTGGCCGGCGAGATCCTCGCCCGCGGCCCGCAGGTTTTTGGCGGTTACCTTGCCGACGCCCCCGCTACCGCAGCCGCCTTCCATGAAGGTTGGTTCCGCACCGGAGACATGGGCGTGCGCGAGCCCGATGGCCATATCCGGTTGGTGGGCCGCATTAAAGAAATCATCATTACCGGCGGATTCAATGTTTATCCCGGGGAGGTGGAGGAGGCTTTAACATCCCACCCCGATATCGCCCAAGCCGCCGTCGTAGGCACTCCCCGCTCCGATGGTTCTGAGGACGTCGCTGCCTGCGTGGTCCTGTCTCCTGGTGTCCGGCTCGACGAAGCCGCCTTGCGCGAGCACTGCCGCGGGCTGCTGGCGCGTTATAAGGTACCGCAAAGATTCTTTGCCATGGATAAGCTTGCCGGTGATCAGCTAGGCAAGCTGCGCCGCCGCGATGTCCGGCGCGATCTCCTTGCCCGCCTTCACCGCGACTAGTCTGCGTCGTTTTCTGCTTTGCGCACCGCTTGTTTGTAGATGCGCTCGGACCGCTCTTCCAGGTCATGTTGGGCACGGGCTTGGGATTTGGCGGCGGCATCGGAACGCGGCGGGGCCTGAATATGCCGCGCGGCGTGCAGACCCAGTTGCAATTCTTTGGCGCGCAAGACCTCCGCATCGATTTTGATGCCCAAAATGAGCATCGTATTAGATAGCCACACGGCCATGAATACGGCCATGATGAGGCTGAAGGCTCCGTAGACGCTGGCCCCAGCAAAGCGCTGGGTATACAGCGCGAAGGCTCCCCACACCACGACATTGGTGCTAAGCGCCACCACGGAACCGAGAGTTATCCAGCGGAAGCGCGCCGGCCGCACATTCGGGGAAAAGTGGTACAGGATGGCAATCAACGTCAGCACAACCACCACGGTGAGTGGGAAGCGCAGCCAATTCCACACCGGCATAAAGATGCCGCCCAAAAAGTCCGCGGTGCCTTGCATCTCTAGCTTGCCAGCCAGCGGTTCGACCACACCGCTGACAATGGTATCGCGCAGCAGGTTAGCAAAAAGCACGATAACCGCGCCGATGACCAGGACGATAGTAAGCCCCCACATGAGTGCCCAGGTGCGGATAATCCCGCGGCCCTCTACCCGCCCGTAGACGGTATTGGCGGTGCGCGAGAAGGCACGCACATAGGCCGAGGCGGCAAAAAGAGAAACCAGTACGGATACCACCAGCGCGAAGGTGCCCTGGGCTGTGGAGCCAATGATGGAGCCCACGAGGTGCTCGGCCTGCTCCGTCATCGAACTCGGCACGTAATCCGCAATGAACTGCGAGGTTAATTCATGTACCTCGGCGCGCCGAGAGGAAAAGATGAGCGTGGCTATCGAATAGGCCGCGAGCACCGTAGGAGCAAAGGCCATGAGCGTGAAATACGTCATCGTGGCGGCGCGATCCATCAAGGCATCGTGGAAGAAGTCCGCCCACACGCGGCGGAGCACCAGCCCCCAGCTTTCCTTGCGCAAGCGGTTACCGCGGGCCAGCGGGTCCACATTTTCGGTGTGGCCTTCGATCTTGACCACGGTGGGCGCGGTACTCGGCACGATTTTATCCGCGCCCTCATAGACGGATTCTCTTACCGGAGTGGCTGAAGCGCTCGGCCGTGCAGTGGCGGACGGGTCGCCAGCAGACAGATCGTCGGCCGCCATGTTCGCGGCGCCAGGAACCTCGGCGGAATCGTCCAGTGTGCTCATATTATCCCAGCGTATGCGGTAAAGAATCTATTTCAGGAAGTGACACTCAGCTGTGATTACACTGGAGAAGCATGACTGAACAGAATGATAAGAAGCTCAACGTGAAGTCCTTCGAACTCGACCACCGCCTCGTCAGCGCACCGTATATTCGCGTGGCCGACCGCACGGATTTGGGTGGCGGCGTCGAAATCATTAAGTACGACTTGCGCTTCTGCCAGCCTAATCAGGATCACCTTGATACCAAGGCGCTGCATTCGGTAGAGCACATGATGGCCAACTTCATGCGCAATTACACCGATAAGCTCATCGGTTTTGCCCCAATGGGCTGCCGTACCGGCTCCTACGCCATCACTAATGGCATGGAACAAGACGAGCTGCTGCGCGCGGTAGAAGGCGCGCTCAACGATATTCTTAACGCCACCGAGGTACCCGCGGCCAACGAAGAGCAGTGCGGTTGGGGTGCGCACCACAGCCTGGAGGGTGCGCAGGAGGCGGCCCGCGCATTCTTGGGTGCTAAGGATGAGTGGCTTCAGGTCATGGCGGTCTAATCCAGAAACCTTCGCGGCGCGACAAACGCGACAGGCGCCACGCCCGCAAAGCGGCCACGATAGACCCGAAAACCGTGTGGTTTAGGGTGCTATCGTGGCCGCTTTATAGGTTTTAGGCCCCGGTGTGAAGGGACAACCTCGCGCTACTCGTCGAGGGCGAGGCCAATCCAGACGGGTTCGGGCACGAGCTCCACGCCGAAAGCATCGCGGACGCCATCGCGGATGGTGCGGGCAAGGTCCACGATATCGGCGGCCGTAGCCTCGCCGCGGTTGGTAAGCGCCAGCGTGTGCTTTGTCGAAAGCGTAGCCCGGCCAGAGCCTGGGTAGCCCTTGGCAAACCCGGCGCGATCGATGAGCCAGGCCGCGGAAAGCTTTTCCCGGTCGGCCTCGGAGGAGGGGTGGCGAGGCATGGAGTCTGCGGTGGCGTCGCCAAGCGAGGCACGAACCTTGGCCTGCACGGCGTCAGCAAGAGCGGAGTCCACCACCGGGTTGGTGAAGAAGGAGCCGGCAGACCAGGTGTCATGATCGGTGGGGTCGAGCACCATGCCCTTGCCGCGGCGCAGCTTTAAGACCTCCTCGCGGACCTCGGCCACGGGGCGGCGCTCGCCCGGGTTCTGAGTAAGTTGGCCAAAGCGCAACGGGCGGGATAGGCCATCGTTGTTGAGTTGGAGTTCTACCTCGAGCACGACGGCGCGGCCGGTGAATTTCAGGTTGGAATAGCGATAGGCCAGCTCCAGATCGGAGGCAGGGACCCACTCATCGGTATCGGTGCGGCGATTATAAAGGCGCACGCGGGTAAGCACCTCGGAGATTTCCGCGCCATAAGCACCCACGTTTTGCACCGGAACCGCGCCCACCGTGCCGGGGATGCCGGACAGGCACTCGATGCCACCCAGGCCAAGCTGAACGGAGCGAGCCACCACATCATCCCAGTTGGCACCCGCCTGCGCGTGCACCAGACCGGATTCGGGGTCCATGGACACCTCATCAGAGTCGAGGATGACGGCGACGACATCCACGGAGCCATCGGCCACCAAGAGGTTGGAGCCGCCGCCAACGACTATGAACTTCACCGCAGCGCGATCCAGGGCGCGGACAACGGACACTGCGGCATCCGGCTGCGAGCAGCGCAGTGCGGCCTGCGGTTTTCCACCCACACGCAGCGTAGTCAGATCCGCGAAGGTGGTGGTGGAGTCCAGTTCCACGCCGTCGATCGCTGTGAGCTGTTGCGTCAAAGATTTATCAAGCACGCCTACCAAGGTAGTCTGTTAAGCATGTCAACCCGTAGTGAAAACACCGTAACCATCAATCAGCCCATCGAAAAGGTGCACAAGGCGCTGCTCACCAAGGAATACTGGGAGTACATCGTGGCCAACCTCTCCCCTGAGGCGGGTCAGGTGCATGACTTCAGCGATAACGTTGCTACCCTTTTCGAGGTTCTGCCGACCACCCTGCTGCCAGAGGCAGTGCGCGCCATGGTTTCCCAGGACCTCAAGGTCAAGCGCGTGGTCACCGTAGGCGAGCTCAACGGTGAAGCCGCTGATGTTAACTACACCGCAGATGTCAAGGGCACCCCGGTGGACTTCAAGGGCGATATCTCCCTGGCTGGCGAGGGCGAGATGACCAAGCTGTCCTATGTCAACGAGATTTCCGTAAATATCCCGATGATGGGCGCCGCCATCGAGCCGAAGGTGGGCGAATCCCTGGCTGAGCTCTTCGATAACGAAGGAAAGCTCACCGAGCAGTGGATTTCTGAGAACGCCTAAGTTCTACAGCACCGAAATTTATGGCCGACCACGCACATAATCTGCGCGCTAGCGCAGCTGCGGGTCGGCCTTTTGGCGTTATTACCCGCGGCACCACCAATCACAATCGCCTGCGCCGCTGCGATAGATGGATGCTCGCGCACCCGGAGATTTCCACGCTGCTGCGGCACGTGGAAAAGCCGCTCGCGCTCGACGTAGGCTACGGGGCCTCGCACGCCACCACCGTGGAATGGGCAGGGTGGCTGCGCCGGGCGAATCCGCAGGTAGACGTCCGCGGGCTCGAAATCCACCCGGACCGGGTCCTGCCACCGCGCGACGGCGTGCGCTTCGAGCTTGGCGGCTTTGAACTGGCCGGCTACCGGCCACAGCTGGTGCGCGCATTCAATGTGCTACGCCAATACGACGTGGACCAGGTCCAGGAGGCCTGGCAGACGGTGTGTTCTCGGCTTGCCCCCGGTGGCTTCTTTGTGGAAGGCACCTGCGATGAGCTGGGCCGGCGCGCGGCCTGGTTGCTGCTGGATGCCCACGGCCCACGGACTCTCACCCTGGCGTGGGACCCGTTCGATGTGGCGCGGCCCTCAGACATCGCCGAGCGCCTGCCCAAAATCCTCATTCACCGCAACGTTCCCGGCGAGCCCATCCACGAGCTGCTTAAGGCCGCCGACGAGGCCTGGGACCACGCGGCGGGGTGGGCGCCCTACGGCCCGCGCGTGCGTTGGCGCATGGCACGAGCCGCGCTTGCCGACGCCCCCTTTACTATCCACCCCATCCGCCGGCGCCTGCGCGATAATGTGCTGACCGTGGACTGGGAGTCCGTCGCGCCACGGGACTAACCGCGCCGCGCGGTGATGACAGCTGGGGCAGCTGTGAAGTGCCTAGCAATGTGCCCGAGAACTCCCGCAAACTTTGCTCCGCGCCGTCTCATGCGCCACACTGGTACGCATGGCTTCGAAGAAATCGGCAGGTTCACTCGCCTGGAAAATCATCATTGGCATCCTCGTAGCACTACTCGTGCTCATCCTCTTGGCCGAATTCGGCCTGCGCTGGTTCATTGGTCACCAGATGACCTCGCAATTTAACCAGGCTGCCGAAGAAGAAGGTATCCAGGTCAAAGAAGATCCCTCCGTCAGCTTTGGCGGCAGCCCACTGCTCGTAGGGCTGTTTAAGGGCTCCATTTCTCAGATGGATATGACCACGCCGTCCACCCTGCAAATCGACGGCACTGATATCAAGGGCCAACCTGCCTCAGAGATCCACGTAGAAGATATGAGCACCGACCAGGAGAATCCGGTGGCCGGCAAGCTGCGCGCTTCTACCACCGTGCCGGATGACTACCTGCTGGCGTCTTTCCAGAAGGGCATTTCCGAGCAGGCCGGCAGCGAGAAGGTGGGCAATATGGTGGTTACGGAGATCACCGCCAATGAGCAAGACCACGTGCTGGACGTGAAGTTTGCCGGCGGCCTTGCCAACCTCTCGCTAGAGCCCACCGCCCACGATGGCAAGCTCGATATCCGCGCCACCGAGGCCTCCATCTTTGGCCTCGAGCTGCCGGATCAGGCCACCGAAGCCATCTCCTCCGCCCTGCAAAATGGCATGTCGGATCAGTTCGTGGGTTCTGACATGAACGTCGATTCCGTAGAGGTGCTCGATGGCGAGCTCAAGCTCACCATCACCGGCACCGATGTTCCGATGAAGGACATGGATAAGTTCGCCGGCGGTGGTGACTCCGCGGGCCAGGGCGGCGCCACGGGCAATGGCGCGCCGCAGCAGGACGCGCAGGAGAAAGCCGCCTAAACCGCGGGAGCGGGAAACTCGAGGACCGGAAGTGTGGCAGCGGCCAACTCCGGTCCTTTTTTCTTGCCTTCTTCACCGGCCGCGGATTCCGCGTAATCCGCGGCCTTGCGGCTGCGCACAATGAGGCGCTGGTAGCCGGCTTGATGGGCGGCTTTAAGGGTGGCGTCGGCAAGCGGGGCGTCTGGCACAATGAGGCCCAAGCGGGCCGGATCCGGGCAGGCCTCGCGGATGGCAATGAGCTCGGAGAGCACAGCATTGGCATCCGTTAAGGTCTCATCGAGGCTGACCCATACCTCGCTGGCGCCCGATTGGATGGCCAGGCGCGCCTCGGAGGCCTTGATAAGAGTGTGGTGGCGGCCGGTAGGATACCCCGCGACAGAAATAATATCGGCCGCACCTGCGCCTGCGGCAAGGGAAACATGGTGCGGGGAGACAAGGACGGTGTTATCGGCGGCGCGCTCCTTGACCGTCGCGGCCGGGGCGTCAAGCAAATTAAGCATTAGTAGCTGTAGTCGCCGTTGATAATGGCCTTGAGCTGCGGGCGCACATCAAACCAGTACACGCCGGTAATGACCGCGCCGATCCAAGACAGGAAAGGCATGCCGGTGGCCATCGCTACCGCCGAGCCCGCCAGCAGGCCTACCCACACCCACTTACCTTGACGGTCGCCGGCTCGGAAGGCATCCTCGCGCGTGGTGGCAGCGAGGATCGCGCCGATGATGGCGGTCAGGGCGAGGACCTGGAAGAGGTAGCTGTCTAGATGCAAGGCAAGATCATAAAGAAAATACATGTAGTTTAATTCTGTGGATCGTCAGTCTCGATTACTTCGCCATCGATAATATTATCGCCCTGCGAAGGAGCCGAATCCTGGCCAGGGCGCGCCGCATTCTTCTTTTCCGCGCGGCGGGCCTGAGCGGAATTATAGGCATCCATGACACCCTCGCGGGTCTCGTTATAGGCGGTGGAGAACTTGCCCTTAGCGGCGTCGAAAGCAGCGGACTCACGGGTGCCATCGGCGGCCTTCTTCACAGTGGCACCGAGCTCCTTCGCGGTGGCAGTGGCCTTATCCACCAAGCCCTCCTTGCCGGAGGCGCCATAGGGGCTTTTGGCCTCGGCGCCATGAGCGTGCTGGGCGCGCTCCTCCTGCAGGCGACCGCCGAAGTCCTTGGCTACGTCAAAGGCAGCGCTGCCAGCATCCTTCAGGGAATCAAAAATCTTCTTATTATCGCTCATTGTTCATTACTCCTTTTTTCTAAGCGCCAAAGATAAGGTGATTGACCGCGAATATCACCAATCCTGCCAGGGAACCGACGACGGTGCCGTTCAAACGAATAAATTGCAGGTCCTTGCCCACCATGAGCTCGATATTTTGGGAGGCTTCCTCCGCATCCCAGCGCTTGATGGTCTCGGGGATAATCGCAATGATTTCCGGGGCGAATTTCTCCACGGCGTAGCGCGCGGCCTTGTCCACCAGGGCATTGGCCTGGGCTAAAAATTCGGAGTCCTCGAGCAGGCGGTGCGCCAGCTCCTTGACCTTGGCCGTAATTTTTTGGCGCAGGAAGGACTCCGAGTCATTGAGCTGGTCAATGAGCGTGGTGGAGACCGTACGCCACATGGCGGCTGGCGCCTGCTGTGCTTGGTCAGAGGCGAGCATCTCCTGCTTGATGCCCTCGATGCGCCCGCGCATGTCCTCGTCCCACTGCAGATCGGAGGCAAGCTTGGACAAGTTGCGGCGAATGGCCAGGCGGGCCTCGTGGTTGCCATTGCGGCGGACCTCATCGGCGAATTCTACGAGCTCAGTATAGACCTTCTCCCCCACCATCTCGCGGGCAAAGCGCGGCGCCCAGCCGGGCATGCGCTCATCGATGGCGGTGACCACGGTGGACTCCATGCTGAGAATCTTGCCGTGTGCCCAGTCGATGAGGTCATCCTCCAAGGGGCGTGCCTTGCCATCTGCAATATAGCCCTCCAGCAACCTGCCCAGCGGCGGGCCCCATTCCGGCTCGGCTAGGCGGTCCATGACCTGGGTGCGAATAAACTGCTCCGCCTCTTCCGCATCCAAATCCGACACCACGCTGGCCGCACGCTCACCAATCCACGCGGAGACCTCCTCCGCCTTGCCGGGCTTTACCCCCTGGCGCGCCAGCCACAAGGGCAGCTCCGCCTCGCGCACCTTGGCGCTCAGCGCATCCGCGGTGAGGAAGTTTTCCTCCACAAAGTCACTCAGGGCATCGCCCACTCGGTCCTTATTATTCGGAATCAGCGCGGTGTGGGGAATGGGCAGTCCCAAGGGTCGGCGAAAGAGCGCAGTCACCGCAAACCAGTCCGCAAGGCCACCCACCATGCCGGCTTCGGCCGCTGCACGCACGTAGCCCACCCACACAGGTGCCCCGCTTTCCGACGCCTGCCACCACGAACATCCCAAAAAGATCACCGCCGCACCAATCAGGAACGACAGCGCAATCGCCTTCCACCGCCGCAAGTCCGCCCGCCGGGCCTCCTGGTTACCAGCCTGCGGCACGGGAGCAGCACCCGACGATGCCAACTCCGGTGCCGACGCCGATGCGGCTGCCGATTCGAGGCCTTCGTCCGCGCGGTGGGTCATGAGTTCTCCTTGGGGTTGTGAAGGTGCTTTCGAGCTTCATTCTCTAACACTAGTGCCAGCAACGAACATGCTCGGTGGCAGTCGTCGTTGCAATGATGTCCTGAATCGCCGGCTGGTCCATCTGACATTGCCACTTGGGTACTGAGAGATCACGCAACCCCCGCCTCCTTGCATGGATTGCATGCTGTGGAGACGGGGGTGACGTCGAGTCAGTACAGAAACTTAGGCATTGCCTGGTACAGCAAGCGCCTTAGTTAGCTCGGCCAGTTTCCTTGCGGTACTTGCGGTAGTAGCGGCGGCCATAGTGGACGGTGCTGAAGGCGGCGATAGCCACAACGGCTAGAGCGATGATGCCGATGATGGTGGTCAGGGTGTAGTCACCCTCGCCGGCGGTGCCCAGCGGGGTATCCCACACGCCGAGGCCCCAGATGAGGATTCCGGCAGCCGGGAGGCAAGACAGGATCAGACCCATGCCCACCCAGGTGGAGGTGCGAATGAGGGAAGAATGAGGAGCACCGAAGGAAACTGGGTCGTAGCCTTCAATGTAGGTGTCCTGAATCTTTCCGGAGAACTCCGGGTAAGTCTCGCTGGTGTAGTCAGCGACTGCGTGGGTGTTATCGCTCATGGCGGAGTCTTTCTGTCTTTCTCTCGTTCCTTGTATTCCTACGGAATAACCTTAGCTTAGTCGTCCTTGCCACGGAAAGCAGCACGTGCACGTTCGCGGGTAACCGCGGATACTGCGGTCAGGGGAACGCCGGCCGGGCAAACATCAGCGCACTCACCGTAGAGGGAGCAGTGGCCGAAGTTGGCTTCCAGGTCATCGACCATGTTGCGGGCACGGCGGCCACGCTCTTCCTTACCCAGCGGCATGAGGGACAGGTGCACCAGCTTCGCACCGGTAAACAGGTGTGCAGCACCATTCGGGCAAGCAGCAACGCAGGCGCCGCAGCCGATGCAGGCAGCGTGGTCCAGCGAGTACTCGGAAGTCTCATGGTTGACGTGCAGGGTATCCGCATCCGGAGCGGTACCAGCATCCATGGAGACGTAGCCGCCCTGCTCCATCACGTGATCCAGTGCCGCACGGTCGACGATCATGTCCTTGATAACCGGGTAGGCAGCGGAACGGAATGGCTCCAGCTTGATGGTCTGTCCTTCGGTGAAGTTGAACAGGCGCTGCTGGCAGGCCGGGGTGTTCTGTCCAGGGCCGTGTGGACGGCCGTTGACGGTCAGACCACAGGTACCACAAATGCCCTCACGGCAGTCAGAGGCGAAGGCGAAGGGCTCCTCGCCGCGCTCAATGTAGCCCTCGTTGACGTGGTCCAGCAGCTCCAGGATGGACATCTGCTCAGAGGCATCGTCCACCTGGACGGTCTCGAAGTGGCCTTCTTGGGTCGGTCCGGCTTGACGCCAGATCTCAAGTGTCAGTTTCATTACTTGTAGTTCCTTGTCATCAGCGGGATCGAATCAAAGTACAGCGGCTCAGCGTGGCGGATGAACTCGTTCTTATTAGCGCCCGGCTCCCAGGCGGAAACGAAGCACCAGTTCTCGTCGTCGCGTTCTGCCTCGCCGTCCTCGGTGAGGTGGTCCTCGCGGAAGTGGGCGCCACAGGACTCGTCGCGGTCCAGAGCGTCAACACACATGAGCTCGCCCAGGTCCAGGTAGTCGGCAACGCGCAGGCCGTATTCCAGCACCTGGTTCATGTCGTTGGCCTCGCCCGGGATGCGGACATTAGCCCAGAAGTCCTCGCGCAGCTCACGGATCTTGGTGATGGCTTCCTTGAGGTCTTCCACGTTACGGGACACACCGCAGCCGTGGTACAGGATGTCGCCTAGCTGGCGGTGGTAGTAGGAAGGACCGTGCGGGTTCTCGCCGCGCACGCCCATGAGGCGGTCGATGCGCTCTTGGGACTGGGCCAGGGTTGCCTGTGCCTCTGGGGAATCCTCCGCCAGCTTCTCCTCATTGAGGTGGTCAGCCAAGTAGTTCGGGATGGTAAACGGCAAGGTGAACCAGCCGTCAACGGAAGCCGAAAGCAGGGAGTTAGCACCCAGGCGGTTAGCACCGTGGTAGGTCCAGGAGCACTCACCGGCAGCAAAGAGGCCGTCGATGGAGGTCATCTCGTTGAAGTCGGTCCACAGGCCACCCATCGTAAAGTGGCAGGTCGGAGCGATGCGCATCGGAGTCTCGTAGGCGGACTCGCCAATGGCCTCTTCGTACATCTCGATGAGGTTGGAGTAGCGCTCGCGGATCTTGTCCTTGCCCAGGCGCTCGATGGCGTCGCGGAAGTCCAGGTACACCGAGTTGTGCAGCGGGCCAACGCCCAAGCCAGCGTTAATCTGCTGGGAGATGGCGCGGGAAGCAACGTCACGCGGAACCAGGTTGCCGAATGCCGGGTAGCGGCGCTCCAGGAAGTAGTCGCGCTCTTCCTCCGGAATGGTATTCGGGTCGCGGTCGTCGCCCTCCTTCTTCGGGGACCAAATGCGGCCGTCGTTACGCAGGGACTCCGACATCAGGATGGTCTTGGACTGCCAATCGGAGTTGACCGGTAGGCCCGTCGGGTGGAACTGCACGAAGGCTGGGGAAGCCAGGTAAGCACCGCTGTCGTACGCACGCATCATGGCGCTGGCGTTGGAGTTCTTAGCCAGGGTGGACATGTGGTAGACGTTGCCGTAGCCGCCGGTACCCAGCACGACTGCGTGGCCGGTGAAGGCCTTGAGCTCACCGGTGATCAGGTTGCGGGTAACGATGCCGCCAGCGCGCTTCTTGCCATTGTCGTTGTAGACGATGATGTCCTGCAGGTCGTTGTGAGCGAAGAGCTCCACGTTGCCCAGGCCAATCTGGCGGTAGAGCGCCGAGGTGGTGGACAGCTGCAGCTGCTGGCCTGTTTGGCCACGGGTGTAGTAGGTACGGGAGACCTGCACACCACCGAAGGAACGGGTAGCCAGGGTGCCGCCGTATTCGCGAGCGAATGGTGCACCGATGGCATTCATGTGGTCAATAACGCGAACGGATTCGTTGGCCAAGCGCCAGCAGTCGGACTCGCGGCAGCGGTAGTCGCCACCCTTGACGGTGTCCTTGGTGTGGCGGTAGGCGGAGTCATTGTCCACCTTCTTGGCACGGGAAGCGTTGACACCACCCTGCGCGGCGATGGAGTGCGCGCGGCGCGGGGAGTCGTGGTAGGTAAATACCTTTACCTTGTAGCCCAGCTCGCCCAGTGCGGCCGCAGCGGCGCCGGCGGACAGGCCGGTACCAACCACGAGGACCTCAAACTTGCGGCGGTTCAGCGGGGAAACCAACTGCATGTGGTCCTTTTGGTGGGACCACATATCCTTCATTGGCACGCCGTGCGGCTCATTGGATTCCAGAATGTTGCCGGCAGATACGCCCGGAACGATGGACTGCGGATGCGAGAACTTGGGGTGCTCGCGCTTGAGTTCAGTATTAGTCATGGGTTTCTAACTCCTTTAGCTGACCAAGCCCAGGGCAACGGACAAAGGCATAACGATGTTGCCGATGCAGACAACGGCCGGGATGACGTACGCCAGGATCAGGAAGGTCTGACGCCACTTCGCACCGGTAATACCCAGGTCAGAAGCGGCGAGGCGAATGCCGTGGGTGAGGTGCAGGAACAGGAAGCACATGGCGATCACATACACGATGGTGACCGGCCAGCGGCTAAAGGTTGCGATCATATTGGCCTTCACCGCACCCTCCACAAAGTCACCTGGGGCGATGGGCTGTACGCCCAAGGTCAGGTCCAGCAAGTGGAAGATGATGAACAGCAGCAAAACGATGCCGGTAACCAGCATGGACTTGGTGGCGAAGGAATCAAGGCCGCCCATCAGGTTGCTACGGCGGAACTTGCCGCGGGACGCCTTGGAACGTGCGGTGAGAGCAAACGCGCCATAGATGTGGGCGATGATGGCAACCAGCAGGACTGCTCGGATGATCCACAACGCACCCTCATGCGGGAACAGTGGCTCGCCCATGGAGCGCAGGAATGCACCATATTCATCAAGAGCCTCGTCGCCATCCTCAGCCGGCAAGTACAGCTTCAGGTTGCCGGCCATGTGGCCGACGACGAAAAGTGCAAATAGCAGGCCGGTGACGGCCATGATGAGCTTCAGAACCCAGGAGGGCACTCCCGGCTTCTGGCGGATTGGTTCGTTAGTAATGTGGCCGTGAGCTACTGCCTCACGGTCGGGATTTCTTAAAGTCATGACACCTCCATTGTCGTCCTCACCTTAACTGGGCTTAACCGCTGGTTACCAGTCAATTCCGGCGGCGTTTCATCTAACGGTACGGCGGTACGGTTAAACTCAGAATTCTTTTAGGTAAGGGTTGCCTTAGGTGGCCGGATTCAAAACGTCACTACCTTGGCTGCTCGCAATTTCGCAATATTGACGTTGCGTAAATCTTCCTCCAGTTGTGAACTTGGTCACCCAGTGTTACGGGAGTGATCCCCTTACCCCTTTATGTGTCAAACTTTCGCATGAAACCCACATATCCCCCACAGGAGGGTGAATATTCTTCACAAGATCTTTGCGATTAAGGTGCACACGCGCAGGCCACCCAGTAACCTTTCCGGCATGAGTAAGACGTATGTGGGATCCCGCCTTCGCCAACTTCGCCGTGAGCGCGATCTCAGCCAGGCTTCCTTAGCCGCCACGCTGGGCCTTTCGGCCAGCTACGTCAACCAGATCGAGCACGACGTTCGGCCACTTACCGTTCCGGTCCTCCTTCGCATCACCGAAGTCTTCGGAGTTGACGCCACCTTCTTCTCCCGCGACGATGACTCGCGCCTCCTCGCGGAGATCCAGGACGTCATCCAGGACAAGGAGCTGTGCCCCTCCCCCGTCGAGCTGCAGGAGCTCTCCGAGCTGGTCTATAACCACCCCACCGTCGCCCGCACGCTGGTGGATGTCCACCGCCGCTACCGCAATGTGCGCGATAAGCTCTCACTCGCCACCGATACCCGCCGCACCACCGAGGCCACCCAGGCACTGTCCATGCCGCACGATGAGGTGCGCGATTTCTTCTATGCCCGCCAGAACTACTTGGACGGCCTGGACCACCATGCGGAGCAGCTTGCCGACGCCCTCTCGGTCACCCAATTCGGCATCCGCGACACCGAACATGCCCTAGCCCAGCGCCTGCGCGATCTCCACAACGTAGACATTCACATCACCTCACAGATGGATGGCACGCTGCACAGCTTCGACCGCGAGACCGGCGAATTTCGGCTCGCCTCGCGCTTAAGCGAAGGGCAACGCGCCTTCCGCATGGCCGCGGAGCTGAGCTTCCTCGAGGCTGGCGAGGAGATCGTATCTTTGGTAAAAAATGAGCCGTTTACCTCGGATGCCTCGCGTAACCTAGCGCAACGCGGATTGGCCAGCTACTTCGCCGCCGCCACCGTGATGCCCTATACCCTGCTACATTCTGAGGCTGAACGCTCCGGCTACGACGTGGAATACCTCTGCCAGGTCTTCGGAGTGGGCTATGAATCCGTCGCCTCTCGGCTGTCCACCCTGCAGCGCGATAACCTGCGCGGCATTCCTTTTACCTTCGTCCGCGTCGACCGCGCCGGAAACATGTCCAAGCGACAATCTGCCACCGGCGTGCACTTTTCCAATAATGGCGGCACCTGCCCGCTGTGGAATGTCTACGAGACCTTCACCCAGCCGGGCATTATTTCCCGTCAGTTGGCCCAGATGCCCGATGGCCGCAATTACCTGTGGATCTCCCGCGCGGTACAGCACCATCAAGGCCGCTTTGGCGATACCAATAAGCTTTTCGCCATTGGCCTGGGCTGCGAGGCTCGCCACGCCGACCGCACCGTCTACGCAGAAGGTCTCGACCTCAAAGATCTCTCTTCTGCTACCCCTATCGGCTCCGGTTGCCGCACCTGCCCGCGCGAGAATTGTGCGCAGCGCGCCTTCCCACCCATTAACGAGGTCATCAGCATCGATGCCCACCGCTCAGCGGTGGCACCGTACTAGTTACACATCACCACGACGAGCCTTTTCGGGGGCGTAGACATACAAAACGGCACCGCGGTCCCTTTGCCCGGTGGGCGGGGGACGGCGCGGTGCCGTGGGTGTTGCGCTCAAGGCGACGTCGCCAAGCGCCCCTGCTTAGAGGTTAATCATGTGGCCGCCGATGCCCTCGGCAGCTTCCTTCATGGCCTCAGAGAGGGTCGGGTGGGTGTGAACGTTGCGGCCGATTTCCTCAGCGGTGAGGTCGAAGCGCTGCGCCAAGGTCAGCTCCGGCAGCAGCTCGGAGACATTGGAGCCCACCATGTGGCCGCCGATGAGCTCGCCATACTCGCCATCCGCAATGAGCTTGACAAAGCCCGCGGTCTCGTTGAGACCGGCAGCCTTGCCGTTGGCGGAGAATGGGAAGGTAGCGACCTTGATATCGCGGTCCGCGAACTTCTCCTTGGCAGCCTCTTCGGTGTAGCCGAAGGAAGCGACCTGCGGGTTGCAGAAGGTAGCGCGCGGCATGTTCATGTAGTCACCCAGAAGCTGGGTCTCCACGCCGGCGATGGTCTCTGCGGCGACAACGCCCTGTGCCTCAGCAACGTGTGCCAGCTGCAGCTTCGCGGTGACGTCACCGATGGCGTAGATGTGGTCCACGTTGGTGCGCATGGTGTCATCGATGGCAATGGCGCCACGCTCGGTGAGCTCAACGCCGGTGTTCTCCAGGCCGAAGCCCTCGGTACGGGGGGCGAAGCCGATGGAAATCATGGCGCGGTCCACGGTGAGGGTGTCCTGCTTGGAGCCATCCTTGGACTCGACCTCAACGGTGACATTATCGCCGTTGTCCTTCACGGAGGTGGTCTTGTAGCCGGTCAGGAGCTTTACGCCAAGCTTCTTGTACTCCTTAGCAATGGCCTTGGAGACGTCCTTGTCCTCGTTCGGCAGCACGCGGTCCATGAACTCCACGATGGTGACGTCCACGCCGTAGTTGGACAGAACATAAGCAAATTCCATGCCGATGGCGCCAGCGCCGACGATAACCATGGACTTCGGGGCCTCATCGTTGAGGATCTGCTCCTCGTAGGACACGATGTTGCCGCCGAGCTCTACGCCCGGCAGGGACTTGACCACGGAGCCGGTAGCGATGATGCAGTCATCGAAGGTGACGGTCTTGCCCTTGTCATCGCCGTCAGTGATTTCAATAGTCTTCTCATCTTTGAAGGAGCCAAGGCCGTTGATCTCGGTGATCTTGTTCTTCTTCATCAGGTAATGAACGCCCTTGACGATGCCCGCGGAAACCTTGCGGGAACGCTTGTGGGCTACACCGAAGTCGAAGGAAACATCGCCGGAGATGCCGAAGTCCTTTGCTTCATGGTTGAAGGTGTGGGCAACCTCAGCGTTCTTCAGCAGTGCCTTGGAAGGGATGCAGCCTACGTTGAGGCAGACACCACCCCAGTACTGCTTCTCGATTACGGCAACTTTCTTACCAAGCTGAGCTGCACGGATGGCGGCCACGTAGCCGCCAGGGCCCGCGCCGAGTACTACTACGTCATAATGTTCATTAGTCACGCCCTACAGGATACGTAACTTTCCCCTCCATGTCGCGCATTGGGTCACACTCTTTTGCCCGTGTACCCCACGCTTCGGGGGTAAAACGCACAAAGGCCCTGCACGGTGGCGTCGGCAAGCGCGCGACGCCGTGCAGGGCTATGGGCTCGGTGTTTTAGAACAGGCCGAGAGCCAGGGCAGCGTTGGAGGACATGGAGGAGCCCATGTGCAGGAACTGGCCCAGAACTTCGTTGATGGATACGAGGATGGAATCGAAAACGTTCATTTTTCTTCTTTCTGTTTTTGCCTAGAGCGAGGGATGGGCCCGCGGATGGGACCGCACTATTCACACGTTTAGAACTAACGGGAATTGTAGCGCCGCCGTTACATACGCGCTGCGTTCAGAATTATGACACACAAACCACATGCGTCACAGGTTTTGCTACATTAAAAGGGCTATTAAGGCATAGAGTCTTGCTAACACTCCCGCTATGCGGAACGATACCTACTGAGGAAATTCTCTTAACTCGAGGAAGCTAAAAATATGCATACTTTGCGCTCTATCGGCTCCAGCGTCGCAGGCATCGCCATCGCGGCAGGAGTCCTCTCCGCCCCTATCGCCTCCGCCGTCGAGCCGGCCAAGATTCAGGGGGACGCCACCCCATCCACCATCCGCGAGGTAAACCTCACTGACTCGGCAGATCCGGAAAATATCAACTACGCCATCACCACCGAGGGCGAAAACCGCGTGGTAGATATTGCCGGACTAAAGGACAAGGACAAGTGGAAGGGTTATGCCTTCGGCCACAAGAGCGCCCAGGGCAACCACTACGGCAACCACGTCAAGGTCATGACGGCTACCTCCGCCGCCATGGGTGGCCGCGAGGTCCCGCTTGCGGTCATCTCCCCAGACGGCAACTTTGAAAAGAAGCGCCCCACCCTGTACCTACTCAACGGCGCGGGCGGCGCTGAGCAGGGCATGGACTGGATCACCGCCACCGCGAAGCGCGACGTCAACCCAGAGCAAGAGGGCGTGCAGGACATGGTGGATTTCTACACGTCCAAGGACGTCAATGTGGTCATCCCACAGGCCGGTGCCTTCTCCTACTACACTGACTGGGTTTCTACGCCGGATGCCGGCTACCTCAAGGGCCCACAGAAGTGGGAGACCTTCCTGACCAAGGAGCTGCCAGGCGCTCTAGAGGATCATATCGGAGGCAATGGCAAGCGCGGCATCGCTGGCATGTCCATGGCCGCTACCTCCTCCCTGCTGCTGGCGGAGCACAACCCGGGCTTCTACAACGCGGTGGGCTCCTTCTCCGGCTGCGCGGCTACCTCTCGCCCGCTGCCGCGCCTGTACACCCAGCTGACTGTCAACCGCGGCGGCGGCTCGGCCGATCAGATGTGGGGCGCTATGGGCAGTGAGTACAACGTGTACAACGACGCATTGGTCAATGCCACCCCGAAGAATTTGGGCCCATCCGAGACCTACGTCTCCGTGAATAGCGGTTTGGGCGGTGCCAATGACTGGGGCGCTAAGGGATCGTCCACCCTCATCGTGGAGGGCGGCGTCATCGAGGCTGCTATGAGCTCCTGCACCCACGATCTCAAGGCCAAGATGGATTCCCAGGGCATGAAGGCGGATTGGAACTTCCGCAATACCGGCACCCACTCCTGGCCGGGCTGGCGCGATGACATCTTCTCCTCGTGGAAGACCTTCGAGCGTGGCTTTAACAAGGACGCCGCAGAAGCTCCGGCCGAGCCGGAAGTAAAGCCCAACGAGCTTTCCATCGATGCGCCGCAGGCTCAGGAAAATGCGCAGATCAAGGACGCCCCGAGTGCCGCTGACCAGTCCCCTGATAAGGACTTCGTCGAGGGCAAGGAAGCCGAAGCTCCAGAGGCTGCCGGCGCTGCGGAATAAGTAGCGCAGAAGTATAATCAACGAGTTCATTAACTACAGGAAAGAAGCACAATGAAGCGTCTTAGCTCCATCCTGGCCGCCACCGCAGTGTGCGCAGGCTTGGCTAGCGCCCCGATGGCGGGCGCCGCACAGCTCACCCCGCAGCAGGTAGCAGGCAACGCCGCCCAGTCCACCCTGGCCCCACTGGAGGTCACCCCGGAATTGGAGCAGCAGACCTGGTACCAGAAGTACAAGGACGATCCGCGCGTCGATAAGCTGCAGGCCACCTCCCCGGCCATGAACGGCCGCAAGATTCCGCTGGCTGTCATTCGCGCGACGGATGAGAACCGCCCGACCATCTACCTGCTCAATGGCGCAGGCGGCGCGGAGCAGGACATGGACTGGCTGAAGCTTTCCGATGCCGTGGATTTCTACCACTCCAAGAATGTCAACGTGGTTATCCCGCAGGCTGGCGCCTTCTCCTACTACACCGACTGGGTATCCGACCCGAACTCCCAGTATCTTAAGGGCCCACAGAAGTGGGAAACCTTCCTCACCAAGGAACTGCCGGGCGCTATCGAGGGACACATCAAGGCCGATAGCCACCGCGCCATCGCGGGTATGTCCATGTCCGCTACCTCCTCCCTGCTGCTGGCAGAGCACAACCAAGGCTTCTATGACGCCGTTGGTTCCTACGCCGGCTGTGCGGCTACCGCCTACCCGGTAGAGCACAAGGCCGTTGAGCTCACCGTTAACCGCGGTGGCGCTTCCGCAGAGCAGATGTGGGGCCCCTTCGGCTCCGCCACCAACCGCTATAACGATGCGATGATGAACCACGAGAAGCTGCGTGGCACGGATCTGTACATCTCCTCCGGTTCCGGTCTGGCCGGCAAGGAGGATACCTTCTCCTATAACGTGGCTAAGGGCTACAACCCTGCCGCCGCTGCTTTGGGCTCCGCTAAGCTGCAGGTGGAAGGCGGCGCCATCGAGGCTGGCGTGAACTACTGCACCCACAACTTCAAGGCCAAGCTGGACCAGGCTGGTATCCCGGCAACCTACAACTTCCGCAATACCGGCACCCACTCCTGGCCGCACTGGATTGCGGACCTCAAGGATTCTTGGCCGGTCTTCGAGCGCGCTTTCAATAAATAAGCTCGTTTCTTTCCGCGGCTAAAAGGGCGGTAGGCTTGCAGCATTATGAAGTTGCTTCCTACCGCCCTTTCGCGTTCCCATACCGATCCTTATACCGGCGTGGATTTTAACCTCGGATTTGAGGTGTCCCACTACACGCTGGATCTGACCTACCGCGTGGAGCCCAACTTGCTCCACGGCGAGGCCGTTTTAGCAATCCGAGCGACCGCCGATTTAACGTCTTTGACCTTGGATTTGGGCGGGGCGATGGTGGCCCGTCGCGTGACCGCGAAGGGTGCACCGCGGGTGGCAAAGTTCCGCCAGTCTTCCGGTAAGTTGCGTCTTCGTTTCGCTGCAGAAATCGCCGCCGGTACGGAGTTTGAGCTGGTTATTCGCTATGGCGGTAGCCCTCGCCCCATCCGCACCACCTGGGGCGAGATTGGTTGGGAAGAAACCGAGTCCGGCTCGCTGGTAGCCAGCCAGCCCAATGGCGCGCCGAGCTGGTTCCCCTGCGACGATACACCGTCTGAAAAGGCGCTCTATGACATCATCATTACGGCCGATGATCCCTTTATCGTTGTGTCTAATGGCGACCTCGTCTCCCGCAGGGCGGGCGGCTCCACCACGCGCTGGCATTACCGTACCCGCCAGCCCATGGCCACCTACCTGGCTACGGTGCAGGTAGGTGAGTTTTCTAGCTTTGCCTTGGGCCCTTCCACTCGGGCTTGGGCTCCAGCCACGCTGCGCGAGCGGGTGCTGAATGAATTTGCCCAGCAGCAGGAGATGGTGGACTTCTTTACCTCCATTTATGGCCCCTACCCGTTTGCGGATTACCAGGTGGTCATCACGGAAGATGAGTTGGAGATTCCGCTCGAAGCGCAGGGGCTTTCTATCTTTGGATCCAACCATGTGAAGGGAGACCACGCCTTCGAGCGCCTTATCGCGCATGAGCTTTCCCACCAGTGGTTTGGCAATTCCGTGGGCCTAGGCGAGTGGAAGGATATCTGGCTCAATGAGGGCTTTGCCTGCTACAGCGAGTGGTTATGGGCCGAGCACAAGGGCGAGACCACCGCGCGCGAGGCAGCACGGTCCCACTACAACGTCCTAGGCCGCAAGGCGCAGAACCTCACCGTTTCCGATCCGGGTGCGCGCGATATGTTCGATGACCGCGTGTATAAGCGCGGTGCTTTGACCGTGCACGCCATTCACCGCCTGCTTGGCGACGCCTTCTTTAGCACCCTCCGCAGCTACCTCACCGAGCACCAGCATTCGGTGGTGGAGCCTTCCATGTTGCTAAATTCCTTCCGCGCCGCCGCTCCTGATGCCGCGCTTTTCGACGCCACCGTAGACGCTTGGCTCAACCACACGGCCCTTCCTTCATTCCCGAGTTAGTGGTTTTGGCCCTGCGTTTGTTTGGGGATTGTCTAATCTATTGACCAATCCCTTCTTTCCTGTTGACGGGGTGTTTTATCTAGGTAGAATAGAACATGTAAACGAACAGGAGGGGAGGGATTATGCAGACCACCAAGCACGCGGAGATAGACTCCGCCATCGCCCAAGTTGCCGCCGGGTTAACCCAACTGCGCGGCCTCATGCAGGATCCCTCCGACCTCTCTTTCGAGCTTCTTCACCCTCATTTCGAGCACTTGGAAAGGGCGCTGGGCAACAAGGCCGCTATTGACGCTGCCTTCGCCTTCATCGCGGAGCGCGATGACGCCGGCCGCCGCGTGGGCTCCTCCAAAGCCAAGGACTACCTGACCGCCCGCCTAGGTCTTAGCGAGTCCGAAGCCGCCGCCCGTCTGCGCAATGGGCGCAACCTATTTGCCCCTATCCCCGAACCGGAGCCCACTCCCCCACCTGCTGATCCCGATGCTGATGACGCCACACGCGCACAGGCCGAGGAAGAAGCCCGCCGCCGCGCCGACCGCGAGCGCCGCGAAGAGGAAAAGCGCCGCAAGAAGCTTTTCGAAGAAGAGCCTATCCCTGAGCGCATCCTTAACCTCATCGAGAATGAGCTGCGCAGCCTCAGCAAGTACGCCATCCCCGGCCCAAGCGAGCTGCGCAACCAGGCCCTCGAGCAGGCCAAGCGCCGCTCCTTCGATTCCTTACGCGAGTGGCTGCGTAAGGCAGTTCGCAAGGCGAATAAGCACGCCCTCAATCCTGCCGGCGAGCCCGATCCGCACGCCGCTACCCGCAAGCGGCGCTTTAGCATCTCCCGCCAAGATGCTGACGGCGGTGTGCATATCTCCGGATACCTCGACGCCTCCGCGGCCGCCATCCTTGCCAGTGCCTTTGCTCCCGCCAAAAATAAAGGCAGCGCCGATCTCAGCGCCGAGGATGATACCCGCACTTATGCCCAGCGCATGGCGGACCAATTGACCGCTGCCTTGTCGAGCTACCTTTCTGCCATCCAAAAGGACTCAGCGGGCCTTGGTTCTTTCTTCGTCGCCACCACCTTGGAAGAACTGGAGGCGATGGGCGGCGATACCCGCTTCGCCACCAGCACCGGCATCGAGCTTTCTCCGCTCGATCTCCTCCGCTTGGGTGCCGCGCAGCACGATTTCTTCTGTGCGGTGGATGAGAAGGGCTTTCCCCTCGAACTTGGCCGCACCAAACGCACCGCTTCCCTCTGGCAGAAGCTCGCCCTCGCGGCCTCCGAGCTTGTCTGCACCCACCCCGAGTGCCACCGCCCCTGGCAGGACTGCGATGTCCACCATCTGCAGGCTTGGTCTCACGGTGGCGCCACCGACCTCAAGAACCTCACGCTGCTGTGCCGGCGCCACCACGTAGACAATAACGACTACCGCGATGGCCGCAACGGAATGGGTCACGCCGAGCGAGACCCCGCCACCGGCCGGGTAGGCTACCGGGCCGCGCACGCGAGCGGGCTATCGCCCACAGTAGAGGTCAACGACCACCCCGCCGCGGAACAAGCCCCGGGACGCAGGCTCACGGATCCGCCCTCGCCACCACCGTCTCCGCCGGGCGCGGCCTGACCTCTTGCGCGCGGGCCCGCGGCCTGCCACAGCAGCCCGTCCGACTGCCCTACACTGGATAACCATGCAAACGATGCTCGTCACTGGCGGCGCCGGTTTTATCGGCGCCAATTTCGTGCGCCTCATGCGCCAGGCGCGCCCCGATACCCGCGTTACGGTGCTTGATAAGCTCACTTACGCCGGAAACCGCGCCAACCTCGCCGATCTGGATATTGACTTCGTCGAGGGTGATATCGCCGATTCTGCGACGGTAGAACCGCTCGTCGCTGCCGCCGATGTAGTAGTTCACTTCGCCGCCGAATCCCATAACGACAATTCTTTGCGTGACCCCTCCCCCTTCCTCCACACGAATATCGTGGGCACGTTCACGCTGTTGGAGGCGTGCCGGAAGCACGATACCCGCTTCCACCATGTCTCCACCGACGAGGTTTTCGGTGATCTCGAGATTGGGGCAGAAACCAAGTTTGACGAGAACACCACCTACGCCCCCTCCAGCCCGTACTCCGCCACCAAGGCAGGTTCTGACCACCTCGTGCGCGCATGGGTGCGTTCTTTTGGGCTGCGCGCCACCATCTCGAATTGCTCCAATAATTATGGGCCGTATCAGCACATCGAGAAGTTCATTCCCCGCCAGATCACCAATATTCTCTCCGGCCGCACACCCAAGCTTTATGGGACGGGCGAGCAGGTCCGCGATTGGATTCATGTCGATGACCACAACGAGGCAGTGCTCGCCATCCTAGAGCGCGGCCGGATTGGAGAGACCTACACTATCGGCGCGGATCAGCCGGATATCAGCAATAAGCAGGTCATCGAGCTTATCTGCGAAATTATGGGCCACACCCGCGATGGGCGCGCCCTCTATGAGCACGTGGCGGACCGCCCCGGCCATGATCAGCGCTATGCCATGGATGCCACCAAGCTTCGCCGCGAGCTGGGCTGGGCCCCGCGGTTTACGGATATCCGCGCCGGCCTCGAAGACACCATCGCGTGGTACCGCGATAACGAAGACTGGTGGAAGCCCGAGAAAGAAGACGTAGAGACCCGCTACAAGCAGCAAGGACAGTAGACATGCGCATAACTGAAACCGCCATCCCGGGACTACTCATCATCGACCTCGACGTGCACGGGGACAATCGCGGCTGGTTCAAAGAAAATTGGCAGCGGGAAAAGCTCACCGGTCTCGCGCCCGAACTCGCGAGCTTTCAGCCGGTGCAGAACAATATTTCCTTCAACCACGCCGGCGCTACCCGTGGGCTGCACGCCGAGCCTTGGGACAAGCTCATCTCGGTGGCGCAGGGCAAGATTTTTGGTGCGTGGTGCGACCTGCGCGAGGGGTCGGAGAGCTTCGGCGAGGTTATTACCCACGAGATTGGGCCGGAGACTGCGGTGTTTGTGCCGCGAGGCGTCGCCAATGGCTTTCAAGCGCTGGAGGATACCTCTTATAGTTACCTGGTCAACGAGCACTGGTCGTCCGAAGCGCGCTATGCCGCGGTGAACCTCGACATCGTGGACTGGCCGATGGTGCCCACCGAGGTTTCTGAGAAAGACAAGCAGCACCCCAGCCTCGAAGAGGTGAGCCCGATGCCCGCCCGGCGCATCCTCGTCACGGGTGCGAATGGGCAGTTGGGGAGGGCGCTGAAGCGCCTGCTTGGCGACGCCGAATTCTGCTCCCACGCCGACTTCGACATCACCAATCCGCCGGAGCGAAATTGGAAGCAGTACTCGACCATCATTAGTTGCGCGGCGTACAACGACGTCAACGGCGCCGAAAACGACCGCGCCGCTGCCTGGGCCGTCAACGCGGAAGGGCCGGCAAAGCTGGCACGCATCGCCGCAGAAAACCAGATCACGCTGGTGCATGTCTCGAGCGACTATATCTTCGATGGGGCGAACGAGGTCCACACCGAGGCGGAGTTGCCGTCGCCGCTCAGTGCGTACGGGGCGTCGAAAGCCGCGGGTGATACCGCAGCACAGACCGCGCCGCAGCACTACGTCATTCGCACCTCGTGGGTCTTTGGCGATGGGGAAAATTTCATGTCCACCATGCGCCGGCTGGCTAATAAGGGCGTGGAGCCGAAGGTCATCCATGACCAGCGTGGCCGCCCCACGTTTGCCGAGGACCTAGCCAAGGGCATCGTGCACCTGCTCAAGTCCGGCGCGGACTACGGCGTGTATAACCTGTCCAATTCGGGCGATACCGTGGGCCGCGATGAGATTGCCATGGCGGTATTCATCGGGCTCGGCCACGATCCGTCCGAGGTCACGCCAGTGACGACCGAGCAGTACCGTGAGATCGCGGGGCCCGAGGCGCCGCGACCTAAGGAATCGACGTTTGCGCTGGATAAAATCGAGGCCACCGGTTTCAAGCCGCAGAATTGGCGCGCCGCGCTGGCCCTGTACCTGGCGCTCTACCCGGAGGATTAAATGAAGGGCATCATCCTAGCCGGCGGTTCCGGCACGCGGCTCTACCCGATTACCAAGGGCATCTCGAAACAACTCATGCCCATCTATGACAAGCCGATGATTTACTATCCGCTGACCACGCTCATCCAGGCGGGTATTCGGGAAATCCTCATCATCACCACCCCGGAGGATGCGGGGGCCTTCCAACGCCTCTTTGGTGATGGCTCCCAGCTCGGCCTCATGATCGATTATGCGGTCCAGCCGCGGCCGGAGGGGCTCGCGCAGGCCTTTTTGATTGGCGAGGATTTCATTGGCGATGACAGCGTCGCACTCGTGCTCGGCGATAATATCTTCCACGGCTTCGGCGGCGAGCTCACCCACTGCCAGGATCCGGAGGGTGGCATCATCTTCGCCTACGAGGTCTCGGATCCGCAGCGCTACGGCGTGGTGGAATTCGATGCTGCGGGGCATGCGCTCAGCATCGAAGAGAAGCCGGAGGTCCCGCGCTCAAACCACGCGGTGGTGGGCTTGTATTTCTATGACAACTCCGTCGTGGAGATTGCCAAGGGCATCGAGCCCAGCGGCCGCGGCGAGCTGGAAATCACGGCGGTTAACGAGGAATACCTGCGCCGCGGCGAGCTGAATGTCCAGCGCCTGCACCGCGGTAGCGTCTGGCTCGATACCGGCACGGTGGACTCCATGAGCGAGGCTTCTGCCTATGTTGAGGTGATGCAAAAGCGCACCGGGATCGTTATCGGATCGCCCGAGGTTGCTGCCTATGAGGCGGGCTTTATCGACCGCGCCCAGCTAGAAGCACTCGCCGAGCCGCTGCTTAAGTCCGGCTACGGCGAGTACCTGCGGGCGTACTAACAGCTAGTAACCGCGCTCGATGTATTCGTCGAGGCGTGCGGCCTCGGCACCCACCGTGGTGGCGTCGCCATGCCCCGGCAGGACCTTGGTGTCCTCCGGCAGGGTGAAGACCACGTTCTTCAGCGACTCGATGATCACATCGAAGTCGGAGTACTTGCGGCCAGTGGCACCAGGGCCGCCATTGAAGAGCGTATCGCCCGACAGAAGCGTCTCGCCCACGTGCAGCACCACGCAGCCCGGCGAGTGGCCTGGGGTGTGGTAGACCGTGATTTTCTCGCCGCCGATATCGAATTGACCGCGATCAGCCAGCGGCGTATATGGGGCATCGCCGTTGGATTCCTGCCACAGCATGTCATCGTCCGGGTGCAGGTAAACCTCGGTATCGAAGCGCTTGGCGGCCTCGGGGGCGAGCTCGCAGTGGTCATTGTGCGCGTGGGTGAGCAGGATGCCTTCCACGTGGCGATCGCCTACCAGCTCCGCTACGGCATCGAGATCGTGAGAGGGATCCACCACATAAACATTGGAGTCATCGCCCACGACGTAGACGTTATTATCCACGTCCCACTCGCCGCCGTCGAGGCGGAACTTGCCAGAAGTAACCGTGCTATCGATGCGCATTAGAACTCCACCACCGAACGCAGGACCTTGCCGGACTTCATGGTGGCGAAGGCCTGCTCGACGTCGTCAAGCGCAATGCGCTCGGAAACGAACTTTTCTAGCGGGAAGTTGCCGGCCTTGGATAGCGCTACATAAGCGGGGAAATCGCGCTCCGGGAGGCAATCGCCGTACCACGCTGGCTTGATGGAACCGCCGCGGCCGTAGAGGTCGATGGCGGGAATGTCCACGTGGTCGGTGAGGTTTGGCACGCCCACCATGACCATGCGGCCGGCGTGGTCGCGGGAGTAGAAGGCCTGGCGCCAGGTGGGCTGGATACCCACGGCGTCGATGGAAACGTCGGTGCCGAAGCCGCCGGTGAGCTCGCGGACGGCGTCGATGACTTCCTGTTCCGACAGGTCCTTGGAGCAGATAGTATCGGTCGCGCCGAATTCGCGGGCGGTTTCCAGCTTGGATTCGTCAATGTCCACGGCGATGATCTTTGCCGCGGCTGCCAGCTTGGCACCCGCAATGGCGGCCATTCCGACGCCGCCGCAGCCGAAGACGGCTACGGACTCGCCGAGCTGGATGTCACCGGTATTCACGGCTGCGCCGAGGCCCGCCATGATGCCGCAGCCCAACAAGCCTGCAGCGGCTGGGTCAGTGTCTTCCACCTTGGTGCACTGGCCCTCGTGGACCAGGGTCTTTTCCGCGAAGGAACCGATGCCCAGCGCAGGAGTGAGCTCGGTGCCGTCCTCGAGGGTCATCTTCTTCGAGGCGTTGTGGGTATTGAAGCAGTACTTTGGCTCGCCCTTCTTGCAAGCGCGGCACTCGCCGCATACGGCGCGCCAATTCAAAATGACGAAGTCGCCCTCCTCCACGTGGGTGACCGCAGAACCTACGGTCTCCACCACGCCTGCGGCCTCGTGGCCGAGCAGGAACGGGAAGGCGTCTTCAATATCGCCATCGCGGTAAGCAAGGTCGGTGTGGCATACGCCGCAGGCCTGCACGCGCACGATGACGTCATTAGGGCCGGGGTCGGGGACAACAATATTGACGGTTTCGACTTCCGCGCCCTTGGAACGGGCAATAACAGCTTTTACAGTCATGCGCCCGAGCGTACCGATATTTTCAAAATCGGCACATTAATGAAAATATTTTTTAAGAGCGGGTAATGACATTGGCCGCATGCTCGTGGCCGCGCTGGTTCATGTGGATGGGCAGGTTGCCGTCGCCTGCGCTAAAGTCCACTAGACCAGCCCACATGCGCTGGTTTGCATCGGCGCACATGCCGTTATTGCGGGTGGAAGGTTTCATGTCCAGGAATTGCACGCCGGTACGTGCCGCCAGGTCCACCTGCATCCACTGTGCCTTATTCTCAAAGTCTTGAATGCCGGGCAGGAAGGTGGAATCAGCCGGGCGCGGACCGAAGTGGAAGAGGCAATAGTACGGGCCAGAACCGATGGTGGGGTAGCCAACGATCTGCACGCGCGCATTCGGAGCCGCACGCTTGATGCGCTCAATCTGCGGTGCAGTGTGGTCCGCAAACTGCTTGCGAATCTGCGGCAGGTTGAGCTCGCGGTGGTTATAGGTGTCATTGAAACCGGTAGTGATTACCACACGGTTGGTAGCCGGAGTCAGCGCGCCGCTACGAATGGCCGCATCCACCTGCTGGGAAACCTGCGGGCCGCGAGACATGGACACGGCACCGGAGCAGGAGAAATCACGCACCGGAAGGCGCAGCTTGGCACCGGCACGCTTGGCGTAGTTATTGGAGGTAGGGCAATCCACGCCCACCCCCTTAGAGGGATCGAAACGGTGAGCAAAGTAGGAGCCGGCATCTGGATCCGCGAGGACAGAATCGCCGAAGGCTACTAGGTTGCGCTCCGCGGCGGTGGCCTGCGGCGCGACTGCCACGCCTACGACGGCCAGCGCGGAAGCCACCACGGAGAGGACTTTGAGCTGCAGAGATTTCATGAGATCCTTTTCTAGAAACACCAGTAACTTCAGGTAACTGTAGTCACTTCTGTAACATATTTCGAGTTGGCGGCTACACCGCGCGCCTCTCTCACGATATCGTCCATGGTTACCTTTTTGTTATCTTCGCTTTTTGGAGCTACCCCAACCGTGAATTTTTCTGATTTCACATTCCACGCTGCAGCCCTCGGCCGGTTCGTGCCGGCACTTTATAACGCCGGACTCATCAGCCACCAAGGCGGCGCGAAGGCCCAGCTCAGTTTGTTACCTAACCTGGCCCGCTACCGCTTCACCACCGCGCGTGAAATTGAGCAGGGATACCTCACCTGCCCGGAGCGCCTAGCGCTTATCGACGACGACGGCACCCTCACCTACCGTTAGCTGCGCACCCACGCCTAGGGCTTCGCCTGCTACCTCCGCTCGCTGAACCTGCCCGAAATCCGCCTTGGCGTAATGGCGCGCAACGGCCGCGGCATTATCATCCCGCTCGGCGCCAAGGGCTATGCGGGCGCTTCCATTTACCTGCTCAACGTGGGCTCCTCGCCGGAGCAGTTGGCTGGATGTATCGAAGAAAACGGCATCAACGTGCTCGTGGTAGACGATGAGTTCATCGACCGCGTGGATACCGATATCCCCGTCATCATCGCGCACGATACCGGGGCAAGCGAGCTGCCGAAGCTAGACAAGATTGTGAAGAATCCACCGGCCGTGGAGCTAACGCGCTTCCCCAAGCACGGCTCCATCGTGCTCATGTCCTCCGGTACCACGGGTATTCCGAAGGGAATTGTCCGGCCGGAGCCGACCCTGCCGGTGGTGCTGGCCTCCATCGTGGATACGATTCCGTGGCGCGCCGACCAGCGCCTGCAGCTGACCGCCTCTATCTTCCACACCTGGGGTTGGGCCTGCATCAATATTGCTCTCGGCCTGCGCAATACCATCGTCACCCGCCGCGTATTCGACGCGGAGCAGGTGCCTGACGATGTCCAGCGCTACCGCCTCGATGGTATGATCTCCTCCCCTATCTTCTTTAAGCGCTTGGTAGAGCGGGATCCGGCCGGTGAGTTCGATGCCTCGAGCCTGAAATTCATCGCCTCGGCCGGCAATGCGCTGACCCCGGAGGTGGTCAAGGAGACCAATGCGCGCTTCGGCGCCATCCTATGCAACGTATACGGATCCACTGAGCTCGCGCTCGCGACGACCTCCACCATGGATCAGGTGGCCGCCAACCCCACCATCGCCGGGCGCGTGGCCTCGGGCACGAAGCTGCGCATCCTCGATAAGGAGGGCCACCCGGTTCCGCGCGGCGAGGTGGGAGAGATCTACCTGACCAACTCCACTGCGATGACCGGCTATACCAACCCGAACCTGCGGCTCAATAAGGTGGACGGGCTCATTTCCATCGGCGATTTGGGCTACATCGATGAGCACGACTTCCTGCACGTGGTCGGCCGCGCCGATGACATGATCATTGTCGGCGGCGAAAACGTCCACCCGCAGTCCGTCACCGAGGTCCTCGAGGCCATGCCCGGCATCCACGAGGTCCATGCCGGTGGCGTGGAAGATAGCGAGACCTTCCAGCGCATCGCCGTGTGGGCGGTGCCTACTGCCGACGCCACCGGAAAGGCCCTCACGGCCGACGCCATCCGCGAGTGGGTCCGCACCAAGCTCGCCGTTCACTCCGTGCCGCGCGATGTGCACTTCCTATCCCAGCTGCCGCGCAACGCCACCGGCAAGGTGGTCCCGCGCCTACTGCACAACCACGGCGAGGCTTAACGCTCTGCACCCACTGCCGTGCCCACAACGGCGAAAGGCCGCAGGCTAGATAACCTGCGGCCACTGTGGAGCCGCCTGCGAGAATCGAACTCGCGACCTTTTCATTACGAGTGAAATGCTCTACCGACTGAGCTAAGGCGGCACGCTGCTTGGCATATGCCAGTGCAGCAAGAGAAAGTTTAACCTAGGGGCGCCGCGGAATAGAAATCGGCCCCCGACTACGCACCCGCTTATAGGCACGCGCGACGCAGCCGGCCCACCAACCCGTCGAAGGCAATCTGCGTGCCGACGTTTTGTGTGAGCTGCTCGCGGCACAACGTGATGGCGGCCTGGCAGTCCAGCAGACCTTCCTCACTCACGCGTTGCGCTAGCTCGCCAGAAAGACCGGCGAAGTCCGGGTGGGTCAGGTCCACCTGCGCGCCAACTTTCTGCATGAGCGCATCGCGGTACACACCGGAGAGATCGATAAGAACTAAGTCCAAGTTGTCGATAACTCGGCGTTTCGCTCGCTTCTTGTGTTGGTCCTGCAGATCCTTAATGGCGGATCGGGCATCGCGCTGCGCTTTAGCCGCGCCTTTGCCCTTCGCACCTACGCCGAGGGTCTGCTCCAGCTTCGCCAGTTCGGCTTCTTCTTGTTCCTTATGCGATTCCTTCGCTTCCGAATCGACCAATTTCAGCAGCGAGGTGACCGCCTGGAAGCCTTGGGAGCCGTGGAATACCTCTTCTGCCAGGTTGATGGCCACCGCGCGACGCTTTTGCACCGCCGGGTCGTTGACGAGGCGCCGCGCCCTGCCGACGTGGCGGAGGGAGGTGAGGGCAGCCAAGTGGGCGTCGTGATCCGAGGCGCCCTCGCTGACCAGCTGGGCGGTAATGCTCTCCACCGACGGGGAGGGAATGTAGAGGTGGCGGCAGCGCGAGCGGAGGGTCTGGGAGAAGTCCTCGGGGGCGTCGGAAGGAGCGCACATGATGATCACTGTGCGCGCCGGCGGTTCTTCCACGGTCTTGAGCAGGGCATTCGCGCCGTTGTTATTGAGGCGGTCGGCATTGTTGAAGATCACTACGCGCCAGGGCGCCACCGTGGGCAGGCTCGCGGCGCGGCCGATGACCTCGCGCACCGTATCCACCGGAATGTTGACTTCCTGCGGGTCCACCAGCACCAAGTCAGTATGCTGCTTCGCATCCAGCACCGCCTGGCAGGCCTCGCACCGGCCGCAGCCCGGCTCTTCCGGGTCCGTGCACATGAGTGCGGCCGCAAAATCGAGGGCGGCCAGGGAACGGCCGGAGCCCGGCGGGCCGGTAAATAGCCAGGAATGGCTCATTGCCCGCGGGTCTGCTCCCGGCATCCCCCGAGCTGCCCGAGCGGCATCCAGGATGGTGCGGGCCACGCCTGGGGTATCTGCCAATCTTTGCGCAACGCTTCCGGTATTCACTCGCCCTAGCCTACTGGTCTTACTAAAGTATGAAGACATGAACAGACTACTGCGCGGCGCACGATGGCTCATGGGAACCCAATGGCCGGTCTACGCTGCCTTAGTCCTCGGTGCGAACCTCATCGGCGCCATCGCGATCATGACATTCGTCCTCTATTTCCTTCCCATGCCGGAAATCGAGGACTTTGCCGCCGAGCTGCCGAGCTTGATGGGTGTCGCCGCGGTGTACCTCATCTTCGCCGTGATTATCGGAATTGCCGTTACCCTGCTGCTCTTCCGCCCGGTGCTGGACTGGCAGCGCAACCCAGACGAACACGATCCGAATATGGTGCGCAACCTCGTGCTGCGCATCCCCGTCTACCAATCCGCAGTAGCGGCCGCGGTATGGCTCATCGGCATCATTTTGGCCGTGGTCATTTCCGCGCGGGAGTCCGGCAGATTGGGGCTTGTCGTAGGCGTATCCGCTACCCTGGCTGGCTTGGTGGTTATCATCCTGACCTACCTGCAGGCAGAGCGCCTCGTGCGCCCGGTTGCCGCCCAGGCGGTGGCACGGCGCTTTGAGGATTCCACGCTCGAGCCACCCATCAAATACCGCCTGATATCCACCTGGCTGATGACTTCCGGCGTGCCGCTCATCGGCATCCTCCTGGTATTGATTGCCCAGCTGACCGGGCTTTTCCCGGGATCCGCCGGCGCTCTTGTTCCCGCCATCACCGCCCTGGCGCTTACCGCCCTGGCTACCGGTTTTATCGGCACCAGTTTTGCGGTGATGAGCGTCGTGGACCCGATTGTGGAGCTACAAAACGCTATCAATCGGGTGCGCCGCGGTGAGACCAATGCCGAGGTCGATATCTATGACGGATCCGAGCTAGGCGTGCTGCAGGCCGGTTTTAATGAAATGATGCGTGGCCTGCGGGAGCGCAACCGCGTGCGCGATATTTTCGGCCGCTACGTCGGCAGCGAGGTGGCCCAACGTGCGTTGGAGGAGCGCCCAGAATTAGGCGGCGAGGATCGCAAAGTGGCGGTGCTTTTTATTGACGTTATTGGATCCACCACCTTCGCCGTTAACCACTCCCCCGAAGAAGTTGTGGAGGAGCTCAATAAGTTCTTCGAGCACGTCGTCAAGGTGGTGCACCGCAATAAAGGAATTATTAATAAATTCCAGGGCGATGCAGCCCTCGCTGTTTTTGGCGCTCCCCTCAACGTTTATGATTCCACCTCCATGGCCCTGCAGGCCGCCCGCGAGCTGCGCAGTGAATTGCGCGGACTCGAGTTGCAAGCCGGCATCGGCGTGGCCGCGGGGCACGTTGTCGCCGGGCACATCGGCGGCGCCGATCGCTTTGAATATACCGTCATCGGTGATGCCGTCAACGAGGCCGCGCGCCTGACCGAGCTGGCCAAGGACACCCCGGGCCAAGTATTGACCAACGCCGCCACGCTCAAAACCGCTAACGAAGCTGAGCAGGCCCGCTGGACTATGATGAAATCCATTGAGCTGCGCGGCCGTCACCGCATGACCCAGCTGGCTCGCCCTATCCGCGCTACCCTGGCAGAACGTTCCGAGGTATAACGAGGTTTTTTAAGTGAGCTCAGCTCCCCGGCCCCGCATGATCGTGCCCGATGTGGCGCGCGGCATGGCCCTTCTAGGCATCGCCATGGCCAATATGACCACGGCGTGGATCATCACCACCGACCGGCCAGCAAGTTATTTCGGCGGCATCATCGATGGCAGCGTGTGGGATAAGGCGGCCGTCGTCTTCGCCGCCTTCTTTGTCCACAACCGCGGCCTGCCCATGTTTTCCACCCTGCTGGGTTTTGGCGTGGGGCTCATCGCGCTGAGTCTGTGGCGGCGCGGGTTTCCGGTGCAGGGGGCGCGCAGGGTCATCGCCAAGCGCTATGCCTTCTTGGCAGTGATGGGAGCGGCGCACATGGTGCTGCTGTTTTGGGGCGACATCATGTTCTTCTATGGCGTGGCCGGAATCGTGATTGCATTCCTGCTGCGCAAGCGGGATTCCTCCCTCATGCGCGTGGCCTATATTCTATTCGCACTATGCGCGCTGGGCGGGATTGTGGCCTTCATTTCCGGCGCGCTGGATCCCCTCGGCGTGGTGGCCACGGAGGGCATCGGCACCATCGAGTCCTACCCCGATTTGCTGCTCAGCCAGCTTGTCACCCTAGGCAGCCAGGCCTTGGCCACGCCGATCATTTTATTGATGTACCTGCCCGTCATGCTGGTGGGCTTTGTGTGGGCGCGCCAAGGCGTGCTTGCCGACGTCCCCTCTCACCGCCCCACCCTCCTGCGCTGGGTGGCCGTCGCGGTGGTCATTACCGTGGTTATCGGTACCTTGTGGTCTTTGAGCACGCTTGGGGTCATCGAGCAGCGCTGGGCGAATGCAGCCAATAATGCCAACTCTTTCCTCGGCGTCTTCACTGGCCCCGGTATCCTGGCCGGACTCGCGTTGGTGCTGCAGCCAGCACAGGAGCGACTTTCGGCCGGCGCACCGCTGCCCGCAGTATTATGGCCCTTTGCGGCGCTGGGCAAGCGCTCCATGAGCGGCTATGTGGGGCAGTCCATCCTCTTTTTCTGCCTCGTGCACCCGTTTATGCTGAACTTCGGTCACGAGCTGGGCGCCTTCGGCCAAGCGGCGATGGCCTTCGCGGTGTGGTTGGCCACTCTCATCTTCGCCTGCGTGCTGGAGGCCTGCGGCCGCCGCGGCCCCTTCGAGGCGGTGCACCGCCGCCTTTCCTATGGTCCGACGATGCAGCCGCAGTTACCGCGCTCGGGTGCGGCTAAGGCCGTCAATCAGCAGCAGATGGCCGATAACTAGGGCGCCGGCTTCGGCCGCGCGCACTAGCCGCGCCTTGTGTTTGCGCTGCTTCAGCGCCACACGCAAGGCGGTTAGCCCCTCGGCCGCGACGAGCACATTAGCGCCGTGACTCATGCCCTTGCCGGCGTCGGTGCGCAGCACTGGATCGCCCGCCAATGCCGAGGTGGCAAGCACGGCCGCGCCACCCACCGCGACTGCGGCGGACGTCGGCTGGCTACGGGTAGCGGCAACGCTCGCACCCCATGCGGCCGCGCGCAGGCCCCAACCTAAGGCATCGTTGCGCGCGCCGCGGCGATATAGGCCCCATGCATAGGCGGCGTGGTTCGCCGTTAAAGCCGCCACGCCCAGCACCGAAGGATGGGTCAGGGTGCGGGCCTTTTCCACTTGGGCAATGATCCCGGCTAGGACACCTGCGCCAACGGCGGGGTCTTCGCGGACCGAGGCGATAAGCTGCGGCTGTGCGCTGATATCGGATACGGCGCGCCGCAGGGCCGCAGCGCCTTCCTGGGTGCGGGCAAGGAAATCGTTCATGTCCGCTACCTTACGCGGTTATTTCTTGCGCGAGCCGGCCTTTACCACGTTCTTCGTGCCGGGCGATGGTTTCTTGGTTGCCTTCTTGCCGGCCTTCTTCGTGGACTTTTTGGTGGCCTTCTTAGTCGCCTTCTTCTTGGTCGTCTTCTTAGAGGACTTCTTGGTGGACTTCTTCTTGGTTTCGCCGGATGCTTCCTTGGCGCGGCGCTCGGAGAGGAGCTCGTTCGCGCGGGCGTCGGTAAGCTGCTCCGGGTCATCACCGCGGCGCAGGGAGGCATTGGTAGTGCCGTCGGTGACATACGGGCCGAAGCGGCCATCCTTGACGGTCATGGGCTTGCCGGAGACGTCATTATCGCCTAGCTGCTTGATCGGCGGCTGGGCCGCGGCGCGGCCGCGACGCTTCGGCTCGGCATAGATGCGGCGGGCCTCGTCCAAGGTGATGGTGAAGATCTGCTCTTCCTTGGCCAAAGAGCGCGAATCGGTCCCCTTCTTCAAGTACGGGCCGTAGCGGCCATTTTGGGCGGTGATCATCACGCCGTCATCCTCGCCCACCTCGCGCGGCAGGGACAGCAGCTGGAGGGCTTCTTCGAGAGTCACCGTAGAGGGTTCCATCGAGCTAAACAGTGAGGCCGTACCCGGCTTCAGCTTATTCTCGATGTACTCCTTGACGCGCTTTTCCTTCTGCTTTGCGGCCGTCTTGGTCTCCCAATTCTTGGCGCGCTTGCCCTCCTCGGCGCGTTGCTTATCCTCCTCGGCCCGCTCTTTGGCGACGATCTCTTCGGCCTCGCCCTCGGCCTTCTCCCGCTCATCATCGCGGACCACCTCGGTGACATACGGGCCGAAGCGGCCCTCCTTAGCCACAATCATGCGCCCATTTGCCGGGTTTTCACCCAGTTCGCGGCCGCCCTGTGGGGTGGCAAAGAGTTTTTCCGCCAGCTCCTCGTTCAAGCCGTCCGGAGTGACGGTTTCAGAGAGGTTAGCGCGCTGGTACTCGATGCTGCCGTCGTCATTGGTGCCGACGGCGCGCTCGATATACGGGCCATAGCGGCCCACACGGACGAAGACATCGCGGCCCTCGGTATCGGTGTAAAGGCGCAGGGAGTTGACCTTGCGGGCATCGATGGCTTCTAGGTTGACGTCGATAAGCGATTTCAAGCCACCGTGGCGGGCAATGGAGGCCGCCTTTTGCTCGTTGGCCTCGGCGTTGCCGAAATAAAAGCCATTGAGCCAGGCGGTGCCGTCCTCGATACCGGTAGCAATCTGGTCCAGCTCATCCTCCATAGAAGAGGTGAAGTCATAGTCGACCAGCTCGGTAAAGTTCTCCTCCAACAGTCCCACGACGGCAAAGGCAACCCACGATGGCACCAGCGCATTGCCGCGCGAGACCACATAGCCGCGGTCCTGGATGGTCTTGATAATGGACGCATACGTGGACGGGCGGCCGATACCCAAGTCCTCCATTTTCTTGACCAAGCTGGCCTCGGTATAGCGCGCCGGCGGGTTGGTGGAGTGGCCCTCGGCGGAGACCTCCTTGGCGTTCAGGGCGCGACCCTCTTCCAAATGTGGCAGGTGGGTCTCGCCCTTCTTGTCACCCTTGGCGTCATCTGCGCCATAGGCCTTCAGGAAGCCCGGGAAGGTAATGGTGCGGCCGGTGGCGGAGAATTCCACGTCATAGCTGCCATTATCCGTGGTGGCGGTGCCGGCCACGGTGACCTTCATGGAGGTTCCCTTGACATCGGCCATCTGGGAGGCGACGGTGCGCTTCCAAATCAGGTCATAGAGCTTAAACTCCTCCGCGTCCAATTGACCGGAGAGCTGGCCCGGGGTGGCGAAGGACTCGCCGGCTGGGCGAATCGCCTCGTGAGCCTCCTGGGAGTTTTTCACCTTGCGGTCATAAACACGCGGGGAATCAGAAACGTACTCTGCGCCATAGATGCCGGTGGCGGAGTTGCGCGCAGCTGATAGGCCCTGCTTGGACAGCGAAGTGGAGTCAGTACGCATATAAGTAATGTGGCCGTTTTCGTACAGGCGCTGCGCAATGCGCATGGTGCGCTCGGAGGTAAAGTGCAGGCGGCGGCCGGCCTCCTGCTGCAGCGTAGAGGTCATAAACGGCGCATAAGGCTTGCGCGTATAAGGCTTGTGCTCGACGCCAGCGACCTGCATGTCCGCGCCGCTCAGTGCGGTTTCTAGCGCCTTGGCCTGCGGCTCGGTGATGACGATGACGTCCTTGCTCTTCACGTTTCCGCGGTCATCAAAGTCGCGGCCCAGGGCCACGCGCTTGCTATTGACGGCCGTGAGGCGGGCGTCGAATGTAGCGGGATTATCCGCATCCGCAGCACCGGTATCTAGCGTGGCGGCCAGATCCCAGTAATCCGCGGGGATAAACGCCATACGCTCGCGCTCGCGCTCGACGATGACGCGGGTAGCCACCGACTGCACGCGGCCGGCAGAAAGCCGCGGCATGACCTTCTTCCACAGCACCGGGGAGACCTCATAGCCGTAGAGGCGGTCGAGGATGCGGCGGGTTTCCTGGGCGTCGATAAGGTTGTAATCCAGATCGCGCGTATTGTCCGCCGCCTCCAGGATGGCCGATTTGGTGATCTCGTTGAACACCATGCGGCGTACCGGAACCTTGGGCTTTAAGACCTCAAGCAGGTGCCAGGCGATGGCCTCGCCCTCGCGGTCGGGGTCTGTCGCGAGGTAGAGCTGATCGCACTGCTTCAGCTTGGACTTTAGGTCCGCGACTTTCTTCTTCTTATCGGGGCTCACCACATATAGCGGGGCGAAGTCGTCCTCTGGGTTCACGCCAAGGCGCGCCCAGGATTCCTTCTTATACTTAGCCGGTACGTCCGCAGCGCCGCGGGGAAGATCGCGGATGTGGCCTACGGAGGCCTCCACGATGTACTTATCTCCGAGGTAAGGCTGAATCTTCTTCGCCTTCGTCGCCGACTCGACGATCACCAAGGTCTTTCCCGGCCCGGCTGCTTCTGCCACTTCGACTTCATCCCTTTCGATGATGCGAACAATAAGGTATGCACGCTTTCAGCAATCGCCCCTAGCGTACACAGTTGATCTGTGTTTCCTTTCTCGCACCATATACGCGGTTCTGCCAAAAGGTCGTTTTCAGGGGCACTATGTACCCCCACGGAACGGGTCTATACTGGCCTACTTAGAATGCCCAGTAACTGTGAAAGCATTGTGGGGCACGATAGCACACCTAAGCCGACACCCGGGGAGGATTCATGGTCGACACAATCACTATGTGGATCGAAACCGTCATGTCCACAGAGTGGATCTACCCGCTGGTCGCCGCGCTGATCTTTGGTGACTGCTTCTTCCCCGTCCTGCCGTCAGAAATCCCGCTCAATATGGCCGGCGCCTGGTCCGGCTCGCAGGGCTTCCCCCACCTGCCCACCATGTTCTTCGTGGCGCTCATCGCCGCCATGATGGGCGATAATCTCTGTTTCCTGCTAGGCACGCGGTTTATGCCCTTGCTTAAGCGCGTGCCAAAGGGATCTAAGGCCTACGAAGGGCTGAACTGGGTCAAGCGAAATATGCGCCGCGGCGGAGGGGCCGCCATTATTATCGCCCGCTTCATCCCTTCAGCACGCTTGTTTATGACCATCCTGCTGGGGTCCATGAGGTTCCCGTGGATCGTCTTTGTTTTCTTCGACACCATCGGCGTCGCCCTCTGGGCTGGCGAGGCGCTGGCCATTGGTTATCTCGGCGGCATGGCCTTTTCTAATTCGCCAGTACTCGCCGTGGTGGTCAGCATCGTCGCCGCCATCATCATCGGCGTAGGCCTGCAGAAGCTGCAGAATAAGTTCACCGAGTGGTGGGATACCCGCCGCGGCTACGCCGAGACGCCGTAGCGGGGAGAACAGGCCGCCTAGATGACGGACACGGACTGAGCCTGATCGCCCTTCGGCCCGGTACCCACCTCGAAGGTAACCTGCTGGTTTTCCTCTAGGGTGCGAAAACCGCTGCCCTGAATCTCGGAGTAGTGGACGAAGATATCGCCGGCGCCATCCGCGCGCTCGATAAAGCCGTAGCCCTTTTCAGAGTTAAACCACTTAACGGTTCCCTGTGCCATGGTGTGCAGTCCTTTTCTTGCTTATCGGTGCAGCGATTCCGCACCAAGGGGGTTCGGTAAATGCGTCCTTTAGCAGTACCTTAAAGTGTAAACACCGCACCAAGACATCATTGGCCTTATATCAGTGTGACACGTTCCACGCCAAAGCGATAGACCAAACCCACGAGGGGGTAAAAATTGTCTCACCCGGAAACAGATAATCCCCTGGGAACAGAGCTCCTCGAATTCATCCAGCGCCGCCTCGATGAGTCCACTCTCACCTTTCACACCACCCTGCCCCCTAAGCGCGCCCAGTATGCGCAGTGGCCGGAATGGGTATTGCCGCAGTTGCGGAAGAAGCTGGTAGAAGGGGGCGTCGGCAAGCTGTATCGGCACCAGGCTGAACTCGCACAGGCCGCCTGGGAGGGCGAGGATGCGGTGATTTCTACCGGTACCTCCTCGGGCAAATCCCTGGGCTACCAGCTGCCTATTTTGAGCCGGTTGGCACAGGAACCGACCGCCTGTGCGCTCTATATCACCCCCACCAAGGCGCTGGGCTCGGATCAGCTGCAGGCGGTGCTGGAGCTGTGCCAGGGGATTCCGGCGCTCAAGACCGTGGTGCCCGCGCCCTATGACGGCGATACGCCGCAGGAATCCCGCGCGGGCGTACGCGATCATTCGCGGTTCATTTTTTCCAACCCGGATATGGTGCATATGTCCCTGCTGGCGGCGCATGCCCGGTGGGCGCGACTGCTGCGGCACCTGGAATTCATCGTCATCGATGAATGCCATTCCTACCGGGGCGTATTCGGCGCCAATGTGGCGCTCGTGTTGCGGCGGCTGCTGCGCTTGTGCGCGCACTATGGCTCGCGGCCGACGGTTATCTATGCCTCGGCCACCATGAAGGACCCGGGCCGGCATGCACAGCGCCTCACCGGCCGGCCGGCCCGCGCAATTACGGAGGACACCGCCCCCACCGGTGCGCGCACCGTAGCCCTGTGGGAGCCAGGCTTCATCGAGGGCGCCGAGGGTGAGCACGGGGCGCCGGTGCGCCGCGCCGCCACCACCGAAGCTGCCGAGATGATGGCCTCTTTCATCGCCGAGGGTGCGCGCACCATGACCTTCGTGCGTTCGCGCCGCTCGGCCGAGGTGGTGGCCATGCGTGCGGCCGAGGTGCTCTCCGGTAGTTTGGGCCGGCCCGATTTTGCCCAGCGCATCGCCGCCTACCGCGCGGGTTACCTGGCCGAGGACCGCCGTGCATTAGAGCGCGCGCTTGACGACGCCTCCTTGCTCGGCGTCGCCACCACCTCCGCGCTCGAGCTGGGCATCGACGTCGGTGGGCTCGATGCCGTGGTCACGGCCGGCTTCCCGGGGACCGTCGCCAGTTTTTGGCAGCAGGCCGGGCGCGCCGGCCGCCGCGGGCAGGGCTCGCTCGTAGTACTCATCGCCCGCGATGAGCCGATGGATACCTATCTGGTCCACCATCCCGAGGCGCTGCTGGGCAAGCCGGTGGAGGCCAGCGTATTCAACCCCGCCAATCCCTATATCCTTTTCGGCCATGTCTACTGCGCTGCGGTAGAAAAACCACTGGATGATGCCACGATTGCTGCCTGGGGAGCCCAGGACGTGGTCCATCAGCTGGCCGAGTCTGGCCTGCTGCGCCGCCGCGAGCGAGGCTGGTTCGCCGTACCCATTCCTGCCCACTCGCCGGAGGAGCTCTCCCCGGAGACGGCGCATACCGCCGTTTCCTTGCGCGGCGGGTCAGGCGAGGAAGTGATGATCGTGGATTCTTCCGACGGCCGCCTGCTCGGCACCATCGATGCCGCTCGCGCCACCAGTCAGGTGCACCCCGGCGCGGTGTACCTGCACCAAGGCGAAAGTTTTGTCATCGAGGAACTCATCCTCAGCGATTACCTGGCGCTGGCCCGCCCCGAGGCCCCGGATTATTCGACGACCCCGCGCTCCACCACGGATATCCGCATCCTGCGCGAGGCCGATAACCTGGTCAATTATTCCCCGGGCCTGTGGGTAGCCGACGTGGAGGTAGAGGTCACCGATCGCGTCACCGGTTACCAAGTGCGGCTTGCCGATGGCACCATTGGTGACGACATCCCCCTCGATCTCCCCGAACAGCGCCTGGTTACCCGAGCCGTGGCCTATACCATCGATCCGCTGGCACTTTCCGCCATGGGCGTGACGGCCTCCGATACGCCCGGCACCCTACACGCGGCCGAGCACGCCGCCATCGGCTTACTGCCGCTTATCGCCACCTGCGACCGCTGGGATATCGGCGGCGTATCCACCGCACTGCACCCCGATACGCAGCTGCCCACCGTTTTTGTCTATGACGGCCATCCGGGCGGTGCCGGCTTTGCTGAAGAAGGCTTCCGCCGCTTCCCCGAATGGATAGAGGCCACCTTCGAGGCGGTGCGCTCGTGTCCTTGCGAATCCGGTTGCCCGTCGTGCGTGCAATCACCGAAGTGCGGCAACGGAAATAATCCGCTCAGCAAAGATGGTGCTATCAAGCTACTCGGCGCGCTGGTCACCATGACGCAGGGCTAGCCGCGCTGCCTCCTTCCGCTGGCTCACACCGGCCCGGCCTTGGCCTGGGTAGAGCGGCCGCGCACTGCCGCGGTGACGATGACGTCGCGACCGGATTCGGTGCAGGTTTCTAGGGTGGCGCCATTCAGGGCGGCGGTATCGCCCGCGGCGGTGCAGGCATCCTCGCCAGTAGCAAGTGCCCAGGCGCCAGCGACCGCAGCGAGGTCGGCGGCCACTTGCGCCTCGTGGCGTGCGGCTACGCGCGAGCCCACCGCCGCCACGATAAGCAGCAGGCTCACGATGGCGACAATGATGCCGGCCGCAGCGATGGTGGCATAGCCTTCCTCGTCCCAGCGTTGCGGCTTACTCATTTCCGCCCACCTCGGCGGGAAAGACTGCCTCGGAGCGCATGGTGCCGATGGGGGCTTCCACGCTTACCGACGCCTTCACCAGCCCACCACTTTCCTCCACGCTGACTTGGGCATCTTCGCGCGCGGGGTGGTATTCGACGCCGATGGCATGCGCACGCGCGGCCGCGCCCGCCATGTCCACAGCGGCGATATAGGATGCCAGCGTGGCAATAGCACCCACGATTCCCGCCGCGACCAAGACTAGGGAGCTTAAAGCTAAGGCGGCCTCGATGGTCACGGAGCCATCGTCATCAAATACCTTGTGCATTATTCCTCCTTTCTGCCGGCGGGAATGGTCCCGCCGGCTGGGGTTAGGTAGAGCTGCTAGCTGGGGGTATTAGAGAGGGCGTCGGTTATGATGCCTTCGATGGCATCCACCACGCCGCCGCCGTTGATGACCATGTAGAGCACCCCGGCAAGCGCCGCTGCTGCTAGAGAGCCCATGGCATATTCGATGGTGCTCATCCCCTCGTCATTGCGGATGAGCTGGGGATACTTAGTAAGTGCGTGCATGATTAGTGTCCTTTCAAGTGAGGTTTAGAGAAGTTGCGCGCCCAGGCTGATTACTACGGGCGCAAGGCCTAGAACGATGAATGCCGGCAGGAAGCACACCGCCAGCGGGAGGGCAATGAATACTCCTGCGCGCTCCGCCTGTGCTGTGGCGTGGGCGGATGCTTCCGCGCGCAAAGAAGTACAGATTCGATGACATCCGGCCGCAATGGTGGCGCCGGATTGGCCCGACATGATGACAAGCTGTGCTAAGTCCTCCAGCCCCGCCTGGCCCTTCATATGGCCCCACGCGGACTGCGTGGAAACTCCAACGCCTAGCAGCGCGGAGACGGTCTCCCACAGGTCCTGCGTCTGAGCGTCCGCGGTGCGAGCGACCGCGGTGGCGGCTCCGTGCACGGACAGCCCTGCGGCCAGGCACGCTGCGAAGAGTTCGACGTCACCTGCTACTACCAGCGGGTCCAGCGGTGCTGCGGGCTTGAGCTTGCTTATCAGTCCCCCACGCGCTTTCGGGCCATCGCGCGGGGTCTTGGCGGTGGTCTCAGTCGCACTGGTAACTGCCAGCCGGCCAGTGTGCGGTGGGAGGCCAACGAGGGCGGCCAAGGCCACAAAGATGAGCGGGGTCATGCAGCCGCCTTCCGAATAATGACGCGCGACCAAGCGAAGCCGCCGCAGGCCAGCGCCACGCCTACCACGAGAAGGACACCGCCCAGCCCGCCGCCGAAAAGAAAGCCGAGCGAGTTAGCGCCCATGGCCCCGCCCATGGCGATGCCGGCTATTGGCAAGCACGCGAGCACCGTGGCGGTCGCTTGGGGGCCTTGCAGACTAGCGGAGGTGGATTGCTGGTGGCGTCGAGAAGCATCGAGGCGGCTTTGGGCTTGGTCGAGCAAGCTGGCCACCGCAATACCGTGGTAAGTGGAAAGCTCCAGCAGGTGGCCTAAGCGGGAAAGCTCCGGCAGGGCCTTTGTATCCTCCGCATCCGTGAGCGCCATGTGGGGCGGCGCGCCACGCGCAGCGAGGGCGGCCGTTGCTTCCAGTGCGGCGGATACCTCCCGCGGGGTAGTTCCCGGCAGGGCCTCCACCCCGCGGGCAAGTGCCCCAGCCAGGGTCGCCCCTGCCCGCAGGTCCGCGGTGACCACTCCCAAATAGGCGGCGAGCCCTTCGCGGCCGCGCCGCTGCGTACGCGCGGCCACCATGTCTTTGGTGTACCAGGACACGCACCAGGCGATTATGGCGGCGGCGATAGCGATGCTGATGCGACCCACCGAGTAGAAGACCAAGCTGCCGCAAAACACCGCCCCCAGGATGACCACGGAGCTGGCCTGTACCTGGCGCGTGGCCGATGCCAAGCGGCCTGCAATCGAGGGCGCGGGCAGGAGCAGCGCGGCGGCGAGCAAGAGGAAACTAAGCATGGCTGGCCTTCCCGGCGCGCTCGCCCAGAAGTTGTGCGGAAAATTCCGCAAAGCCATCCGCCGGTCCGTCTTCGGCACTCCAGATGATGCGCGGGGTAACCGGGTTTCCCTCGAGCACGCCAATATGGGCAAGGCGGCGGCCCTGCGGGGTGCGTTCCATGGTCAGCACCATGTGTACGGCCGCTGCCAGTTGTGAGTGCAGTGCCACGCGGTCCAGGCCGCCAAGGGCGGCGAGGGCCTCCATGCGGGCGGGGACTTCAAAGAGCGAATTGGCATGGAGCGTACCGGCGCCGCCGTCGTGTCCGGTGTTGAGGGCGGCGAGGAGATCGACCACCTCGCGGCCGCGGATCTCGCCTACCACGATGCGGTCTGGGCGCATGCGCAGCGCTTGTCGGAGTAATTGTGACATCGTGACCTCGCCGCTTCCCTCCGCGTTGGCCCGGCGCGAGACCACGCTAACGCAGTGTGGGTGGTGCGGGGAGAGCTCGGCGGTGTCTTCGATGACGAGGATGCGTTCGCGCTCGGAGACGGTTCCCAAAAGTGCGGATAGCAAGGTGGTTTTGCCGGAGCCGGTTCCACCTATAACCAGGAATGAGACTCGCTTGTCCACCACAGCGCGCAGCAGCGTAGCGATATCTTCTGGCAGCGTGCCGTTGTCTACTAGTTGGGGCAGGGTGGTCTGGGCTTGGCGCAGTACGCGCAGGCTCAGGCAGGTTCCGGCCACCGCAGGCGGGCTCAGCAAGGCATGGACGCGCAGGACGACGCCATCAGGGCGGCTAACGCGGCCATCGGCATAAGGTTGAGCATCATCGAGGCGCGTGCCGGAGGCTGCCGCCAGCCGGCTGGCCAGTTGGCGGACTTCGCCATCATCGCAGAAGGTGATGTCAGTGCGTTCGAGGCCCTCGCCGCGGTCCATGAATACCGCATGCGGCCCGTTAACAACGACATCGGTAACCCCCTCTCGCCCCAGCAATGCATCAAGCGGGCCCATTCCGGTGGCGTCCTGGCGCAGGCGGCGTAGTAGGTCGAGTACCGCGACGTCACTAATCACGCCGGCTTCTGCACGGATGCGCCGAGCCAGGGCTGCCGCATCATGCACCAAGTCGGGCTCGGCGGCGATGATACGCTGCATCTTTTCCAGCGTTTCCTGTGCTACTTTCTGCTCACTCACGCGCCTACCTCCTCGAGGACCGCGTGTGCAGCCTTGCGCAAGGGTGCCGGGAGGCGCTGCGGGAGGCCGCCTATTTCCACCGCGCGCGTAAGGCCCCGGGCCGTTGGCAGTTCTGCCAACACCGTGCTGTGGATGATGCTTTCTACTTCCGCCGCGCTTAACGATGCCCACTGGCGTTGCCGCAGCACCACCACACAGCTGCGCCGCGCGGCTCCGAAGCGCGCAATTAGTTGCGCGGCCGATGCAGCCGAGCGCACTTCTGCGGCCACCACTATGACCACGTGGGTACACGCATCCGGAACGGTCTCCGGGGTGCAATCCACCACGCATAGCCCTTCGCCCGCGTGGGCCGCGCCCACTACTCGCGCGAGCAGGTCCTTTTCCAGGCGGAAGGGATCCGCGACGGTACTGCGCGCGGTCGAAAGCACCGCTACCCCATCCGGCGTGGTCGGCAGCGCGCGGTAGAGATCGGTGGCATCGATACTGCCATCGCCTACGGTAAGCTCCGGCCAGCGCGCCCCCGCTTCGGCCTCTACGCCAAGCAGGAGGTCGAGGCCACCGGAGTATGCGTGGGCGTCGATAAGCAGGGCGCGCCCATCCGCAGCGCACTGGGTGCGGGCCAAGGCGGCCGCGAAGGTAGAAGCCCCCACCCCGCCGCTCGCCCCAACCACGGCGATGGTGGCGCTACCCGGTCGCGTGTCCTGCGGGGTGCCCGCGGCCGCAATGCCCGCGAGCAGCTCCTTAACCTGGGCGGGAATGATAAAGGCGCTCTCCGCGTGACAGGCTAATGCCGCTTCATAGTCAATCGGTCCAGGGTCCGCGGCAAGGAATAGTACTGGCACAGGCGCGGTGTGGGGGCGTTGCGCTGCCGCCACCACGCGGGCCATGAGGGAATCAACCAGGACCGCAAAGGCGCCTGGCAGACTGCGTGGGACGTCGCGGGGATCGGTTACGGTAAGCACATCGTGGCTGGTAGCAGCCGCGGCATGGATAGCCTCGGCGCGCAGTGCTTCGTCACCGACGGCAACGACGATGGCAGCGGAATCAGGATGTAATGCGTTCATGCCTCATAGCCTGAAGCATCCGTGCAACCGCAGCGAGGGCTCTCCGGTGGCACTGTGGATAACCCGCGATAAGTCACCGTGTGGTCCTGATTTGGTTGCCACTTCAACTAAAAACCTGTGGATAACCTCGTATCACATGGCACTAAATATAGGTGACGGCCCGTGCATCGGGGGGTGTGCGCACGGGCCGTCAGTAACCCGGCCTCGGGGGGGTGAGCCGGGGCAGGCCGCACAGTATATCGGGGCCTTGCACGCATTATTATGACATGTTCGCCACCCAACCACAACAGCTAACAGCAGTTTTTCAACGGCCATGGCGCTGACCTGCACCGAATGCGTGTTCACTACTTTATCCCCCGCACGGGCTGCCAATCCCACATTATTGACTCGCCAACCACCATTAACTGCAGCCACTTCTACACCACTAAGCGCGAAGGGCAGCTACACTCGGCAGCACACCATGACGAATTCCCGCGAATCCTTTCCTCCCCGCCCCGCTAGCACGAGTTGCGCCGGCGGCGAGCACACACGCACCGCGGCGTTTTTCGATCTCGATAAAACCATCATCGCCACCTCCTCGGCCTATGCCTTTGGCCGCGAATTTTTGCACAACGGGCTCATCTCCCCGGCCGAAGCACTGCAGCTCTCCCTGGCGAAAGCCAGCTATATGTTTTCCGGCCTCTCCAGCGAAGGCATGGACGCTAGCCGCGATCAGCTCACCGCAATGGTCACGGGGTGGTCCGTGGAGGAAGTGCGCTCCATCGCCCGAGACACCATGCACCACGTGGTCACTCCCTCCATCTATGCCGAGGCCCGGGAACTTATCCGTGCCCACCGCGCCGCGGGCGACCACGTGGTCATTGTCTCTGCCTCCGCTGCCGTGCTGGTAGACATCATCGCGGAGGAGCTCGGCGTCGAGCACGTCATCGCCACCGAATTGGCAGAAAAAGACGGACGCTTTACCGGCGAGGTGCTCTTTTATTGCAAGGGCCCACATAAGGCGGAGGCACTAGAGCGCACTGCCGCCGCAGCAAACATTGATCTTAATGCCAGCTATGCCTATTCGGATTCCGCTACGGATATCCCGATGCTGGAGAAGGTTGGCCACCCCGTCGCGGTCAACCCGGACAAGCAATTAAAGCGCCACGCCATCAGCCATGAGTGGGATATTCGATCCTTTAAGGACCCAGTGCCGCTCCTGCCTGCGCCAACCGCTAAAGAAATCGGAATCGGCGCCTCCGTGCTGGCGGGTACCGTGGCGGCTATCGGCGCCGGGCTGTGGCTTGCCCAGCACCCTGACCGCCCCAGCTTCCCCAAGCGCGGGCCACGGCATACCTCTTAAGCGGCTCGCGCAATCGCGTCGGCCTCTGCACCACCGGCTGCCCAGGCAGCGAGGTGGGTAAGGAGGGCGTCGGCAAGCGCGGTGCGGTAATTATCCACCGCATCGGCATACTCAGCGCGGTGGCGGGTGTAGTAGACCTCGGGTACGGCGAAACCACGCGGGTCAAACCCCGTATGCACAGCGGCAAGGCGAGAAGCAACGCGGGCGACGAGACCGCTGCGAGGGCCGAAAAACTGCCCTGCGGCTATCTCGGCATGGACCACGCTCGGTAGAAGGAGATCAAAGGCGGGACCATTACCCTGGGCGATAAGCCGGCCCAGCCCTTGCAGCCGCGCGCTTTCACCGGTGGGGATACCGGTGCCACCGGCCGCGACGTCAATGCGCGCTAGAACCTGCAGCGGCGCTCGGGCAAAGGAGCGCACCGTGGTGTCCAAGAGCTCCGGCGCGGCCACAGAGTAGGCGCTTACGGCGCTGGCCAACGGCCCTTCTTCCACATTCTCTGGGCCCGGATGTGGGGGGATGGCGTAGCCATCAAGCGCCACGCTAGAACGGGCGCCGCGAATAAGGGACTCGGCGGAAATGACCTCAAACTTTCGCAATCCTGCAGGTCGGCGGTGTGCACGGGCAATGGCAGCGGCGGCTTTTTCTGCACTTTCTTTCACCCCCGGCAGGCGAAACAGCGGGGATAACGCGTCAATTTCTGACATATACATTAGGATAGCCGTGGAAGTCCCTACGTATGCGTGGCACCATGGGAGAATAGTGATTCCATTATTATTAGGGACATTACAAGGTTTAGATAAACGCGAGGAGAATTAATCGTGAGCAACGATGGACTGTATACCGACGGTACTGATCAATTTGCACCGAAGGTGAACTCGATCCCATTGAGTGACGTGGATACGTCCTCGTCCGAGATCTCGGTAGGCCAGCTGGTCTCCAACGCCACCGAGCAGATGTCCCAGCTCGTACGCTCCGAGGTGGAGCTGGCTAAGACCGAACTGGCAGAGTCCGCAAAGAAGGGTGGAATTGGTGCTGGTCTCTTCGGCGGCGCTGGCACCATCGCGCTGTATAGCTCTTTCTTCTTTTTCTTCTTCTTGGCAGAGCTCCTCGCCATCTGGCTGGACCGTTGGGCAGCGTTCCTGATCGTCTTCTTGATCATGATCGTCCTCGCCGGCATCTTGGCCTTTGTTGGTCTGAAGAACGTCAAGCAGGTGAAGGCGCCGCAAAAGACCATTGACTCCACCAAGGAGCTCAAGAACCTGGTTCCGGGCAAGGCACAAAAGTCTCTGGACCGAAAGACCACCCACGGCCTCTACACCTAAACCGGCAGGCGCCACGCACACGCAGCACGCCACGCACACGCAGCACGCCACGCAGTCGTGCTCCCCTCTATCCGCCCTAGCTAGCCTGGGGCGGATTTTGTGTACTTTCCCCTATCCTCTACCGTTTCTGCCCCAACTATAGAAAGGCGGCACCATGGCCTTTGCACCCCTGCCTCCCTCAACGGTGGAGCTGGAGGGACCTTATGCGCATGACTTCGTCCATACCCGCGGCATCCGCCTGCACGTGGCCACGGCGGGAGAGAGCACGCAGCCACTAGTGGTACTCATCCACAGCGCCTTTGGTGGGTGGTTCGACTATCAAGACGTCATTGCGCCGCTTGCACAGCGCGGCTTCCACGTCGCGGCGGTAGATATGCGCGGCTTTGGCATGTCCGATAAGCCACCTATTGATGCGGGGCAAGATATTCGTACCTTGGTGGGCGATATCAGCGGGCTCATCCAGGCCTTGGGCCATGACGACGCCTTTGTGGTCGGTGCCGATACCGGCGGCGCGGTGGCTTGGTGCTTAGCCGCTGAGCGCCCCGAGCGGGTGCGCGGCTTGGCTTCCATCTCCGCCGCCCACCCGGTGGATCTGCGCCGAGCGATTGCCGCCCGGCCGTGGGATTTTGGGTGGATTAACCTGCGCTCGCTGCTGTGCCGCCTACCCCGCGTTACCCGCGCCCAGAACCTGCTACTTAGTCCGCGCGCCTACCGCAAGGAGTTGGAGCTGGATACGGGGCCTTCGCTTAACGGAGCCACCTTTGACCGCATCCTCGATCTACGCCTGCGCGCCTCCCGGATCGGCAGCGTTCGGCGCGGAATCTTGTGGAACCACCGTATGCGCACCGCCGTTGTCCCCCTGAACTGGGTGGAACTGACAGTGGAACGACCCGTCCTTTTCATCCACGCCCAACAACGGCTGTGGAATCCCGTGGTCCGTCGCGCCGCCTTGCGCGCCCGCCACAGATTTACCGCCACGACCGTGCCCGGTGCGAAGAACCTACCGCACGTGGAAGCACCGGCGGAGTTCGTCTCTACGCTGGGGGCGTGGCTCCAAGAAAATACCTAGTGGGCCACGCACTCACCGGTATCGACTGGGTGGGTAAGCTGCGCGACGTCCCCGATCTGACTGTTGACTTCATCAGCGGTGAGCGCATAGCCCGTTTCAGAGTCATCCACCGAGGCGCCAAAGACCACGCCTAGGACCTCGCCAGCCGTATTGACCAGTGGGCCGCCGGAATTTCCTTGCTGGATATTGCCGCGAACGGTGTAGGAATCGCGCTCCACATGCCCGTGAGAGTAAATATCCGGACCAGAAATGGTGATGCGATCGCGCACGCGCGCCATCTCGGTGTCGAAAGGCCCAGAATGTGGGAAGCCCATCACCATGGCATCATCGCCCGTCTGCGCTGGGGTTTGGGCCCATGGCAGCGGATCGATGCCTAAGTCTCGCGAATGCAACACCGCCACGTCCACGTCTGGGTTGTAATAGACCACGGTCGCATCCTTAAGCCCCAGCTTGGTATCAAGGCGCACGGTCTGCGTGCCGGCCACCACGTGGGCATTGGTGATCACGTAGTCATCGGCTACCACGAAGCCGGAACCCATGAGGCGGCGGGAGCACTCTTCGGCGTCGCCAAGCACGTGAATGATGGAGGGCCGCATGCGGCGCACCAGCTCCGGATCCTGCACGTCTGGGTCCGGCTCTTTTACTTCCTCATTGCTAATGGAGTTTTGCCAGGGCGAAACCAACGGCGGCAGGCCGGACTCATTAAGCATTGCCGCCACGCCATTGGGCAGCGCCGCTACCCGCGCCGGCGCGGCCGAGTTGAGGTTGCCCAAGATACGCGAATCGCGCAGGCCCTGACCGGCCGCACCACCCAAGTTGGTGGCCACAGGGATAGAAATCAGCCAAATAACCACCAAGGCGGCAAAGGCTTGGAATACCGCACCCACCGCAGAATCGAGGCGCTGTGTCTTGCGCGCCTTCATGCGGTCGCGCACGCTGCCGCCCAGAGAGGAGCCGATGAGCTGCCCGATGCCCACGAATAGCACCAAAATTCCTACCAAGAGCAGCAAGCGCAACGAGGGCTGATCCACCAGGCGCAATGCGGCAGGTGCCACGGCAATGCCCAGCACTACCCCAGCACCCACTCCGATGGAGGCCAAAACTGCCGCGAGGGCACCATTGCGCCACCCACTAAGTAGCGCCAACAGGACGGCGACCACAATCAGGCCGTCAACGATAAGCGCAGGAGTCATGGCTATGGATTCTTTCTATTTGGGGGTTAAGACGTACACGTACCGCGGCACAAGCGGTTAGGACATCTTCTCATTATTGCGGGAGTTTTTGAGGGAGTCACGCAGGTCCATGACTGAATTGTTATCCCAAGGAACGCTCCACCCAGAGTGCTGCAAGAGAGCCGAAAGCACGCCGGCGGTAAACCCCCAGATGACATAGCCATTGGCATGAAATGCTGGTCCTTGCCATTTTCTAAAGCCCACCACGAAGCGATTGCGTGGATCGACCAATTCCCGGATGGGAACGAGAAAGACATCATCGGTTTCATCAGGGCTGGCGGGATAGACCTCCCCCGGCTGGTTCCAATGCGCCAGGATCGGGCTCACGGGATTGCCGGTGGCACGGATATGCAGTTGGCTCCACTGCTCTAATGGGGTCACGGAATTACGCTGCAGGTCCGTTTCTTCCCAGGCTTCCCGCAGCGCAGTATCCACTAGCGAGGTATCACCGGGATCTCGGCGGCCGCCCGGGAAAGCAATTTGTCCGGAGTGAGAACGCATGGACGGCGAGCGGTGTGTGAGCAAAATGCTGCCCTCCTCCGCGCTTTCGCCGCTAAGTAGCATAAGCACAGCCGCCTCCCGTTTGACCGGCACCTGCGCAGTAGTGCCATTGAGGGACGAAGCCTGCCGGTTGCCTATGAGCTCTTGCACCTGGCTCGGATCTACCCCCAACGCTGGCTTGAGCCATTCTGGTGTGCACTCGGGACGAAGTTGGCTCATGCCGCAATCGCCTCTTTCACGGCCCGTTCAATCTCCGCTGCGGAGCTAAAGGGCTGCGCAAATTGCTTGCGCACTTCGCCGTCCTTGAGCACCACTGTCACCGGAACTACGCCTGGCAGGCTCAACTGACCGGCAAATTTATTATCCGCATCCTGGAAGCTCGGCAGATCCACTCCCACGTCATTCAAGAAAGCTGCACCGTTTCCCGCGTTCTTATCCGCGTGCACACCCACGACCTGCCAGTCTGGGTGCGTCTCCGCCACCTTTTGCAGATAGGGAAGCTCCGCGCGGCACGGCTCGCACCACCACGCCCACACGTTGACCACGCTCACACCTTCATCGGCACGCTTTCCGGTGGCCTTACCGCCCAAGCAATCCAGCTCTACCCCAGCTACGGTGCCGGCTGGACAGTCTGGACGCTGCGGGACTTCTTGCGGAGCAGCCTCGGTTGGCACTGCCTTCTCGGCTTCGTCCCCACCCCGCAATTGCGAGACCCCCACTACCGCGATAACGGCGATGAGGATCGCGGCAATCACCGTGCCAAGGACGTAGTTCTTCATGCCTTAAGCCTAGCGCCCACTAGCCGCTGGACACATATCCCGCAGCACGCATGCACCGCACTCCGGCGTGCGCGCATGGCATACCTGGCGCCCATGAAAGATGACGCGGTGAGAAAACATTGTCCACTCTTCTTCTGGCAGGAGCTTGGCGATGTCCCGCTCAATCTTTAGCGGCGTCGTCTCCCCTGTGAGTCCGAGCCGCTGCATAAGGCGGCCGAAGTGCGTATCCACCGTCAGCCCCGGAATCCCAAAGGCATTTCCAAGCACCACCAGCGCGGTCTTACGCCCCACGCCGGGCAGGCTGGTGAGCTCCTTAACCGTGCGGGGAACCTCGCCTTGAAAATCTGCCACCAGCTTCTCCCCTATGCCCAAAAGGTGTCCCGCCTTAGCTCGTTGAAAACCCAACGGGCGCAGGATGCGCTCCAGTTCCGACCGCTGCGCTGCTGCATAATCCGCGGCCTCGGGGTAGCGGGAAAAGAGTTCAGGGGTCACCGAGTTCACGCGCTCATCCGTGCACTGGGCAGAAAGCACCGTGGCTATCAAAAGCTGCAGCGGGGAGTCATAATCCAAGGCACAACGCGCATCTGGATACTCCTGTGCCAAACGCCTATTTATCTCCGGTGCCCGTAGCTCCGGCGCGCTGGCCGCTGACAGTGCTGAATTCATGGCATAAAGCTTAGTAGACTAGGAAAACATGATTTCACTTGTGATTCTGGTACCGCTTGCGATCGCCCTTTTCGCCCTCCTGATGGAAAAGCTCGAGGCAGTTGTTTTCGCTGACTAAGCCGCAAACTCGCTGGCCGGAGTTGTGCCTCTAGCACGATCAGAGTTTCTATAGTGTGACAAAAATTCACTGAAGTACCAAAAGTGACCAATTACACTGTAAGATGAAACGCGTTACACAGTGACCCCGCTTGTTCCGCATTGTCGAGTGCATGAAAGACCGCACCCAGATGTGGCGCAGGCGCATCTATGGACTTTCGTAGTCGACATCCAAGGAGTAAAACGTGGAAGGCGTACAGGACATCCTCTCCCGCGCCGGAATCTTCCAAGGCGTTGATCCCGTTGCAGTGCAGCACCTCATCGAGCAGATGGAGACCGTGCGCTATCCGCGCGGAACCACCATCTTCGACGAGGGCGAACCTGGTGACCGCTTGTACATCATCACCTCGGGCAAGATTAAGCTCGCTCGCCACGCCCCGGACGGCCGCGAAAACCTCCTGACCGTCATGGGCCCATCCGATATGTTCGGCGAGCTGTCCATCTTCGACCCGGGCCCGCGCACCTCTTCCGCAGTATGCGTGACCGAAGTTCAGGCGGCCACCATGAACTCCGAGCTGCTCAAGAAGTGGGTTGGTGACCACCCCGAAATCGCACAGCAGCTGCTACGCGTCTTGGCACGCCGCCTGCGTCGCACCAACGCCAACTTGGCCGACCTCATCTTCACGGATGTTCCCGGCCGCGTGGCAAAGACTTTGCTGCAGCTGGCCAATCGCTTCGGCGTCCAGGAAGGCAGCGCCCTGCGCGTAAACCACGATCTCACCCAGGAAGAGATTGCCCAACTGGTCGGCGCCTCTCGTGAGACCGTCAACAAGGCGCTCGCCACCTTTGCCCACCGCGGTTGGATCCGCCTCGAGGGCAAGTCCGTGCTCATTGTCGATACCGAGCACCTCGCCCGCCGCGCTCGCTAAGTAAGCGCGAGCTCGCCACACCCCCGCTTAAAGCGGGGGTTTCGCTGGTTTTCGCCCCCTTGCCCAGCATTACGTGAAGGCCAGCCCCACTTCCCTGGTGCACCAGCGCAGGGGCTAAAACAATTAAGCCCCTTTTCCTACTAGGAGGAAAAAGGGGCACATAGGAGATACGGCTTATTTAGTCTTGCCGTCCAAATACTTCAGCGCGGTGCGAGTGGACTGCTCCGCAGCGTGGCGCAGTACCGGATCCACATCATCGTACATCTCGTTGACCAGGGTATTCAGATCTACATCCTCACCCAAGCGGGAGCGGATCTCCTTAATCTGATCAAGGCGGTAGTGGCGGCGGTCGATATACTTGCGAGCTACCTGGGACGTGTCATCCAAATCTGGGCCGTGCCCTGGGAACAACGCGATATCCTTACCGCGCTCCTCTAGGGTATCCAAGGTGTGCAGATAGTCGGCCAAGTTTCCGTCCGTCTCCGAAAGCAAAACGGTGTGACGGCCTGCGATGGTGTCACCGGAAATAATGCCTTCGAGACGGGAGTTTCCTACTTCACCGCTCCACACAAAAAAGCAGGTGGAGTCCGCGGTATGGCCAGGGGTGTGAACAACCTCGAGGCGAGGGGTGATGCCGTCGAGGGAGATATGCTCACCATCCTGCAGCGCCTCGGCACCGTTGCAGTAACTCGGATCGAATGCGCGGATGGGGGCGCCGGTCATCTGCCGCAGGCGCTGCGCGCCAGATGCGTGATCATCGTGGCGGTGAGTAATCAAAATCAATGCCACCTCACCTGCGTTGCGGTGCACAACGTTGAGATGGCCTTCATCCTCTGGACCCGGGTCTACGACGATCGCCCGGGAGTCTTCAGCGGCGCGAATAATCCACGTATTCGTACCCTCAAGGGCGGTGTAGCTGGGGTTATCACAAAGGACTACGCCAACGGATTGGCTGACGGGACGCAATTGACTATATGCAGGGTGCTCCATAGTTACTAGCCTATCCGATCAAGCAGCAATTTCTACGATTAGTTCGATCTCTACCGGCGCGTTTTTAGGCAACGCAGCCACACCAACGGCGGAGCGAGCATGCGTTCCGGCATCCCCAAAGACTTCACCAATGAAATCCGAGGCGCCATTGATAACTGCTGGCTGATCTGCATAGCCCGGATCAGAAGCCACGAACCCCACAATCTTTAGCACGCGGGAGATATTATCTAGGCCCACCTCAGCATCGATGGCGGCGAGCGCATTGAGCGCCGCGATACGGGCCTGTTCTTGGGCTTGTTCCGTAGTGATTTCGGCACCAACCTTGCCGGTCAGCGGCAAGGTTCCCTCCACGAGGGGAAGCTGACCGGAGGTCCAGACCTGATTTCCTACGCGCACGGCCGGCACATAGGAAGCTAGCGGCTTGGCGACGCCCGGTAGCTCGTACCCCAGCTCCCGCAAGCGAGCATGAAAGCCCATTTACTCTGCCACCTCGCGCTTGAAGTAGGCCACGACGTTTTCTGGGTTCGGGCCAGGGGTGACGGTAACCAGTTCCCAGCCGTCTTCACCCCAAGAATCGAGGATCTGCTTCGTAGCGTGGGTAAGAACAGGTGCGGTTGCGTATTCCCATTTAGTCATGGGTCCCATTCTAACTATTAAATACGCCCCACGCCGTCAAAATTCTTAAATCCCGACGAGTTCGCCGCCCTCAGCCAAGTAGTGCGCCCAATCCGTGATGTGAGGGTTCTTGCGCAGCAATGCACGGCGCTGACGCTCGGTCAGCCCGCCCCAAACACCAAACTCGACGCGGTTATCCAAAGCATCGGCACGGCATTCGGTCAACACCGGGCAGTGGCGGCAGATGACCGCCGCCTTGCGCTGTTCTGCACCGCGCACAAAGAGGGCATCCGGGTCACCCTTACGGCATTTAGCCTGGGTAACCCACTCACCACGCTCGGGATTTCGGGCTGTATTAGACATTCCAGCAGTCTTCACACGAACGGTCATGGGTGAGTGTGCTCCTTCCCAGACGGAATACTATGTAACGCGCCTAAGTCTATTCACCCAGGTAGAAGATTGTCTAACACGTCACACTTTAGGGGGTGCGAGTGATCTTCCACCCACCGAGGGCGACCACGTAGTGTATGGGGCGTGACTGTCATCAAATCTTTGGCCAAGATAGCCCTGTCTACGGTCTTGGTAGGCGCGCTGATCGCCCTGGCCCTTGCCCCCTTCGCGGGCATTTCCGGGGTAGCGATTGCCCGTACTAACGAAACCATGCAATCTGACCTGCAAGATCTGACGGCCGGAAATATCCCTGGCGTCACCACCATTAAAGATGCCAAGGGCAAGGACATGGCCTATGTCTTCAGCCAGCGCCGCCACCCAGTGGAGGGCAAGAAGATTTCTAAAGCCATGAAAAACGCCATCGTCTCCATTGAGGACGAGCGCTTTTATGATCACGAAGGCGTAGACTTCCAGGGCAATTTCCGCGCACTGTGGACCAACCTGACCTCGGGTGGTGTCTCCCAGGGTGCTTCTACCATCGATCAGCAGTACGTAAAGAACTACTTGCTGTTGGTTTCTGCTACCACCGATGAAGAGCGTGCCGCGGCCACCGAGCAATCCATAACCCGCAAGCTGCGCGAGATGCGCATGGCTACCAAGATGGATGAGGAGTTAGATAAGGATGACATCCTCACCAACTATCTCAACCTGGTGTCTTTTGGTAACCATGCCTATGGCGTCGAGGCCGCAGCCCGCACCTATTATGGCACCCACGCCTCTGAGCTCACGGTGCCACAAGCAGCAATGCTGGCGGGCATGGTCCAATCCTCTGAGCGTCTCAACCCCTATACCAACGCCGGCGAAGTAACCGAAAGGCGCAATCTCGTCCTGCAATCCATGGCGGATAACGGCTATATCAAGCAGCAGGAAGCGGATAAGTATAAGGGGGAAAAGCTGGGCGTCGGCAAGAAGCCCCAAACGCTAGCCAATGGCTGCATCGGCGCGGGTGACCGCGGTTTCTACTGTGATTATGTCCTGAAGTACCTGGATAAGAAGGGCATTAGCGAAGAACAGCTGGCGCGCGGTGGCTACACCATCAAAACCACGCTGGATCCAACGGTGCAAAATAAGGCCCTTCAGGCCGTGCAAAGCCACACCAACCCGGACGCCCCAGGCGTGGCGGAAGTCATGGACGTCATCAAACCCGGTAAATCGGATCGCAAGGTGCTGGCCATGGTCTCCTCCCGTGACTATGGCTTGGACTTGGACAAGAATGAAACCATCCTGCCGCAGCCCTATTCCCTGGTAGGCAACGGCGCCGGCTCCGTGTTTAAGGTCTTTACCGCCGCGGCCGCGCTTGAGGCAGGCTATGGCATTAAAAACACCGTGGATGTGCCCACCCGCTACGAGGCGGAAGGCCTTGGTCACGGCGGCGCCGCCGGCTGCCCGGCGGACCGCTACTGCGTGGAAAACGCTGGCGCCTATAAGGCCACCATGACGCTGCAGGAAGCACTGGCCCACTCGCCCAATACGCCATTTATCAAGCTCACCGAGCAGGTAGGCGTAGCCCCCATCGTTGATATGGCCGTGCGCTTGGGCCTGCGCTCCTACGATGACAAGGGCAGCTTTGATAAGGACACCTCGATTGCCCAGCACACCAAGGAAGCCAATTCGGGTTCCTTTACCCTGGGCCCAGACCAGGTCAACCCGCTGGAGCTAGCCAATGTGGGTGCCACGCTGGCCTCGGATGGCAAATGGTGTGAACCCAACCCCATCGCCCAGATCACCGATAAGGAAGGCAACGAGGTCTACCTTAAAGAAACCCCGTGTGAGCAGGCGGTGGATAAGGACGTGGCCCGCGCCATGAGCAATGCTTTGTCCGAAGATGCCAAGCAGGGCACGGCCAAAGATGCCGCCCAGGCGGCCGGCTATTCCAGCCCTATCGCGGCAAAGACCGGCACCACCGAGTCCAACCAATCCTCTGCTTTCTTGGGATTCAATGAGGGCATTTCCGCCGCTCCTTATATTTATAACGACGGCACCTCCACCGTCCCGCTGTGTACTGGCCCGGTGCGCCAGTGTGCGGGTTGGGGCAACCTCTACGGCGGCTTGGAGCCGGCGCAGACCTTCTTCAGCATGGCCTCCCAGCTGCCGATAGCAACCAAGGCTGGTCTGCCGAACTACAATAAGAAGTACGATAACGGCACCACGGCCGATAAGACCCTAGATGGCCTGCGCGGCAAGTCCGAAGCCGAGGCGCGCCAGGCCTTGGAAGCTAAGGGCTATGTGGTCAAGACTTCCCGCGTCATCGGCGGCGATGTGCCTTATGGCCGCGTAGTTCGCGCCATTACCGGCAAGGATGGCAAGAAGAAGGGGGCAGAAATTACGCTGCAGCTTTCCGACGGCGCCGGGGCCTCCCAATCTCCCTCCTCCGGCGTGGCCGATGCTAACTCCACCGGCACACAAAACAGCACCGGCGGCGCTAATACCGACGGTGCTACTAGCCCGGGCCGCTCGACTGGCGGCACAGGCGGTGACGGTGGAGGGGGCGGATTCTCGCCGGAAGACTTTGGCATCCGCCAAGAGGACATCGATAACTTTGCCAACGATATCCGCAGCCTGCTTGGCCGCTAGGCTCCGCCGCCCAGTGTGGTCTCGCCCGCTCTAGCTCAGCTGGGCTTTGACCTCAGCGGACAGGCGCTTGCCGTCCGCTTGGCCGGCGGCCTTGGCATTGGCCACCTTCATTACGGCACCCATCTGCTTCATGGTGGGTGCTTCGCCGTTTTCGGCTTCGACCTCGGCGATGGATTCCTTCACCAAGGCCTGCAGCTCGGACTCGTCTAGCTGGCGGGGCTGGTAGGCCTCGAAGAAGGGGACATCAGCAAGCTCGGCTTCAGCCAACTCCGGACGCCCATTTTCCTCATAGACCTCGGCGGACTCGCGGCGCTTTTTGATTTCGCGCGCAATTACCTTAAGGATATCGGCGTCCTCCAGCTCGTGCCGGGAGCCGTTAGTCTCCTCGGCCTGGATGGCGGCCAGCAAGGCACGGATGGCGCTGGTGCGCTGCTTCTCCTTCGCCTTCATTGCGGTTTTCAGATCTGCACGGATGGTTTGTTTTAGCTCGCTCATGCCTATCAATGTACGCCAGGTAGGGTGGTAGCCGTGAAACTTTTACGTATTCTTGGCGGCCTCACCGCTGCGGGCCTGGGCGCCGCAGCATGGGGCTATAGCGAACTGACCAAATTCGAGCTCAAGGAATATACGCTCCCTCTCCTGCCCAAGGGCACTCTGCGTGGCAAGCCGGAATTTCGGTTGCTCCACCTTTCTGATCTGCACATGATCCCGGGCCAGGAGACCAAAATTGCCTGGGTCTCTGCTCTCGACGCCTTGGAGCCGGACCTCGTAGTCAACACCGGCGATAATCTCTCCGATCAGCAGGCCGTACCCGATACGCTGCGCGCTCTCGGTCCGCTGCTGGCCCGCCCCGGCCTCTTTGTCTTTGGCACCAATGACTACTGGGCCCCGCGTCCGGTCAATCCCTTCAAGTATCTGCTGGGCAAAAAGCGGGAGCCTTCCTATGTGGATCTGCCCTGGCGCGGTATGCGCGCCGCCTTTATGGAGCACGGATGGCGCGATGCCAACCAGGCTCGGCATGAGTTTAAGGTGGGCAACGTCCGTCTTGCCGCCGCCGGCGTGGACGATCCACACCACGATCTGGATGATTACTCCGAAATCGCGGGTCCTCCCAACGAGGATGCTGATTTGTCCCTGGCCCTCCTCCACGCTCCCGAACCCCGCGTGCTGGAGAAGTTCGCGGCCGACGGCTACCAACTCTCGCTCTCTGGTCACACCCACGGCGGCCAAATTTGCCTGCCGGGATCCCGTGCACTGGTAACCAATTGCGGCGTCGACCGCGACCGCGTGCAGGGGCTCCACGATTTCGGCCCGATGAAAATGCATGTCTCCAATGGCTTGGGCACCTCCAAATTTGCCCCCGTACGCATCTTCTGCCGGCCCTCCGCCACGCTGCTAAAAATCACTGAGGTGGACTAAACGCAACCACCTGCCGTTTTGTTGATTGCGCTTAGCTTGCGTTAAAGTATCGAGGTACCGCTTTTCAAGGCGGAACGCCGGGATATGGCGCAGGTTGGTAGCGCGCTTCGTTCGGGACGAAGAGGTCGCAGGTTCAAATCCTGTTATCCCGACCATGAGCCCGCAGCTGTGCTGCGGGCCTTTCCTTTACTAGGCCAACATTCCCATAAACAGCGCCGCGGCCACCAAGATGGCGGAAAATAGCCACGCAATGGGGAAAGCCAGCTTGAGATATTTACCCATCTGGCCTTCCGCTAGCCCCAACGCCAACCATAATGCGGGTGAGAACGGCGAGACGAAGGTGCCCACCACGTTACCAATGATGAGCGCGCAAGCCGCACCCATACCGCTGACCCCAAAGCTTTCCACGGTTCCCTGAACAATAGGAAGAACTGAGAAGTAATAGGCATCCGTCGAGGTCAACAAGTCAAGCGGTACACCAAAGAAGCCCACAATAACGTGGAGATGCGGCGCGACACCCTCCGGCAAGACGTTAACTAGCGTCAGGGCGATTTCTTCAAGCATCTTCGTTTCATTGAGAACGCCCAAGAACATGGCCGCGGCAAGAATGACGCCCGCCATGGCCAATGCATCAAGCGCATGGCGCCGTAGGGCCTCGCCTTGTTCCATGGAACCGCTGAAATTAATGGCGAGCGTGATAGTAGTGGCCACGAGGAAGGCTGGGGCGGGCGGAACTACGCCCGATAGCAGAGCCACTAAGACCGCAAGGGCTACGACAACGTTGACCACGGTAACCCAGCGTCCCGTGCGGAAGTGGTAGCCCAATTTATGTTGTTCACGTACCTGTGCAGCAGCGAATTCATCGGCCAATTCATTCACGTCTACTGCCGTGCCGCCTGCTATTTCGCCGCTTTCGCGCAAACCCGCTATGCGGCGCTTTTCCCGCCACCCCAAAAGCGCAGCCAAAACGAAGACCAGCACAATCGCTACGCCCTGAATGGGCAAAAGTTGCACCCAGATGGCATTGGGCTCTTGATCGACTACGGCGCCGGCCCGGCCAAGCGGGCCGCCCCAAGGAACCATATTCATTATGGAGGCGGCCATCGCCACAATGGTGATAAGCACGTAGCGCGACATATTCAGCGCACGATAGAGCGGGAGTAGCGCGGGGATGGTGATAAGGAAGGTGGTAGAACCAGATCCATCGAGGTGCGCTACTACGCCGATCGCCGCAGTGCCCAACGTTACGGCCATGATTTTTCCGCGGGTAGCCTTGATGAGCGCGCGGATAACCGGAGTAAATAGGCCAACATCTTGCAATATGCCAAAGAAGATGATGGCAAAGATAAACATCACCACAACGTTGATGACGGAACTTAAGCCTTCACTGAAAAAGTCAGATATTTCGCCTAGACCAAATCCACATACTAGGGCACCAACTACAGGCACCAATGTCATGGGAATGATGGGGTTTACCCGGCCGCGAATTAAAATTCCCACCGTCACGAAAATGACCAAAAGGCCTACGGTCGTAAGGCCGAGCGGGGTCTGCATAGTGCTCCTTTACAAGTTGACGTCCCGCCGTGCCGCACGTGACACAGATAGACGGGGTGTGACTCAGATTAAACCCTGGCCACCGGCAGCACTACCACTACCTCAAAAAAATTCACACCACTTTGAATTGAATTGTCTATAGATGAGTGTCGTCAAAAAGGTATGCAAAGCGTGAAAACTACCCCACCCCGATAAAACGGCGGCCGTTGTGCACGGATTCTTGCGCAGAAAATGCAGATAAATACCCCATATATGGGAAACGACGCGGTGCCCCTACAGCGCCGCGTCGTCCCTATTCCCTATCACTCACAACGGATTGGAGAAACCGTTTGCCTACCCCCTAAGTAGGCTTTGTGAGCAAGACCAACTGTAGCATTCACACAATGCAAACGGTAGCGGACACCAAGATTCCCAGTTTCCACCAATATTTTTTATTCTTAGGTCTGCATTTTCAGACCTAATTGACCGAATCTTTAGTTTTTACTGTGGACAAGGCCCACCATTTTGCACTTAACCCAACGAGAGTGACAGCCAACAATACCGCAATCCCAGCCCAGAGGACGGCTTGTTCGCCTTCGTTGCCCGCCACCGTGACAGCCGCGGTAGTCCAATTCAGCGGCAAAAGATTAGAAATAACTTGCCATACCTTAGAAACCCCGGCAATTGCGGCGGATTTCCACAACCAGCCCACCAGCGCGGTCTGGCCGATGCCAAAGAGTGTCGCAAGAATACTGCCGGCAGTAATACCGCACAGGCCTAGCAGGCCACGCGTAATGGCCGTCATAGACAGCGCGCCCAGGAGAAGCGCCACCCCAGCCCAGGCCGCCGCCACGGGAGTAATACCAGTGGCAAGCACGAAGAGGAGGATTTCCCCGATGGCCACCGCAGCCAGCGTTCCGCCAGCCACCATTAGCCAAGGGCGGAACCCTACGTGCCAGGCCACGCCAGCTGCCGCACCTGCGAGCAAGACCAAGGCGGAGATCAGCAGCGCCACAATAGGACTCAGCAAATGCGTCGGTCCTTGGGATGCAGTATGCACCGGCGGCAGAGCACGCTGAATATCGCCCACATTCGTCTGATTTTGGGCCGCCATGCCGGAGAGCTTGCCGGCGCCGTCGTCAAGCTTGTCCACGCCTTCCTGCGCCTCACCGACGCGCTTGCTAAGCTCCGCTATACCCTCATTGAGCTCTTGCGCGCCCGATACCGCCTGATTCACGCCATCGTGATAGGCGTAGCCATTGACTGCCAACTGATTGGACAGATCGCGCGAGCCGTCCTTGAGCTTCTTGAGCTGGCCAGTTACCGAATTATCCAGGCGGAAATTATTCACCTGCGCGCGGAGATCACCCAGCTGCGCGCGAATATCCTTCGCTTCTTTGGATTTATTGCCTTCTAGATCGTGCATCGTGTCATCGATGGCCTGCAGGATCTGCCCCTGGACGACCCCGAGGCCGACCACCTGGTCCACAGCGCCACCTACGCCATTGGCCAGCTCCGTGGCGCCGCCACCGAGCGTATTGGTTCCAGACTGCAGCTGATTGAGGCCGGATACCAGTTCTTGGGAGCCCGTCGCCAGCTTGTCGACGCCCCCTCCAAGCTCATCCGCCCCCTTGTTGAGCTCCCCCGTGCCGTCGTCAAGCTGCTTGGCGCCCGATTTAAGCATGCTTGCCTGTGCCTGGGCGCGGCTGGCTGCTTCGGCGGCTTCTTTCACCTCTGGAGAGGAAGAATTTTCCCGTGGCGCGCCAAACGGCTGCGCGGCGCTAGACCAAGCATGGGCAGGTTCCCACTGCGCGAGGCCCGCCACCGTAGCTCCGATAACCAACGGCAGGGCAAGCAAGAAGATCAAGAGGACGCTGCGCCACCGGGAGGGAGACGCAGCGTCTGGGGAAGCAAGGCGTGAGGTCATGGTAATGAACCTATCCTTGCAGGTCACTCCCCTGCTGCAGGCGCGCCGAGCACCCCACATTGCCGATTACTCTAGAATATATGGCATGCCCCACATTTATTCCCTAGCTCCTTCCCGTTACCTTGCCACCGCGGCCTTCGTGCCGCTGTGCTTTGGCCTTGTTGCCTGCTCCAACGACGCCGATACGTCCGCAGAACCCGAGTTTTCCGATGCCACTGCTCTTAGCTCCTCCGCCGAGGAGACCTCCTCCGAAGAAGCCACGAGTGAGGCCACCACGTCGGCAGCCGCAGAGACCACCGCCGAGGCTGAACCTACTTCCGTAGAAGCAGCTCCCTCCTCATCCCCCGCAGAAGCAAGCGATAAAGAGAGCGAAGACCAAGCCGCCGCGCCCGCCGATACAGGCCAGGGCGATTGCTCCCCAGAAGCGCTACAACCCACGGCCCCCAGCATGACAAATATCCGAGTCAGTGACTGCGATGGCCAATGGGCGCACTTCGGCAAGGACAGCACGGACTGGACGGCTTGGGCGCGCTACGACAATGGCCAGTGGGTAGCCATTGAGCCCATTGGCGAAGCCACCTCCGGCATGACCGCCCCGTGCTACGACGTAGACAAGTGGGCCGCCGAGGGGGCGCCCGCTTTCCTTACCGAAAATATGCGCCGCTGCGACTAGCCGCACAGCATAACTTCGCCCCCCCGTACCGCGCTTTATAACTGCGCGATACGGGGGCGGAGTTTTTAGTGCGGAGGGACTGCCGCGGAAGGATTACTTCTTCTCGGCGTAGACCTCACGCACGCGCTGGCCAAGGGCTGGGTGCACCTTAGTCCAGTAGTCGTAAACGCGCTCCTCGGTTTCCTCAGATACACCTGCCATAGCATTGGTGATATTGGTAACCAAGCGCTCCTTGGCGGCGTCATCATAGACGTTTTCGTACAAGTCGCGCGCCTGCACGAAATCATCATCTTCGGAGTGGCGAACGTACGGTGCACGCACCAGATCGCCGCCGTAGGACTCCGGATTGATATAAAGCTCCGCCGCGGTGGTGGTCTCGAGCTGGGAGCGGTCATTCACAGCGGCGTCGTCAAGCACGCCAGTGCCCTTTTCATAGCGGTTCGGCGAGTACACCGGATCCTCCGGGGCATTGAAAAGGAACTGCATGCTGCCCTCGTGCTGATAAGTATTGACCTCATCCACATTCTGCGGCTGGTTGACCGGCAACTGCTGGTAGTTCGGGCCAATGCGGTAGCGCTGCTGGTCAGCGTAGGCGAAAACGCGTGCCTGCAGCATCTTATCTGGGGAGAGGCCAACACCCGGCACGATATTGGATGGATCGAGCGCCACCTGCTCAATCTGCGCAAAGAAATTGCGTGGGTTGCGGTTGAGCACGAAGTAGCCCACATCGTGCAGCGGGTAATCCTTCTTGGACCAGACCTTGGTTAGGTCGAAAGGATTAAAGCGATAGTTCTCCGCCTCATCCAGCGGCATGATCTGTACCTTGACGTCCCAGACTGGGTAATTGCCCTCCTCGATGGCGTTGTAGAGGTCCTCGCGGTGGCAATCCGGGTTCTGGCCGGCGGTCGTGGTGGCCTCCTCGTCGGTGAAGTTCTCTACGCCCTGGCGGGTCTTAAAGTGGTACTTCACCCAGAAAGCCTCGCCTTCTTCGTTGACCCACTGGAAGGTGTGGGAGCCGTAACCATTTTGGTGGCGGGTCGACTTCGGCGTGCCGCGGTCACCCATGAGGTAGGTGACCTGGTGGGCAGACTCCGGGTTGCGGGTCCAGAAATCCCACTGCATATCCGCATCGCGCAAACCATTGGTGCCCAGACGCTTCTGGGAGTGGATGAAGTCAGGGAACTTCTGGCCATCGCGAACGAAGAAGACTGGGGTGTTATTGCCCACGATGTCCAGGTTGCCTTCCTCGGTATAAAAACGCAGCGCAAAGCCGTGTACATCGCGCCAGGTATCCGGGGATCCCTGCTCACCGGCGACGGTGGAAAAGCGGCCCATCATCGGGGTGACGGTGCCCTTCTGGAAGACCTTGGCCTTGGTATAGGCGGATACATCTTCCGTAATGTGCAGCTCACCGAAGGCTCCGTGGCCCTTAGCGTGCGGGGTGCGCTCCGGCACGCGCTCGCGGTTGAAGTGGGCAAGCTTTTCAATGAGGTGGATGTCATTGAGCACCACTGGTCCCTGCTGGCCAGCAGTCACCGAGGTGTTCTCGGAAGGAACTGGTTGGCCAGACGGGCGGGTGGTATTGCCCTTGCCAGCGGGGCGCTGGCCCTTGTTCAGGATGTCATCAGCGGTGAAATCAGTCATTTTGCCTCCTGGCAATCAGTGGATATGTACCACCAGTGTGGCAAAAGAATCACCGGTTGTCAGGGGTCTAAAAGGAGTGTAGGGGCTACTGGTAGATTCATTCAGGTGACTCACCACTCCGCAGCAGATGACGCCCGCGTCACCGACCTTGCCCTTCGGGCCGGTCGCGGTGACCGTGCGGCGCTGACGGAGTTTATTAGGGCTACCCAGGATGATGTGTGGCGTTTGCTAGCGCATTTAGGCGGGCCGGAAGGCGCCGACGATCTCACCCAAGAGACCTATCTGCGCGTGATCAGCGCCCTGCCACGCTTTGCGGCCCGGTCCTCGGCACGCACGTGGTTGCTGTCTTTAGCCCGGCGGGTGTGGGTGGATAATATTCGCCACGATATGGCCCGGCCGCGCAAATCTGCCACCGAATACGAAGACGCCATGGGTGCGGCACCAGAAGAGTCCACGGCATGGAGTGAATGGATAGATGCCCGCGCGCTTATCGACGCCCTCCCGGCCGACCGCCGCGAAGCCCTCATTCTCACCCAGGTGCTGGGCTACACGTACGAGGAGGCGGCCAAGATTGCTGGCGTGCGGGTAGGTACTATCCGCTCCCGCGTCGCGCGCGCCCGCAAGGATCTGATCGCAGGGACAGGTTAATACCCCCATACCGGCCCCCTTGAGGCGGCGAGATAATTTCACCTGCAAATTGTTACGCTCTGGTTACCTTGCACCCCAAGAGCCCCAATTTTTGGCATTTAGCTGCAGATTGAGCACCAGATGCTGGGTGAAGGAGGCCACAATTAGGGCGATTCTTGCCCGAAATATTTCTCCGATGTGTGGTTTATTAGATGTGTACACACGTGATAAATCGACCGTCGATCCGGGCCTGCGCGATCCCAATGCCGGGCCCGGCGCGTGTGAGTAAGAGAGTTTCTCCCTTTCATGTTAAAACGCGCAATCGGAATTTCCATGGCGTTTATCGGCGTCGTCGTGGGCGCGGGTTTCGCTTCTGGCCAAGAAGCTATGCAGTTCTTCGTGGCCTTTGGCAAGTGGGGCTTGTGGGGCATCGCCCTAGCCGCTGGCTTGATGATGATCACCGGCGTGTCCATCCTGCAGCTCGGCTCGTATTTCCAGGCCGAGGAACATACCGCTGTCTACGACAAGGTCGCATCGCCGTTTACCGCCAAGATTTTGGACTGGTCCACCCTGGTGACCCTGTTCGCCATCGGCTTCGTCATGTTCGCCGGCGGTGGTTCGAATATCAATCAGCAGTTCCCGTCCATTCCTGTATGGGTAGGCGCCACCGCGATGCTGATTCTGGTGCTGCTCGTCGGCCTGATGGATGTTGACCGCGTGACCGCAGTCATCGGTACCATCACCCCGTTCATCATCATCTTCGTGGTGCTTGCCACCGGCTATACCATTGTGAACGCGGACGTAGACTTCTCCGCCATGAATGACTGGGCGGTTAATAATGTAGATACCTCGCTGCCCAACTGGTGGCTATCCGCACTGAACTACACCGGCCTAAACGTGATGACGGCTGTGTCCATGTCCATCGTCATTGGCGGTAACTTCCTGGATAACCGTGCAGTGGGCATTGGTGGCCTTATCGGTGGCCTGCTCTACCTCATCCTATTGGCCCTGCTGGTCTTCGCCCTGTTCTTCGAAGCTAAGGACGTCAACGGTCAGGATATGCCAGTGCTGAGCCTGATTACCGGCATCCACCCGGTACTCGGTGTGCTCATGACCTTTGTTATTTACGGCATGGTCTTTAATACCGCCATCGGCATGTTCTACGCGCTGGGTAAGCGCTTGACCCGCAATAATCCTAAGCGCTTCTACCCTGTCTACGCTGTTTGCTGCATCGTCGGCTTCGTCCTGTCCTTCGTGGGCTTCCAGACGCTGGTCAGCAATGTCTACCCAATCCTGGGTTACTTGGGCCTGCTGATGATCGCGGTGATGGTCTTCAACCGCATCAAGAACGGCAGCAAGCTAGCCGATGAGTCCGACCGCCGCATGCGCGCACACGAGCTGGTTTCCCGCCGCCTGGACCCACGCAAGCGCTTTACCAAGAAGAATGAGCGCGAGCTGCGCAAGCTGGCTGCGGCATCCAATATGGAAACCACCGAGTTCGTCACCAATATCGCAGAAGAGATCCACGAAGAGCTCGAAAACGATGACGATATCGATTACGACCGTGAAGATCCGGAGCCATCCGTGACCTACGTGCAGCACACCAAGCCGGAGGTTCCGTCCTCCGATAGCGACCTTGACTTTGGCAAGAAGGATGCTGCCGCTGATAGCGGCAAGGCTACTGGCACCGCCAAGCCAGTCTCTGAGGACTAGCCTTCTCGCCCACGTCAATCAAGATAAAAGCTCGGCGCCCTCCTTATCCCGTAACGAGGAAGGAGGGCGCCGAGCTTTTGTGTAACCTGCGACGAAGCGGCACCTGCTTAGACGAGTAGCTCCGCGATCTGAATGGTGTTGAGCGCGGCACCCTTGCGCAGATTATCGCCGGCGACAACGAGCACGAGGCCCTTGTTATCGTCCACCGTCTGGTCCTGACGGATGCGGCCTACCAAGGATTCGTCGATGCCGGTGGCAGCGAGCGGGGTGGGGACGTCGGCAAGCTTAACGCCCGGGGCACCGCTCAAAAGCTCGGTGGCTTGCTCGGGGGTGATTGCCTTGTCGAACTCGGCGTGGATGGTCAGGGTGTGGCCGGTAAAGACCGGGATGCGCACGCAGGTACCTGCAACCTTCAGCTCCGGAATGTCTAGGATCTTGCGGGATTCGTTGCGCAGCTTTTGCTCCTCATCGGTCTCTAGGGAGCCATCATCCACGAGGTTGCCGGCCATCGGCAGCGCGTTATAGGCAATGGGCGCCACATAAGGGCCAAAGTCCTCGTCATTGAGTGCAGAGCCATCGTGGACCAAACCCACATTGTGCTCGCCAACGGAATAGACCTGCGCGGCCAGCGCCTGCACGCCGGCCAGGCCGGAGCCGGAGACCGCCTGGTAAGAGGACACATGCAACTTGTTCAGGCCCGCGGCATCGTGCAAGACCTTCAGCACCGGCATAGCGGCCATGGTGGTGCAGTTCGGGTTCGCGATGATGCCTTTGGGGGTGTTCTTGGCTTCCTGCGGGTTGACCTCGGAGACGATGAGGGGAACCTCTGGATCCTTGCGGTAGGCCGAAGAGTTATCCACCACGGTCGCACCGGCCGCGGCGAACACTGGAGCCCATTGCTTGGAGGTAGAACCACCGGCAGAGAACAAGGCGATATCAACGTCGGCGACGGATTGCTCGGTAACCTCGGCGAGGTCCTCAACGGTAATCTGCTCGCCGCGGAATTCGAGCTCGGTGCCGGCGGAGCGGGAAGAGGCGAAAAAGCGCACCTTATCGGCCGGGAAATTGCGTTCTTCCAAGATGGAGCGCATAACGCGGCCGACCTGGCCGGTAGCGCCTACTACTGCAACAGTGGTCATGACTATAAATCCTCTGTAGTTGCTGTGGGTGTTTAACGTCCGGTTCCAGCATAAACCGTGGCTTCTTCTTCGCCACCAAGCTGGAATTTCTCGTGCAGTGCACGGGCGGCCTTTTCCAGGTCAGCCTCGCGGGTGAGCACGGAGATGCGGATTTCAGAAGTGGAGATGAGCTCCATATTGACGTTGACGTCGCGCAGGGCCTCGGTGAACTCTGCGGTAACGCCCGGATGGGACTTCATGCCGGCGCCAACGAGGGAGACCTTCCCCACTTGGTCGTCATACAGCACATTGGCCCAGCCTCCTTCAGATTTCAGCTTGCTCAGCAGCTCCATGGCACGCGGGCCGTCGGCACGCGGGCAGGTGAAGGTGATATCGGTGGTGCCGTCCTCCAGGGAGGAGACATTTTGCAAGACCATATCGATATTGATCTCTGCATCGGCAATGACGCGAAAGACCTTCGCAGCCTCCCCCGGGCGATCCGGGATGCCCAGGACGGTGACCTTTGCCTCGGACTTATCGGTTGCTACACCAGTTAGTACTGCTTCTTCCACGGGGATATCCTCCATCGATCCGGTAACTAGGGTGCCGGGGTCATTTGAATAAGACGAGCGAACTCGCAAGGGTACATTGAATGCGCGGGCGTACTCCACGCTGCGCAGGACCAAAATCTTGGAACCTACCGCGGCCATCTCCAACATCTCCTCAAAGGAGAGCTTGTCTAGCTTCTGCGCGTCTGGGACGATGCGCGGGTCTGCGGTATAGACGCCATCAACATCGGAGTAAATCTCACACACGTCCGCGTTTAGCGCGGCAGCAAGTGCCACCGCGGTGGTGTCGGAGCCACCGCGACCCAAGGTGGTGACATCGCGCGATTCCTTATTAACTCCCTGGAAGCCGGCGACGATACAAATCTTGCCTTCGTCCAAAGCCTCGGTCAGGCGGCCCGGGGTGACGTCCACGATGCGGGCATTGCCGTGGCGCTCGGTGGTGAGCACTCCGGCTTGGGAGCCGGTAAAGGACTGGGCGTGGGCACCAAGCGATTCCACTGCCATGGCCACCAGAGCATTAGAGATTCGCTCGCCGGCGGTAAGCAACATATCCATCTCTCGCTGCGGCGGGACGGGATTGACCTGGGCGGCAAGGTCGAGCAGCTCATCGGTGGTATCGCCCATGGCGGAACACACCACGACAACGTCGTTGCCCTGCTTCTTGGTGGCCACGATGCGCTCCGCAACGGCGCGGATGCGGTCTGCGGATTCGAGGGATGAGCCGCCATACTTTTGCACGATCAGGGCCACGGTAAGGATGCCGCCTTTCGTCGTTCAAGGCATCCCTGGCGTGTGTGTACACGCCCGGAAATACCTGTCGTTCATTAGTCAAAGACCCATGCTACCCCGCAGGGTCTTTGCCCTCATCATAATTCCTAGACAATGCTTAATTTTTATTCACACGCCCCCAACGTTAAGCGCACCACACGCTCGCTTCCTTAGCGCAGAAAACGCGCGCCATCCAGGGAAGAATATGCATATAGCAGGATTTTTTACTACCGTTGAGCGGGTGTTAAGCAACCTCCTCGCCATCTTTTTCGCGCTCGCATCCGCGCTGACGGTTGCTTGGGGCACGGTCATCCGCCACCGCATTGCCCTCGACGCCGATGATTCGGTCATGCGCGCCGCCATGTCCAACCCCTTGTGGTGGGTGGGCACCGCGGCCGCCATTGGCGCCTATGGCCTGCAGGTCATCGCCCTCGGCTTTGGCACCCTGCTGGTGGTCCAGCCCATCTTGGTGCTGTCCTTAATGTTTACCCTCCCACTTTCGGCGTGGTATTCCGGCCGCAAAATGCCTTTCCACGAGGTCTTTTGGTCCATTGCATTGACCATCGCGGTGGGCATCATGGTCGTCTACGGCCGTCCGGTCGCAGGAAACCCTCGCCCGGAATGGAGCGATTGGTGGCCAGCACTCCTCGTGGGGTTGGTCACCCTCGCAATCTTGGGCGCGGCAGCCACGAAGCTGCCAGAGCAGCGGCCTTTAGCCTTGGGCACGGCCTGCGGCGTCATCTACGGCTTCGTCGCCCTGCTATCAAAGGCCGTGGTGGACATTTTCACCCACGAAGGCCTTAGCACGCTCCTGGCAAGCTGGCAGTTCTACGGCCTCATCGGTCTCGCGCTCACCGGCACCGTAGTGCAGCAATATTCCTTTAATGCCGGCCCCCTAGCCCATTCCCTGCCGGCCATGACCATCTTTGAACCCATCGTGGCCTTCGGCTTGGGCTACATGGTGCTGGGAGAGAAATTCCTCATCGATACGGCCGTCGGCTGGGCAATTATGCTCATCGCCCTTACCGTCATGGTGCTCTCCACCATCGTGCTCTCCCGCAGCCCGGTAAGCCAGCGCGGCTAAATGGCCCACTCAAATACGCCGAGCATATAGGCCGAAAACCACGCCCCGAACAGGGCCCAGGCGCCAACCGCCACGCTTGCCGACGTCCCCTTTTTCACCCACGGCAACAACACAATCACCGCCGGCAGGAGCAGCCGGGGCCGCGAGTGCATAATGCCATCAGAAAGCAGCACGTTCGCCATCAGCACCGCAGAGAATAGCCAGGCCGCTAACGGCAGGCGGCGCCATGCCAACACAAGGAAAACCGGGGCAGCGATCATCACGCCGGCGCTGAGCAGATATCCACCGTTAGTAGCCCCGCTAAGCGTCTCCCAAAGCCAGATAACCGTGGCTTTGCCGCCATCAAAGCTGGAGTTCCAATGTTCTTTCTGGATCCCAAAATAACCGCCAACTTCCTTGAGATGGCTGCTCGACCACCACAAATACCCCACCAGCGGCACGACCGAAAACACCACCGCGGCCCAGGCCCGCCAGTTCTTTCGCGCCCGCAGCAGCACCATGAACGCAAAGACCGCAACGAGATCCACCGCGGTAAGACGCACGAGTCCGGCTACAAAAATTAGTGCCGCGGCAGCCCACCATCGCTCCTCTACGAGCGCCACCACCGCCCATATGGCCAGGGCCCCAAAAAGCGCCTCGGTATACGGCATGGAAAACACGATGGACATCGGCGCACTGGTCACCACGACGGCACTGAGCACCTGGGCCCACTTCCCCATGCCCATGCGCGCAGCCAAGGCCATCACACCGGCAGCCAGCGCGATGCTAAAGAGCACATTAAGCGCAATGGCCGTGCCCGCTTCGTCGGTACCAAAAATGCTGCTTAACCCACGCACGAGGAAGGGGAATCCCGGGAAGAAGGCCATGGTCGTCTCATGGACCGGCCCATCCGTAGAAATATCCGCACCAAAGTACCCGCCGCGGGCGATTTCTACGTAGTGCTTAGCATCCCACTTATTGAGCAGACCCCACAGCTTATCGTCCTGCGCGGCGGCCACCGCTGCGAGTACGCCTACGCGCAATGCGGCTCCAATGAGTGCAACGAGTGCGGCAGGCGCCCACAAGGAACGCAATATGGATGATGTTTGGGGCTTGGCATGGCGGGGATTAGACACGAAAGGCATGGTACCCCACCACCACCGTGTCTCATTGAATGAAATCTCTTGCCGCACAGTGAGAAAGCCTGTAGTGTGACCGATATGACACAGCGGAATGACCTACTCCTTATCTGCCGCGGCGGGATTTCGGCCTAAGCACTGGCCAGCGCCCCGTCGCGGAGTCCGGCTGCCCAAGCCCAGCTGGCCGTCTTTCCCCATAGACACCAGAAAAGGAAACCCGCACCCCATGTCCCCCACCGACTCTTTTATCAGCGCCCCGCGCGACATCACCACCCCCACCGGCCCACGCCGCGAAGGACAACCCGCGTGGAATAAGCAGCGCGGCTCCGCCATGCCCCACGAGCGCTATCAACCCTTCGCCGTCGAGGTAGAAGACATCGACCTGCCAGACCGCACATGGCCCAGCCAGAAAATCACCCACGCTCCCCAGTGGTGTGCGGTGGATCTGCGCGATGGCAATCAAGCGCTGATTGATCCCATGAGCCCAGAGCGCAAGCACCGCATGTTCGACCTGCTGGTCAAGATGGGCTACAAAGAAATCGAGGTGGGCTTCCCCTCTGCCTCCCAAACCGATTTCAACTTTGTCCGCGAAATCATCGAGGGCAATAAAATTCCCGATGACGTCACCATTCAGGTCCTGGTACAGGCCCGCGATCACCTGATCCGCCGCACCTTTGAAGCTTGCGAGGGCGCCAAGAACGTCATCGTGCACTTTTATAACTCCACCTCGAAGCTGCAGCGCCGCGTAGTCTTCCGCAAAGACAAACCTGCCATTAAGAAGCTGGCCACCGATGCTGCCACACTCATTAAGTCCATCGCCGCCGACTACCCAGATACCACGTGGCGCTGGGAATACTCCCCAGAATCCTTCACCGGTACCGAGCTGGACTTCGCCCGCGAGGTCTGCGATGAGGTGGTAGACATCATGGATCCGTCCCCAGAGAATCCAATGATCATCAACCTGCCATCCACCGTGGAGATGATTTCGCCCAATATCTACGCCGATTCCATCGAATGGATGCACCGCAATCTTGCCCGCCGCGAGGACGTCGTGCTCTCACTGCACCCGCATAATGACCGCGGCGAGGGAATCGCCGCCGCCGAACTCGGCTTTATGGCGGGCGCGGACCGCATCGAAGGCTGCCTGTTTGGCAACGGCGAGCGGACCGGCAACGTCGATCTCGTCACTTTGGGCCTGAATATGCTCACCCAGGGTGTGGACCCGCAGATTGATTTCTCCGATCTGCCGCAGATTCGCGAAACCGTTGAATATTGCAACCAGCTGCGCGTGCCGGAGCGCCACCCCTATGGCGGCGAATTGGTCTTTACTGCGTTCTCCGGTTCCCACCAGGACGCAATTAATAAGGGCTTGGACGCGCTGGCAGCCACCATCCGCCCCGGCGCGAATAATACCGAGGTCTCGTGGGAAGAAATGCGCGAGGCCATCTGGGAGGTTCCTTACCTGCCCATCGATCCGAAGGACGTGGGCCGCGACTACCAGGCGGTCATCCGCGTCAACTCCCAGTCTGGCAAGGGTGGCGTTGCCTACATCATGAAGACCGATCACGGCATCAATATGCCGCGCGCCATGCAAGCGGAATTTTCCACCGTGGTCCAGGAAATCACCGACTCCGAAGGCGGCGAGGTCAATTCCAAAAACATGTGGGATATCTTCGCCACCGAATTCCTGGACCGCGAGACTCCGCTGGCCTTGGAGTCTTTCCATATGGACAATGCCCCAACAGAAGACGGGGATGCCTCCGTCACGGCCACCGTGGTTTTCCATGGGGAGAAGTCCACCGTCTCGGGCAGCGGTAACGGACCCATTGCGGCGTATGCCAACGCCCTGGAATCCCTGGGCATCGACTTCGAGGTCATGGAATACTCCCAGCAGTCTCGTTCCGCCGGTGACGACGCCGAGGCCGCCTGCTATATCGCCGCCGACGTCAACCAGAACAAGGTCTGGGGAGCGGGCATCGCCGGGTCCACCACGCGGGCTTCCATCAACGCGATTAACTCCGCCGTCAACCGCGCCCTGGCCTAGGCCTGCTCGCCGGCGCCGCGGCCCGGCGTGGTAGAAGGGTGGGTATGCCTTCTTCTACCTACCTCATACCGCACCGTGGCTTGGGCGCCGTGCAGGCCCTGCCCATCTACGATGCGCAGACGAAGGAAAACCGAGAGTTCACCGTCACCTTGGCACCCCGCCCGGACGGCGGGTTGGAGGTGCGTACCGACTCCACCATCGGGCAAATCACCAGCGCCGACCGCGCGGAGTATCCCGAAATAGATCTACTATTTCGCGCCGGGCTGACCCCTGCAGCCACCGCCGCGCCGGGGCCCGATGGCTCTCTGTCGCTGCTGCTGCCCCGGCCGGGCCTTTGCCTGCCGGCGAATAATCCGCCAGCGGGCCCGTGGACAATGCTGGGCTATGCCCCACCCATCGACATCACCGATCTTCCCGCGGATCTGGACATTCCCGCCCACGCCCGCATGCACGTATTGGTTACGCTCTCGCCCAGCACCACCGGTTCCGGCACCGATGCTTATTTGGGCCCGCAGTTTGTGGGGCGGTTGGAAGGGGTGGACGTCGCCAAGCAGGGCATAACCCTGGCCCACGCCTACCATGCGCCGCGCAGCACTGGCCGCGTGTTCAGCATCTATGCGGGGGCGCCGCTGCCGGATTCGAAGGAAGCCTCGCTTGCCGACGCCGCCCCTACCTCCCCCGCCGCCACCGAAACCTTCGAAACCACGAGCTTCCGCGCCATAAGCACCGATGACCACACACCCCGCCGCCGGTGGTGTCCCGCCGTCGTGGCCCTACTAGTGATTGCAGCGCTCATCGCCGTGCTCATTTTTATTCTGTAAAACTTTCGGGCAGGATAACACCCTTGTTCACCGGCCGGGGAAATTGGAAATGGCCCACGGCAGTGCCTAAAATACAGTGTTACTATTACCCCCTATCGAAAGGCCCCAATGACTTCGCTGGATTCCGCCACCTACGTGGTCCCTGACCACGGTTTTGGCGTGATCCATAATCTGCCCATCGAGGATGTTTCGCCAGAAGTTTTCAGCGAACTGCTCGAGTCCACCGCCGCAGAAGGCGGTTACCTCTCTGCGGAGCTCGGCCGCCGCACCGCCCAGGACGGCTTCGCGGTGTGGATCGGCGATTCTCTCCTTGGCCGTCTCAGCGCCGCCGATTCCCAGGCCTACGCACTCTTTGACTGGGTTCTCAGCGCCGGCCTACGCCCACGCGCCACCGCCCACGTGAGCATGACAGATGCCTCCGGCGAAGAGTGGCCCACGCTCAACCTGCTCCTGCCGGCACCGCACCTGTGCATCCCCGCCAATAACCCGCCGGCGCAGCGCTGGACCATGCTGCCGGGCGAGGCTGCCGCCACATTGACGGAGTTTTCCAAGGACGTCACTGGCTTTCCGCATACCGACGAGCACTACCTCGTCTCCTTGCGCACCCGTGGTTTCCTGCGGCGAAATACCGTTGATGTCTATGTCAATAGCATCTTCTTAGGCTCCCTCCCGCGCGATGCCGCCCGCGAGATTGCCCCCGCCGTGCTCGACTGCACCAAATCCGGCCGCCTCGCCATTGCCCACGGCTACTTCCACTACGACGCCGATGACCGCCCCGCGCTGACCATCTACGCGCACAACGCTGCCAATAGGCACCACGCCGGCCTAGTTCTGGGCGTTGTCGCCGGTGGCGCCGCCGTCATGTCCGCGGCCACCGCAGCCCGCGCACAGGCCGCAACCAGCGTTCCCAGCGGCCCCACTGCCGGAATCTCTGCCGCTGGCACCTCCTCCACAAGTGGTTTTGCCATCACCTCTGCCGCCAATGCCGCCGGCGTTTCTGGGGCCGTGACCTCGAATCTGCTGGCCGCAGCCGGTGTCGCCGTGCTAGTTGGTGGCGGCACCACCGTGGCTACCCACATGCTTAGTGAGGACGAAGCTCTTTCGGACACCCACTCGCATTCCACCGACGATTCTTCCCATTTCGATGGCATTGGTCCCAAGCGCCCCGCGCACCCCGCCACGCCCCGCATCCACGATGCTGGCCCCACCAGCGGTGTCGCCGCGCCATCCCGCGCGGATTCCCCGACCCAGCACCCGCTTGCCGACGCCCCCTCTGAGACACCACCGCAGCACCGCCACGCCCCCGCGCCCCAACCGTCTAAGCAGGCGCGGCCGACGCACACCCCTCAGACTGACCGTGCCACGACCCCTGCCGCCGGCCACCACGACAAGCACCGTGGCGAGCACCAGGGCCATGATTCCCAGGCAATTTCCCGCGCCGCCTCCGCCGCAGCCGCTGCCGCCGCCGCTGCGGCTAATAACGTCGAATCGACCCCGGCTTCGACTCCGGCCGCGGCGCCATCTTCCAGCTCTGAGCCGGCGCCGCAGCTAGCGGCGAAGGAGCCGACTGCAACCTCCACGTCTTCGTCATCGGCCGAGCCTTCCCAGACAACGCAGACCACGGAGCCCGCGCAAACCACGGCATCTACGGATTCTGCAACTTCGACGTCACCATCGAAGGCCACGACGTCGACGGAGGCTACCGCACCTGCCGAGCCGTCCGACCTACCTACTTCAAATACGCCTACTTCGGAAAAGACTTCGGCTGAAACGACCACAACTGAAGACGGCGCCACCACCTCGACGGATAAGCAGACGCCACTGCCCGCACCAGAGTCCTCAGAGCCAACGCCTGCGGAGCCGACTGCGCCTACAACGACATCTTCGTTATTGACCTCGGAGCCCCAGGCTGAGCCGACACCGGATACCACCGTGCCAAGCACCACTATCCCAGGTTCCGAACTCGAGCCAACGCCAGAGCCGGAAACTACTGTCCCAACGACGACGATCCCTGGCTCGGAAATCGTGCCCACCCCGGAGCCAGAACCAGAGGTCGAACCGGAACTGCCCACGGGAGACCGCGGCGCGCCGGACGGCTCGGATGAGCCCCTCGTACCGCTCGAACCAGAAGAACCGACAGAGCCGGAAGAGCCGAAAGAGCCGGCTGAACCGCAGCAGCCAGAGACACCGGGGCACCCTGAAGAACCTGAGGAACAAACAACCCCGCCGAAGGTCATTGTCGTCGTTGTAGAAGATTAAGCGGCGCGCCCTGTCCCCCTGCACGAAATGCGGGATACTACACTGAGTTTAATGAACAACACACCTGGCCCCTCCCCGCAGCACCCGTCGGCGTCGGCCCCAGCGCCGTCGCCCGCGACGGTAGCTTCGCGCCACGCGGCCAGGTCCACAGCGCCCAAACCAGGCATGGAACAGCGCCGCACTAAGCCCCGCCGTGCGGTCCGTGCCTCCGGTGAGCCAGACGCCCCGAAACCCAAGCCGAAACCGAAACCGCACCCACCGGCCCAGCAACAGCCGCAGCAGGCCGACTCGCCCAACGACGCAGCGGACTTTCCCTATGTGGCGCTGACCATCCAGACCACCGGCATCCATCCCAGCACCGGGCGCATCGTTACTATCGACGCCATTGCGTTCAACGACACCAGCGAGCAGGGCCAGCAATTCCACGCCGTCCTCAAGCCCGATATCGATGCCGGGCCGCGCCACCTCCACGGGCTGAGCACCACCGATATTGAGCAGGCGCCAGCTTTTGGCAAGATCCTCAAATCGCTGGACAAGCTTATTGACGGCCGCACACTCATCGTCCACGATCTCCCCTATACCTGGGGTTTTCTCGTCGCCGAAGCCCGCCGCGCCATGATGGCCGCCGCCCGCCAAAATCGCGCGCGCAACCGCGGCCGCAACAAGGGCCGCCGGCGCCGCCAGAAGGTCGGACACGTCCCCACCCCCGTTCGCATCATCGATACTTTGGCCACCTCCTATGCGCAGCAGGTGCGGTCGAATGATGTGCGTTTAGGGGGCGTCGCTAAGCAGAGCGGCTTGGACGCTTCGCCACAGGCCTCGGTAGAGCGCGCCAAGCGGCCCGAACCCGAGACTTCGCGCGAACAAACCGAACTACTCATCGCGCTCTACCGCAAGCAACGAGGCGGCACAGTGCGCAGCTATGCGCCCGAGGACGTGCGCGCCGACCGCTTCGGCCTGCAACGCTCCCACGTGCGAGTCGACGCTGCCGAAGCCCCCGTCCAACACCACAACCCCGGCAAATACGAGCCGGGCAAGGAACTGCGCCGCGGCATGGAAATCGTAGTCGCTCCGGAAATCCTCGAGGACCCGGACACCATCATCGCCGCGCTCATGCGTGAGAAGCTCAATTATTCTGAGAAGCTCACCCGCGAATCCTCGCTGGTCGTGTGCAACGTGACCACTGACTTGGTGGGAAAACCCATGCACGCCCACCGCAAGGGCATTCCGCTGATGTCCGATACCGCGTTTCTTGACGCCCTCACCCGCATCGAAGACGCCGTCCCGGAACCCGAATCCGGCAAACCCACGCCCCGGCCCCAACGCTCTTCCCACAACAACAAAAAAGGCGGCGCTAAGAACCAAAAGCGCCGCCGTCGCCGGGGCGGCCGCGGTGGTCGCGGCAGGGGCCGACGAAATTCTGGCGGCTCGGCGGGGAAAAAGAACGACTAAGCCGCCCGCGCGACTACCCTAGGGGACATGAGTTTTAGAGTCCCGGGTGCGCTGAGGAAGTTGCGCACCACCACCGCCACTACCGCCGCGAAGCTGGCTACCACCGCTTCCCGCGCCACCGGCCGTGGCGCCGGCGGAATGATCGGTGGTCTAATCGCCAATGCCATTGACCCTTCCATCATGACCAACCTGGGTGGTGGGCGCCCGGCCGTGCTGGTGACCGGCACCAACGGCAAGTCCACCACCACCCGCATGCTGGCCGCCGCAGTCCGCGCCGAGCACACCGTAGCCACCAACGACGGCGGTGACAACATGGATGCCGGCATCATCTCCGCACTCATGGCCGGCAAGGACGCCTCCCACCTGGTACTCGAGGTGGACGAGCTCCACGTGCCCCACGTAGCCGATAACCTGAACCCGCAGGCGCTGGTTCTGCTCAACCTCACCCGCGACCAGCTCGACCGCGTGGGCGAGATTAATAAGATCGAGCGGGCCCTGCGCGGCGCCGTAGAGGCCCACCCGGACATGCTCGTCATCGCCAACTGCGATGACGTTTTGATGACCTCCGTGGCCTATGACGCCAAGAATGTCATCTGGGTTTCGGCCGGCGCCGGCTGGCTCGGCGATTCCGTTACCTGCCCGCGCACCGGCGGGCACGTCGTGCGCACCGAGGATGACTGGTACGCCGTCAAGCCGCTTGCCGACGGCCGCGAATTCCGCCGGCCGCAGCCAACGTGGGGCGTCGATAAGCATGGCATTATCACCCCCACCGCTAAACGCCCCCTGAACCTGGCACTGCCTGGCCGTGCTAACCGGGGCAACGCGGCCCAAGCCATCGCTGCCGCCGTCGCAGGCTTCGGCGTGGACCTCGACAAAGCCATTGCGGCCGCCGAAAGCATCGATGATGTGGCCGGTCGCTACTCCACCATTCACTGGCGCGGCCGCGAGATTCGCTTGCTGCTGGCCAAGAACCCGGCCGGCTGGCAAGAAGCGCTGTCCATGGTGGACCGCAGCGCCGATGGCTTGATCATCGCCACCAACGGCCAGGTGGCCGATGGCATTGACATGTCCTGGCTGTGGGACGTGAAATTCGAAGGCTTCAATGGCCTCAGCGTGAAGGCCGCCGGCGAGCGCGGCACCGACCTGGCGGTGCGCCTGGTCTACGCCGATATCTCCCACGAGCTCATCCCGGATCCGCTCGATGCGCTCGCCGCCTGCCCGGAGGGTCGCATCGAGGTCCTCGCCAACTACACCGCCTTCCGCGATTTGAAGAAGGCGCTTTCCAAGGAGGCCACCAATGCTTAATATCGGCCTAGTGCTTCCCGACGTCCTCGGTACCTACGGCGACGACGGCAACGCCCTCGTCCTGCGCCAGCGCGCCCGCATGCGCGGCTTCGAAGCGGAGATTCACCCGATCCGCTTGGGCGAGCCCGTGCCCGAGATGCTGGATATCTACACCCTCGGCGGCGGCGAAGATACCGCGCAGATCCTGGCCGCGGACCACCTGATTTCCGATGGTGGCCTGAGCCGCGCCGCCAACGCCGGCCGCCCGGTCTTTGCCATTTGTGCTGGCCTGCAGGTCCTGGGTGAGTCCTTCCGCGCCTCCGGTCGCATCATCGACGGCGTCGGCCTGCTCGATGCCACCACGGCCGGCATGCAGGACCGTGCCATCGGCGAGGTGGCTTCCGAACCCACCCGCGCTGGCGTTACCGCGGACCTCACAGAGCCGCTCACGGGCTTTGAAAACCACTTGGGCGCTACCATCCTTGGCCCCTCCGCGCAGCCCCTCGGCACGCTCACCCGTGGCAATGGCAATGCAGACCAGGCCGCCACCGCCGACCTTGCCGATGGCTCCACCCAGCGCACCTACGAAGGCGCCGTCCAAGGCAGCGTCATCGCCACCTATATGCACGGCCCGGCGCTGGCCCGAAACCCGCAGCTGGCCGATCTCCTCCTCGCCCAAGCGATGGGCGTGACCCTCGCGGATCTTGAGCCGCTTGAAATTCCGGCCGTTGACCGCCTGCGCGTCGAACGTTTCAACGCCTCCGAGCCCCCGCGCTCCCAAAGATAGGCCCATAACTGTGGATAACTGCGCCCGACGGCCCTGAAACCCCGAGTTATCCACAGGCCCGGCCGCTGCCCCTTGTAGCCGCGCATCCCACGCCAATAGGCTGCGGGGCATGACGTTATTGGAGCAGCTGGGCGACATCGCTAAGCGCGGCGTGGATCTTCTCGAAGAGGTCCACGCCGCCTCCAGCCTGCCCCTGCCCGCGGACCAAGCGCGCACCCTGCGCCGGACCGCCGCGGCCTTTCTCTCGCCCACCAGCCATTCGCGCTACCAAGCCCGCGCACTGGCCGCCGCGCGCCGCAATCACCACTGCCTAGAGACCCTCGCGCTCATCGCCCGTCGCTCGCGCAGCATTAGCGACCCCACCAAGCGCTGGCAATTCCGCGAGCAGCTCTGCGCCACCGCCGGCACCACCGCGCACGTCTCGCGCGCGGCTACCCGTCTGCTGCGCGAATTCAACCCTCCGCCCGAGCGCGAAGACGGCGGACGCCGGATTATGCACGGGGAGAAAACCACCCTGAGTTTCACCGGCCCCGCCGCACAAATGGCCGATATCTGGGCCGCCGCTAAATCCGACCCGCTGGCCTGGCTTAACGGCTCCCGCGCCACCGCGCCCGCTACCGTGACCACCAATGTCATCATCGAGCTGCCGGAGTATCTGAAAATCCTCGCTGGAAACGGCGAGGATATCCGCCTCGCTATGACCAACGGCGCCACCATCACCGGCGCCGAACTAGTCCGCCGCACCCTAGCCGGCGCGGGACTCTTCACGCTCATCCATCCCGAGCGCGGCCCGGTCAACCTCTACCGCACCCGGCAGGCCTCCGCCAAGCAACGCCGCATGCTCGAGGCCGAAGGCGCCCGCTGCGCCTGGCCCGCTTGCCGACGCCCCGCCTCCGAATGCCAAGCCCACCACCTCATCGAATACTCCCGCGGCGGCCACACCCATCCTGAGAACATGACGCTATTGTGCCCGTACCACAACTCCATCAACGGGCTGCCGGGCCGCGGCCGGATGGCGCGCATTCGGGGCCGGATCGCCTGGCTCCCGCCCGCTAGCCAGGACAGGCATACACACATAGGGCACAGCAACGAACCCGACAACAGGCGCAGCGGGCGCAGCAGCAGATGCAGCACGACGACAAAGGAGGCGCACGGCCCGCCGGTATTCACCGGCCGAGCGCGAACCGGGCCTACGGCCGCCGTGCCCTAGCCGCTGTAGCTCCGCATTCGCCCAGTACTGGCCAGGGCGCTCAACGTGCTATATGGTCAGGCGGCCGGAAAGCGCGCGAGACAAGGTGAGCTCGTCCACAAACTCCAAATCGCCTCCGAGCGGCATGCCGGAGGCCAACCTGGTGATCTTCAAATCAGGGAAGTCGCGCAGCAAGCGCACCAGGTATGCGGCGGTCGCCTCGCCCTCCGTATTGGGGTCGGTGGCGAGGATGACTTCGTGGATGGTGGGGGTGGCGTCGTAAAGCGGGGTTTCGGGGGTGGAGTCTGCAAGCTCTCGGTCCGGCAACACGCCGCCTAGGCGCTGCAGCAGTGTGGAGATATTCAAATCACGCGGACCCACATTCGCCAGCGGGTCCAACGCGCCGCCCAAAACGTGATAGCGGCCCTCATACTCGCCGGTGCGCTCAATAACCTGGATATCCTTAGGCTCCTCGACCACGCAGATAGTAGAGGCGTCGCGCTGCGAGTTAATGCAGATGCGGCAGACATCCTCACGCGAAATATTGCAGCAAATGCGGCAGAAGGTCACGCCGTCGCGCACCGCGCCCAGCGCGTTTTGCAGCCGCTCGATGTCCTCGGGTTCCATGTGCAAAACGTGAAACGCGATGCGCTGCGCCGACTTCGGGCCGATTCCCGGCAGGCGCGAAAACTCGTCGATGAGGTCTTGCAGAGGTCCTTCAAACATCAATTACTCCCAAAATCGGCAAAAGCCGCCGCCCCACCCCGGGGCAACGGCCTTATATCGTATCGCGCGGGCTACTGGTTGCCGCCGAAGACATCCTCAAAAGACGGGCCACCCTGGCCACCCATGCCCTGGGACAGCGGGCCAATCTTTTCCTGTGCCAGGCGTCCGGCCGCAGCGTGGGCCTCCTTGAACGCACCCATAACCAGGTCCTGCAGCGTATCGACGTCCTCTGGATCCACGATGGACTTATCAATCTGCAAGTCCACGAGCTCGGCGCCGCCAGTCATGGTCACCTTGACTAGGCCATTGCCTGCCTGGCCCTCGACGTTGGTAGCGAGGATTTCTTCTTGCGCCTTCTGCAAATCCGCCTGCACCTGCGCGGCCTGCGCGATGAGGTCGTTCATGTCATTTGCCTGCTGCATTGGGTCTTGGTCAGCCATGGTGTTTCCTTTCTAAATCAACTTTAAATTTCGCTACCGCCCGAGTGTACCGTGCTCGCCGCCTAGGCACGCCGCGCGCCTAGTTCCCGCTCCAGCAATTCCATAGCTACCTCGGTAGCGCTGCGATGATCCATTTCACCGGTGGACTGCGCGGCCTCCATCATGTCGCGTTCTTCGTCATCGCGGGTATAGGCCGGCGGTTCCTCGGGCGGTACCTCATCGGGCTCCGGCTCGGGTTCGGGCGGCAGCGGCACGCCGTTGCTGAACTGCGATTCATCGCGCTGCTTGGCGGCCTGCGTCGCCCGTGCGATGCGCGAGCGCCAGCCCGGCGTGTTTTCCTGCTTACTCTCCGCCTCCTGGTCGTCGGCAGGCTCGCGCGCGGGCTGATTCGGTGTCCACGCCTCCTTGCGCTGCGCCGGCCGTGGGGCATTGAAACCGGCGGTCTTCGGGTCAGTGCCTACCACGCAGGTCACGGCCACATCGCGCTGGAACTCCTCCTTGAGTACCCCCACGATAACGGCGTTATTGGCGGGCGCATTGATTCGCTCGGCAAGGGCACCGGTGGTGTGTCCCAGCGTTAGCGTGCCATCGCGGAAGCCAAGCACGCGGGCTTCGGCAAGCATAATTTCCGCTACCTTATTCCGCTTTCCGACGCTCCCCCTCAACGCCACCCATTTCTCCCTCACGGCTTCCGCAAAGTCGCCTTCCGGCTCTTGCGTTGCCTGCGGTTGCGCCGTTTCCGACACTCTTTCCGACGCCGTCTCCGCAGCGGGCTGGCCCCCAGATCGCGCCGTTGCTTCCTGGGCGGATTCCTCCGCGCGGGCCGGTACGGGTTTCTCCAATGGCTCGCGCTGCTCCTGCCGCCCCTGCTGGGCCGGCGCCGACTGCGGTATGCGCCGTTCGCGCTGCCACGGATCCTGGGACTCTTGCGGCTCCGGCTCCGACTGCGGCTGCGGCTCTACCTGCGGCTGCTGTTGTTGCTGCGGGGTTTGCTGCTCGGTGGACGATTGTGCGGTCTTAGCCGGGGGCTGGGTTTGCGTTTGCGGCTGAGGGGCGGGCTCAGAGCCAGCGGAGTGCTGCTCCTGGGACTTGGCGCGACGGCGCGCGATAATGGCGGCCGCAGCGGACTGGGGGTCTTGGGCACCTGCGACAGCTGAGGTTGCCGCGGCGGCACCGCCCGGGGTCGCAGGGCCGGCAGGCACGGGCGCTCCGGGTGCGGCCGCGGGGACGGTGGCGCCGGTGGCCGCGGGGCCGGTGGACCCGATAAGCAGGTGCGCGCACATGATTTCCAGCAGCAAGCGCGGCGAGGTCGCACCGGTGAGATCGCTGATGCGGTCGTTGACCGTGGATGCCAAGTAGGTCAGCTGCGGGCCGGAAAAACGCTGCGCCTGGGCGGTAAGCACAGAAGCGCGGTCGGTGGGCGCGGAGACGAGGCCGGCCTCGATAGCGCCGGGCACGGCCTGCAGGATCATCAGATCGCGCAGGCGGTCGAGCAAATCGATAGCGAAGCGACGCGGGTCGTGGCCGGCCTCGATGACATGGTCCACCATCGCGAAGAGGCCGGGTTTGTCTTGGTTGGCGAGGGTGTCGATGGCGTCGTCAAGCAGCGAAACATCAGTGACACCCAAAAGCGGCCGGGCGAGGTCATAGGTCAGGCCATCGGGCCCGGCACCGGCCAGCAGCTGGTCCAGCAAGGACAACGTATCGCGCGGGGAACCACCGCCCGCCTCAATGACCATGGGGTATACGGCGTCCTCGACATGCACGCCCTCGGCCGCGACGGTGCGCTGCAGCAAGCCCTTCATGGCCGGCGGGGTCAGCAAGCGGAAGGGATAGTGGTGGGTACGCGAGCGAATGGTGCCGATAATTTTCTCCGGCTCCGTGGTCGCGAAGATGAAAATGACGTGCTCCGGCGGCTCCTCCACTACCTTGAGCAGCGCGTTAGCGCCGGAGGGCGAAATCATATGCGCCTCGTCGATGATGAAGATGCGGTAGCGCGATTCGGCCGGCGCGTAGTAGGCGCGATCGCGCAGCTCCCGCATGTCTTCCACGCCATTATGCGAGGCGGCGTCAAGCTCCGTCACGTCCAAGTTTCCGGGGCCGCCGGGGGCTAGGGAGACGCAGGAATCGCACTTGCCACACGGCGTCGAGGTCGGCCCGTGCTCGCAGTTGAGCGAACGGGCCATAATTCGCGCCGAGGAGGTCTTGCCGCAGCCGCGCGGGCCGGAAAAGAGATAGGCGTGGTTGATGCGCCCTGCATCGAGGGCGGCGGATAGCGGCGTAGTGACCTGCTCTTGGCCCACGACCTCCGCGAACGTTGCTGGACGGTATTTCCGGTATAAAGCCACGGTTAGCCAGTTTACCGGCTAACCCTCGCGCGACCAGTCCAGCAGGTCAATGCCCTGCTCGGCCACTGCCCCCTGCAGCTTGCCGACGCCCTCTTCTACCCCAAACGCATATTCCGAATCCGTCAGCATGACCAGCTGCAGGATGAGGGTCAGGCGGCCCTCTTCGCGAAATTGCGGGGTCTGCCCGCCCCACAGGTACGGCGCGATGAAGAGTCCGTGGTGCACGGTAATTCCCGGCGCGTCGAGGATGGACGGCAGCATCACGCCCGGCTGCGCCGGAAGCAGACCGTCGGCCTTCTCGAAAGTATCGGCCGCGGCATTTACGGCGGCAGCCACCTCGGGCTGCCCGGTACGCGCCACCGTCAACAGCTCGCAGCGCACATCGGTGCCGTCGTCCTGGCTCTGCAAGCCGGTGTCGGTGTTGTTGAAGGTGGTGGTGAGGGCGAGCGATTGGGCGTCGGCAAGCGCGGCGAGGCCTAGCCGGCGCTCATCGACGTAGCGGAACTCCAGTGGCGCCGGGATAATCTCGCTCAGCCACAGGGCAGACTCGTCGGCGTTGATTTTAGGCCCCCAGCTTCTCCACGGCGGCAAGCAGCACACAGGTAGCGACGCCGTCCATCGCGGTCTCGACCTCTTCCTGCGGCGGCAGGGTTGGGGCGAGGCGGATATTGCGGTCATTGTCGTCCTGGCCATAAGGGAAGGCCGAGCCCGCCTGGGTAAGCAGGATGCCGGCGTCGCGCGCAAGCTCCCAGACGCGGTTGGCGGTGCCGTCGACAACGTCGAGGGAGATGAAGTAGCCACCCTTCGGGTTGGTCCACTGCGCCACCTCGTACTCGCCCAGGCGCTTTTCCAGGATGCGCAGCACCGCATCGAACTTCGGCTTAATCAGCGCGGCGTGGCGGCGCATCACCGCGCGCACCCCTTCTGCGGAGCCGAAGAACTCGTGGTGCGCCAGCTGGTTAATCTTATTCGGGCCGATGCCGCGAATGCCGGCATGCTCTAGGTACCACTCGAGGTTATCCTCCGAGGTGCCGAAGAAACCCACTCCCGCGCCCGCGAAGGTGATCTTCGAAGTGGACGACATGGCCCAGAAGCGGTTCGGGTGGCCTTCTTCCGCGGCGATATCCAGAATCGGCAGAATTTCCGGGAACTCTTCAGTCAAGGTATGCACGGCGTAGGCGTTATCCCACACGATGCGGAAATCCGGTGCGCCGGCCTGCATGCGGGCGAGGCGGCGGGCCTTGTCCTCAGAAATCACGGCGCCGGTGGGGTTGGCGAACATCGGCACCACCCACATGCCCTTGACTGTCGGGTCCGCCACCAGCTTTTCGACGGCCTCTACATCCGGCCCGTCTTCTTCCATCGGCACCGTCACCAGCTCGAAGCCAAATTGCTCCGTGATGGCAAAGTGGCGGTCATAGCCCGGCACTGGGCAGATCCACTTGAGTTTTTCTTCCTTGCTCCACGGCTGCGCGGAATCATTGGTGCCGAAGAGGAACGCCCAAGAAATCAGGTCAAACATGATGTTCAGGGAGGAAGAATCTGCGGCCACGAGCAGCTCGGGGTCCATGTTGGTCAGCTTGCCCCAGATGTCGCGCAGTTCCTTGATGCCCTTTTGGTTGCCGTAGTTACGCAGGTCGTTTCCGGCCGCGTCGGTGTAATGGCCCTGGCCTGGCAGGGCGAGGAGATCGTTGGAGAGGTCTAGCTGCGCCTTCGCTGGCTTGCCGCGGGTCAAATCCAGTTTCAGGCCCTTAGCTTTAAGGTCCTCGTAGTCCTTACGGACCTGAGCGGCGAGCTCAGTTAGTTCGGACGATTCCAAAGTAAGAAGCGACATGCGTATGTCTACCTTCCATGTATAGGGCGACTTTTAGCCCCCAATAGTAACGCACGCCATACAAAAAGGGGACCCCGCGCACCCGTCAGAGCCTCCTGACCCTTGCTGCATTCCTGCCCTGGGGGAGTTCAGAGGATGGACGCCACGCGGAATCCTGCCCCACACTTTAACGCCCGAGCGCCGGTTTAGCCAAATGGGACTCCGGCCGCGCAGCCCTCCGCCGCTCGCGGGTACCGCTCTCGATACCTAGCCACCACACAACGGTTAAAATTCCCCGAAAACACGCCCTGACCTGGCGATTGGTAAAATAATTGCCACGACTGCTAATGTTTCTTCTCGGAGGATTCGACTAGCGGCCTATGTCACACGCCTGGAACGCGTGCGGGGTTCACGCCCCTCGTGGGTTCAAATCCCACATCCTCCGCCACAGGAAATCCCGGTTCCTGCTGCATAGCAACGGAGCCGGGATTTTTGTTATACCTGCGCTCGGCCGCGCTAGCCGACGCCGCGCTAGCCGCTAATCGATGACCGGCGGTTCGTAGCCGTCTTCTTTTAGCCACGCAATATGCGGCGGGGTGTTCATGCCCCACTCAGTGCGCGCCCAGAGGAAGGCCTGGGCGACCTCGGCCTCGGGATAGCCTCCGTCGCGCAGGTACTGCCGGAAGCCGTTCGGGCCTGAGTCTTTGATCCACAGCCAGACGTAGTCGTCGAGGGAGTCGTCGGCAAGCAAGCCTTCCATCCCTTCTGGAACGTATTCACGCTCGGTGCGCACGCGGTCCGCTAGGTCCTGGTCAAGGAAGTCGTAGAGGTAATCCAGCGCGTCCTCAAGCTGCGCATAGTCGAAGGCATTCATGCCGCCCAGCCTAGTGGCGCTTGGTGCCTAGGACCATGCGGTCGATTTCTTCCAGCACCTCGTCCACGATGGCCGGGTTATAGGCGCGGTAGCCGCGCATGCGCAGCAGCTCCTCCTGTGCCGCCGTCAGAGCGGTCCGGCGGGCCTCCAGAGCTACGTGGCGGAACTGCCAGGCGCGTTGCTTGCGGGAGTCTTCGGAAACATCCTCGCCATCACCAATCCGGTCTTCCAGCCATTGGATAACGTTGGCGGAAATTTCCGGATCCACCTTTTCGGCGTCGGGTGCGATATGCCCATCCGGCCGGAAGTTCGACAGTGCCTCGATGCTGGCCGCACGCGCACGGCCAACCACGGCAGCGCGCATCTTATCGCTGGCAATCTGGGAGGCTTCCGTGAGGTCGAGTCGCTCCATCAACCACGGCAAGAGCAGGCCGGGCACCACCATCGTGGCCAGCAAGACCGTCAACGCGATGACGGCGAGCTCATGGTGGAAACTAAACACGCCCGCCGGGATGGACAAAACCAGCGCCAAAGTGACAAGTCCACGCATGCCGGACCACGTCATCAGCAGTACCTCTTGCAGGCGCAGCGGCGCAACCCGTGGGCGGCCGCGGGAGACGTTGATGCGGTAATAGGCATACATCCACACCAAACGGACAACAAAGGCCACGAGGGACAAGATGACGCCCACGACCACCGAATGCCACAGGTCCGAGCCCACTTCGCCGATGGCGGTATTGACCGTCAGGCCAATGAGTCCGAAGGCCACGCCAGTAAAGAGCAGTTCGATGGTCTCCCAGAAGGACTGACCGGATAGGCGGTCCTCGGCCTGGATATCGGCCCGGGAATTAAGTTCTACGGCCGCGATGACCACGGCGATAACGCCGGAGGCACCGAGTTCCTCCGCGATGAGGTAGACGGCAAACGGCGTCACCCAGGTCAGCGCGTTGCGCGCGGTGACGTCGTGGACGTGGGTGATAAACAGTGCCACCAGCCGGCCGACGATCCACCCCAGGCCGCCCGCGACGAATGCAGAGTAGAAGAAGTTCAGCACGCCGCCGCCAAAGGAGAGCTCATCGCCTTGGGTTACGGCCGTCAAGGCAAGATTGAAGGCGACGATAGAGGCGGCATCGTTAAACAGGCCTTCGGTCTGCAAGGTGGTGATGATGCGCCGCGGGATGCCGGCGGGCTCGGCCACGGCATCGACTGCGACGGGGTCCGGTGGGGCGATGGCCGCACCGATGAGGATGGCCGCAGCCAGGCTGATACCGGGCAGGAAGGCATAGGCCGTGAAGCCAACGGCCAGCGTGGTGGCGACCACCAAAAGCACGGATAGGCTCAAGATAGTCACCCATTGTTCACGGATAACGCCCCACGAGGTGCGCCGGGCCAGCGCCCACAGCAGCGGCGGCAGGAAAATCGGCAGGATGAGCTCGGTGGGCGGCTCAAACCTGGGTAGCCCCGGCACGAAGACGGCGCAGGCAGTAATGATCGTCAGCAACGCCGGCCACGGCAGCCCAATCTTGTCACCGATGGCGACGACGAATACGGTCAGCAGCATGAGCCCAATGAGCACCAGAAGAACGTCCATGGGCCCAGATTTTACCCGCGCCAGATATAGGGATCAGGGCTTAAGCGGTCGGGCGCGAATTGCGCGAGCAGCTCTGCGGCGCTGCCGGCTTCATACCCCAGCGAGGCCGCCAGCTGCTTGACGACGTCCCCCACGTCCCCCATTTCCCGCATGGTCACCGCACTATCGCGCTTGGCTAGGCGTTCACCGGATTCATTGAGCACGAGCGGGACGTGGATATATTCCGGCGGCTCGATACCGAGCAATGAGGCGAGGTAGGCCTGGCGCGGCGCCGAGGAGAGCAAGTCATCGCCGCGGACTACCTGGTCGATGCCCTGGAAGGCATCGTCGACGACGACGGCCAAGTTATACGCCCAACCGGTGTCCTGGCCGCCGCGGCGCAGGATGAAGTCATCGACGTCGCCGGTATAGGTTCCGTGGAGGGCGTCGTGGATGGTGAATGTGGGGACGTCGGCAAGCAGGCGAAGGGCGGGCTGGCGATTCTGGGCCGCCAGCTCGGCGCGCTTGGCCGCGCGCTGGTCTTCGGTGAGGTTGCGGCAGGTGCCCGGGTACTGGCCGGGGATGGCGTGCGGGGCCCGGGAGGCCTCGCGAATGTCCTTACGCGAGCAATAGCATTCGTAGGTGGGCAGCTGGGCCAAGGCTTGCTCATAGGCAGCGTCGCGATCGTGCTGGTAGATGACCTCGCCGTCCCAGTCCAGTCCGAGCGCGCGCAGGTCCGCCAGCTGGCGCTCGGCCGATTCCTGGGAGGAGCGCTGCTTATCGATGTCCTCCACGCGCACCACAAAGCGCCGCCCCGTCGAGCGGGCAAAAAGCCACGCCAGAAGCGCCGTGCGGAGGTTGCCGAAGTGCAGATCCCCCGAGGGGCTCGGCGCGTAGCGGCCGGCGCCGGTGGTCGCAGAATTCATGCCCACAGTCTACGGGCTGGCACAATGGCGGGCATGGAAAAAACGAACGGCGCTGAAGTGCGCTTCATTCCCGTCCGCTCTACTCTCTACCCTTGGCTGGTCACCGTGTTTGTGGTGACCTTCCTGATTTCCAATATCAACGCCACCAAGGGCGTCCAGCTCGGCCCGCTGGTGACCGACGGTGCCTTCTTTCTATTCCCGCTGGCCTATATCGTCGGCGACGTGCTCTCCGAGTGCTATGGCTTTAAATCCACGCGCCGCGCGGTCTACATCGGCTTCGCGATGGCCATCTTGGCGGCCGTGTGCTTCTATATCGCCATTTGGCTGCCGGCGGCCGATTTCTATGAGGGCCAGGAAGCCTTCGCGGCCACGCTTGGCCTGATGCCGCAGATTCTGGCCGCCTCGCTAGCCGGCTATCTCGTGGGCCAGCTACTCAATGCCTGGACGCTGACTGCGATGAAGAAGCGCTCGGGCGAAAAGGGGCTTTTCGCGCGCCTTATCGCCTCTACCGTGGTGGGCGAATTCGGCGATACGCTGCTGTTTTGCGCCATCGCCGCGCCGGTAATCGGCGTGGATACGGTGGGTGGTTTCATCAACTACGTCATCGTGGGATTCGTGTGGAAGACCCTGATGGAGGCCGTCATGCTGCCGGTGACGGCCATGGTTATCTCGTGGGTTAAAAAGCGCGAGGACTACTTGCCGGCGTAGTAGCGGCCTAGGAATTCATCGCGGTAGGCCTCGTAGTAGCCGCCGTCGATGGCGGCGCGGATATTATCCACCAGGCGAATCATGAACTCCACGTTGTGGATGGTGCACAGCGTGCCTGCGAGGAATTCCTTCGCCTTGAGCAAGTGGTGCAGGTAGGCGCGGGAGTAATTCTCAGATACGTAGCCGCCGAATTCCTCGTCGACCCCAGCGAAATCGCGCTTAAAGCGCGCATTGGTGAGGTTCATGCGGCCGTCGAGGGTGTAAACGCCGCCGCGACGCGCCAAGCGGGTCGGCGCCACGCAGTCAAAGGTATCGGCACCGGCCTCGACGGCAGTGAAGATATCATCCGGCTCGGAGATGCCGAGCAGGTGGCGCGGCTTGTACTCGGGTAGCTCATCGCAGACCCAGCCAACGATGGTGCCCAGGTTTTCCTTCTCCAGCGCGCCGCCGATGCCAAAACCGCCAAAGCCGCGCTTGCCTTCCTCGCGGGCGGTGCGATCGAGGTCGAGCAGGCCGCGAGTGGCCTGGCGGCGCAGGTCCTCATACTGCGCGCCCTGAACGACGCCCCACAGGGACTGCTTCGGCCGGTGGGTGCGCTCGCGGGTGAGGCGGTCGTGCTCATCCAGGCAGCGCTTGGCCCAGCGGTGCGTGCGGGCGACGGATTCTTCCTGGTAGGTACGCGTATCAACGAGCGTGGTCAGCTCGTCGAAGGCGAACATGATGTCTGCGCCCAGCCCGTGCTGGATCTGCATGGACTTCTCAGGGGTGAAACGGTGCTTGGAGCCGTCGATAACGGATTTGAAATCCACGCCGTCCTCGTCCACCTGCGCCATGCGCTCTTTCTTTGCCGCGCGGATGTCCTTATCGCTAAGTTCCGCGATATCCATCGCAAGGACCTTCTTGAAACCTACGCCCAGCGACATCACCTGGAAGCCGCCGGAGTCGGTGTAGGTCGGTCCGTGCCAGTTTTCGAACTCCGCCACGCCGCCGGCCTCGTCCACGATGTCGTGGCCTGGCTGCAGGTAAAGGTGGTACGCATTCGACAAAATGGCTTGCGCGCCGGTGGAGCGAATCTGCTCCGGAGTCAGGGTCTTTACCGTGGCTTTAGTGGCCACCGGGATGAAGGCCGGGGTCTGAATATCGCCGTGTGGGGTGTGGATGACACCGCTGCGGCCGTGCTTGCCGGGACCTTCGGGCAGGCGCTTGCCGATGTCGAAGCTCAAGTCCATTTCTATTCTTCTTCCTTGTCTGCAGGGATAGGGGCTGGGGTGGCGTGTTTAGCTTCCCATTCTTCTTCCAGGGCGGTGCCTTCGATGTCCAGGGTGGGCAGAATCTTGGCCAGCCACTTTGGCATCCACCACGTCGCGCGGCCCATAAGGAACATGGTGGCGGGGACGAGGGTCATGCGGATAAAGAAGGCGTCGAAAAGCACGCCGGCGGCCAAGGCAAAGCCGAAGATCTGGATAAATGGCAGCGGCTGGTTAATAAACGCCACGAAGACCGAAATCATAATGATGGCTGCGGCCGTTACCACGCGGGCGCCTTGGGTAAAGCCGGTGATGGTGGCCTCGTCGACGGCGCTATAACGCCCGCCGGTGCCCTCCGGGTGGCGAGAAATGTGCTCGCGCATGCGGGTGACCAGGAAGACCTGGTAGTCCATCGCGAGGCCAAAGGTCACGCCGATGAGGAAGATGGGCATGAAGGAAATCAGCGGGCCCGGCGCGGGCACCAGGTTCCACAGGCCTTCCTGCCAGACCAGGACGGTCAGGCCGAAGGCGCCGCCGACGGACAACAGGAAGCCCAAGCCCGCAACCAGCGGCACCAAGATGGAGCGGAAGACCAACAGCAGCAGCACAATGGCCAGACCCACGACGATGGCCAGGTACGGCACCATGGCTTCCTCGAGGCGCTCGGTGATATCGAGCTGCACGGCCGTTAGGCCAGTCAGGCCAATGTCGGTACCGGTGGCGTCCTCGATCTCGCCGGTGGCCGAGCGCAGCGCGTGCGCAACGTTCACCGTTGCAGCGTCCGTGGGCGCGGTTTCAGGGGTAACCATGATCTGTGCGGCGCGCTTGTCCTGGCTCAGGCCGACAATCTGCGCGTGCTTCACCCCGCCCAAGCCCTTGAGCTGGTCCGCGGTGTAGAGGAAGGACGCAAGCGCGGCCTTGTCCTCCGGGGAGGCAGCGTCGGCCGCATCTGCGGAGGTGTCTACCACCTCAGCGGCCGGGGTGATCTCCGGCTCGGCCGCGGGCTGGTCCCCCTGCGGCTGCTCAGGCATCTCCTCTTCGGGGGCAGCATTCTCGGCCGCATCCTGCTCGGGAGCGGGGGCTGGTTCGGGTTGGGACTGGGCGTCGACAAGCGGGGCCAAGGCGCCGGATTCCGCGTTGACCGTGTGGGCATCGACCACGGCGAGGAAAGGACCGTTGACGCCGGGGCCAAAGCCCTCGGACATGATGTCGGCGGCCTTGCGCTGGGTGGTATCGGGGTTCGACGTGGTATCGGCCGGAAGGGCAAGCTCCATCTGGAGTACCGGCGCGGTCATAGCCCCCAAGGAGAGCACGACCAGCGCCATAGCCAGGCCGGGCACCTTCTGGACTAAACGCACCCACCGGTTGCCCATGGTGGGCCCGCGGCGGCGCTTGCCCTTGCGGGTCGGGTTGCCGGCCACGCCGGGGATTCGGCCATGGAAGGCCTTATCGCCCAGCAAGCCCAGCATCGCAGGGATGAGCGTGAGCGAGACCAAGACGGCGATCGCGACGGTGCCGGCGGCGGCCAAGCCCATGGCCGTGAGGAAGCCAATGCGCGCAATGATGAGCGCGAAGAGCGCGGTAAAGACCGTCGCGCCGGCAAAGACCACGGAGGAGCCGGCCGTACCCACCGCCATGCCTGCGGCATCGGGCCCATCCATGCGGCGGCGCTCGGCGCGGTAGCGCGAAAGAATAAACAGCGCATAGTCGATGCCCACAGCCAGGCCGATCATGATGGCCAGAACCGGGGTCATATTATTGAGCTCAATCCAGTGGGTGGCAATAAACATGCCCAGCGCGCCGAGTCCCACGCCAATGACGGCGGAAACCAATGGCATCCCCGAGGCCACCAGCGAGCCGAAGGTAAAAATGAGCACGAGGAAAGCGACGCCCAGCCCGATGATCTCGGAGGTGGAGTTGACCGCGATCTCATCGCCAAAGCCGGCGCCATTGCCTTCGACGGTAAGGCCGCGGTCGCGGGCGATATTCATCGCCTCCGTGACGGTGTCTTTATCTGCTTGCTCCACGCTATAAGGCGACTCGGCGTCAAAATTGAAGGTGGTATACGCAATGGTCTCGTCATCGTTGACCATGGCGAGGTTATCCGCATCAGCGCGGGCAGATGCTTCCGGCAGCCCCATATCCGTGAATTGGTGGATGACCTGATCTTGCAGACGGGGCGAGACCTCAAGCGGGTTGCCAAAGCGCGTGGTATCGCCCATCTTCAGGTTGTCTTCGAGGTAGGAGATGGTGGCGTCGATGGCCTCGCGGTTTGCTGGATCAGAAAGCTTCTGGCCATCTGGGGCCTTGAAGACCACGTTGACCGAGGGTGAATTGGCAGGGTTGCCGCCCTCTGGGAAGAGGTCCATGGTCTTATAGGTGGCGTCGATAGATGGGGTTCCCTTGATGGAGAACTCGCTCGTCATCGGTTTCATCAGCAAAGCGGCGGCACCGCCAACGGCGGCGAGCAGCAGCAGCCATGCCACGATGACCTTCCACTTATGGAGGAAAGACCAGCGCCCAAGACGATAAAGCAATGTAGCCACGGGTAGATGTACCTTCGCATTCACGTGGGGGACGGGGTGAACTTCGCCCTAGTGTAGTGGCCGCACCCTATAATCCCCTATCGCGAAGCCACCTGCGTCCCAGTTTTCACAGCTGGCGGCCAGCCGGGCCCCTCCCCCGCGCCCCGCGGCCTAGCCGGGAAAAAGAAAATCCCGGCCTGCGCAAACAGACCGGGATCTCGGTGCGGTGGCGGCGGGATTTGAACCCGCGGTTGGGGGTTACCCAACAATCGCTTTCGAGGCGATCACCTTCGGCCGCTCGGACACGCCACCGCGTTCCAGATTACGGGAGTGCGCCCGAGCGACAAAATCGCTGCGCCAGCGGGGTGCCAGCGCAGCGATATGCAGAAATACGGATGAGGATTAGTCGTCCTTCAGGCCGCCGATAACCTCGTTGGCCTTGTCCTTGATGCCGTCGGCAGCGTCGGACAGCTTGTCCTTAGCCTCGGAGGTGACCTGGTCGGCCTTGCCCTCGTTAGCTACGTCCTCGTTGCCGGTAGCTTCGCCGTAGGCTTCCTTTGCCTTGCCTACGAGGCCGTCCTTCTTGTTTTCCAAATCGCCCATAATCACTCCTTTGATTAGACGGATAATGTATGGGCACCAGTGTACGCACTTTCAACGCAGGTCGTCGAAAAAGTTTCTGAGCAACGCGGCGCACTCTTCTTCGAGAACGCCGCCGCGAACCTGCGGGGTAAAGGGCGCAGTGGGGGCACGAAGGACATCGATTAGCGAGCCGCACGCGCCGGTCTTGGGTTCAAAAGCGCCGAAGACTACCGAACCCACACACGCCGCCTGCAAGGCTCCGGCGCACATGGCGCAAGGCTCCAAGGTGACGACAAGCTCGCAGCCGGAAAGGCGCCAACCGTCTCCATAGACGCGCACTGCTTGCCGGATGGCCTCTACCTCGGCGTGGGCTGTGGGATCGGCGCGTTGCTCGCGACGGTTTACTCCGGTGGCGAGTTCTTTTCCGGCGGCATCAAAAAGCACCGCACCCACCGGCACATCGCCTGCCGGGGTGCACTTGGCGACGTCCAGGGCGCGGCGCATGCGGGCCTCTGCGCGCAGGAGGGGCTCAGGCGTTATCAATGACGTCTTCCAGTTCATCGCCGAAGCCGAGCTCGCCGGCGATGCGCAGCAACATATCAGAAGGCCAGTCTTCGTCATTGTCGATGATGTAGCCCACCTGATCCTCGGATAGGCCGAGATCGGCGAAGATATCGAAATCGCCCTCACCATAAGGGTCGGCCTCTTCAGGGTCCACATCCGGGATTTCATGGTCGTTGATATCCATGAAATCGGCCGCAAAGTCATCATCAACGCCATAGGTGGCATCCGAAATGAGCATCTTCACCCCGCCCGGCACGGGGCGCACGGCAATGAAATAGGCATCCTCCACACACAGCAGCGCGAACGCAGCGCCCTCAGAGCGCAGGCTGCGCACCGCATTAATGGAGGTCTGCGGATCCTCGAAGTCATCGTTGAAGCTGCGCACCAGCCACTGGCCCGCAGTGCGGGCGACGGTTACCGCGAAGGAGTAATTTTCGTTGCTCATACCTCGTGAGATTAGTCGTGTTGTGCCACAATTGTCACCGTGAGTTCTCAAGATGTTCAACGCCCTATCTGCATTATTGGCCTCGGCCTCATCGGCGGCTCTCTGCTGCGCGATCTAGCCGGATATAAACACCCCGTTTTTGGATATAACCACTCCACTTCTGGCGCCCGCACTGCAGTAAAGCAGGGCTTTGACGTCACCGATGATCTTCCCGCTATTTTGACCCGCGCGGAAGCGGAAAACGCGCTCATTGTGATTGCTGTTCCCATGACCGCAGTGGGCGAGGTCCTCGATGCCATCCAGGAGCACGCGCCTAGCTGCGGCATTACAGATGTGGTTTCCGTGAAGACCGCGGTACGCCAGCAGGTCCTCGAACGCGGCATGGAATCGCGCTATGTGGGCGGCCACCCGATGGCGGGCACCTCCAAGTCCGGTTGGGATAACTCCCAGCGGGACCTCTTCCGCCGTGCGGCGTGGGGCATTACTTATGACTATGCCGCAGAGTGCGAGGCGCGTGGGGAAAAGATTCCTAAGCAGTGGATTGAGACCTTTACCGAGGTTGTACGCATGACGCAGATGGTGCACGCGGAGGCGGTTCCTATTCGCGTAGCTAACCACGATGCTGCGGTGGCGCGCATTTCCCACCTGCCGCATGTCTTCGCCGAAATTCTCGCCGTGGTGGGCGATAACGGCGGAATCTTGGCGCAGTCCCTGTCTGCCGGTTCCTTCAAGGACGCCACGCGCGTGGCCGGTACGCACCCGGAGCTAGTGCAGCAGATGTGCGAAACCAATGCCCCGGCGTTGGTGGAGGCTTTGGACGAGGCCTTGGATTTGCTTCGCGACGCCCGCGAGAAGCTCGACTCCCCCGAGCCTTCCATCGCCGAGCTTTCCGACGCCGGTTATCGCGCCCGCACCCGTATCGATGCCCGTTCTGGCGCGCGCAAGGAATCGGTTTCCCCGATCAAGATTTCTTCCCGCCCGGTGCTGCGCCTGCACCCAGGCGGCCCGAACTGGGTGGCGCAGCTGCGCCAGTCCGAGTCCCTGGGCGGGCGCATCGAGATTTTCTAGCGCTTGCGACCCCGCAGGCCAGGAATCCGGGATACTACCGCGGCGGCAATAAGACCTAGCACTGCTATTCCGGCATAAAACCAAGCGTGGTCGGCGCTGGTCTGCGGGGTTTTCGGCGGTTCGGGAGTGGTTTCCGCGGTGAGAATCGCTTCCTTATCGCGTCCGCTCACTACTCCCTCGATCCACTCCTTGGTGCCGGCCAGCGTGGTAATAGCCGCACTAGGTGAAGGCAAGTCTGGGTCCCCGTTCGCGGTGCCCGCCGTGGCGAGTCCGGCGAGCTTACCGTCTACAAAGAAGGGGCCGCCGGAGTCACCACCCTGCATGCCGGCTCGGCCGGTGGAGTGTACGTCGAGGATGGCGCTTTCAATGAGTGGCATCGGGCCATCTGGCGCCCCACCCGGCATCGCCTCGCTGGCTGGCACGCTTTCTGTACCCTCCGGCATTTTAAGTCCCGGCATGGCCTCGGCCGCGGGAACGCTTTCTCCGCCATCGGCATCCGCACCGGCGCTCGCGGCAGCGTCCGCGCCAGCAGGTTCGGCGGGGCTACCGCCGAGGAGCTCGGCTACTTCCATTTCCGCTTGGGGCAGCTGACCGCGGCGCGCCATAGAAGAACTACTGCTCCAGCCGTAGAGTGTGCCGCGTTTGCCCGGTTCCGGAACTTGGGTGGAAATCTCTGCGGGCTTTGTATCGGTGACAGGGGCGGTGAGGTGGAGAAGGGCGGCGTCGGAAAGCGGGGACAGTGCCCAGGAATCAGTGTCGTAGGTGGTTCCGTTGATGCGGGCCTGGGTGCCCGTGTTATTCACGGACTCGAGGCAGTGACGTGCGGTGAGCACCCATTGGGCGGCCACGCGAGTACCGGTACAATCACCGAAACTACCCACGCGTCCTATCTTGAGTTGGGCGACAGTCTGGGCCTCCGGGGAGTCCGTAGCTGGATCGCCGTGTTCGAGAGCAGTGGCCGGGGCGGCAGTCAGTGCCACGATGCTGGCGGCGAGCAAGGCGGGGAAAATTTTGTGCTGCATGATTAGTCCTTCTTTCCGGCAGGAACGGCGATGGCAATGGCTTTGGCGACGGCCCATTCGGCCGGCCCCTTCCCTATCAGGCGGCGCCACAGGGTTGCGATAACGAGGAAGAGGGCAATGAAGGCACAGGCCCAGGCGGTGTTGTGCAGGGCGATGTGGCTTTGCCAGTAGTAGGCGGTGAGCACCTGCAAGATGTAGATGCTCAGCGACATCGCACCCAGCGCAGCAAAGGGATAGACCAGCTTGGACGCAGCTCGACCAGCAAGCAGGCAGAGATGTAGGACGACTGCAGCGACGGCAATGGACAGCACGATCTCACCCACGACACCGGTGTGGCCGGTAAAACGTAGCCAGCCAGGAATGTCCGTAGTAAAGCGGAAGTAAAAACCGATAGCGGCAACGATGCCGGCTATAGCAGTGGAAGCCCACTGCGCAGCTGCGCGTTGCTTGCGAATATAGATTTCATAGAGCAGCATGCCGGCGAAGAAATAAGCGATATAGGCCAGCAGTGGGTAGACCTGCGGTAGGGTCAGCGGAGCGTATTTCACGGTCGCGGCTACGGTGGCCGCAGCGAAAAGGATTAGCTTCCAGGCCCAGTGCAACGGGGGAACCCAGCACAGCAACATCATGGTGATGCCAATTACTACTAGGACGACCTGAATCTCTCCTCCAAGGGGCAGTAGAGCAAGGCCGATGAGTGTAATTATGCAGCCTCGGGCGAGGATGCGCAGAAGCGTCGTCACCGTGAAATTGCGGGCAATGATCATCAATGTGATGCCCGCCAAAATGGCAAAAAGCGCGGCGGGCAGGCCGTTGAGAATGACTTTGGTATGCCACACGAGGGAGGCCATGTGCAGGACTACCATGCCAATAATGGCAAGTGAGCGGGCTATATCAAGCCCAACGATGCGCGAAGATGCGGACACCGGGCGTTCTCCTTCAAGACAGAGGGGAGCGCGTTGCCGCAGTCCCCTTATTAATAAAGACTTTCTTTTTCTACTAAGTCTGTCTGGGAGGTTGCTGTGAACGTTTTATACGTGTCCTGCATTTTATAAAGGGGGTACATATGACTTATTGCGGCAGTGAAAATCCGCCTAATCGCGGAAGTTATCATCGCGATATTTGCGCGACCGAGAGGGATCAGCAGCAAGCTTGAGAAGCGGGGCGCATATTAGACCAAGCACAACTCCGCCCAGAAGGAGCCACAGGCTCCCAGAACCGAGCCATAGTGCGAGGCCAAGGACAATGCCGGCAATGAGACCCGGCAGCAATGAGGAAGACTTCATAGACGGGCACCTGCGAAATAGATTAGATACAAGAAAAGCCGCCCGAAGGCGGCTCATTTTGTGCGCCCGGAGGGATTCGAACCCCCAACCTTCTGATCCGTAGTCAGATGCTCTATCCGTTGAGCTACGGGCGCAGACCGTTGGTAAGCAGTGCGTGCGCTCTGCTGTGCAACGAGAAATAACTATACCCACGGTCTGGGAAACTACCAAATCCCCAGTTCACTTGGCGTTTACCCACGAGAAGTGGGAAGGCTTTAGGAAGGAATGAGGGCGGCAACTTCGGCGTCGGAAAGCAGGGCATCCCGGAAAGCCTGCAGGGTGGCCTCGTGGTCGAAGTCAATGCCGATGAGAACAATTTCAGCACCAGGGGTCACACCATTGGCCGCCCAGAGGGACGCGGGCATGATCTGGAGGTTCGGGCCGGCTTGCTGCCAGGCGTGCGCAACGCGCAGATCGGTATCGATCCAGCAGTACCCCTTGGAACGCACCAGACCGGTGCTGGCCCGCAGGGCGGCAAGTAAGCGCTCGCGATTAAAGGGCCGATCCGCACGAAAGACCACCGAGGAGATGCCATATTCCTCGGTCTCGGGGGTATGCGGGTTGGCCAGTTCTTCGGCGTAGCCGTGATAGGTGGCAGCGGTAGCGATGTCATACAAGTGGGCATCGAGGACGAGTCGCGGGTCGATGACACCGTTGGTAACAATCACGACGCGGGCGCGGGGGTTCATGGCGCGCACGGTAGCGATGACCCGTTCGGCTTCGGCAGCATCAACCACGTCGGTCTTGGTGATGAGGATAAGGTCGGCGAACTCAACTTGGTCCACTAGGAGGTCAGCCACGGTGCGGTCATCGCCGGGCGTGGCTTCGATGCTTTGGGACGCAAGGCTCTTGCCACGGCGCAACTGGTCAAGAAAGGTGGAAGCGTCCACGAGGGAGACCATGGTGTCGATGGGGGCGACGTCGGCAAGCGTCGTGCCATCCTCAAACTCCCACTCAAAGGTGGCCGCAACGGGCATGGGTTCGGAAATGCCGGTGGATTCGATGACGATCTGGTCGAAGCGGCCGGAGCGGGCGAGCTTGCCCACGGATTCAATAAGGTCTTCGCGCAGGGTGCAGCAAATGCAGCCATTAGAGAGCTCGACAAAGCGATCCTCCCCGCGCTCAAGGTGGCCCTCGCCGGCAACGAGAGCGGCGTCAATATTGACCTCGGAGAAGTCATTGACAATGACGGCCAGCTTGCGCCCCTCGCGGTTAGCAAGCAGATGGTTTAAGAGCGTAGTTTTTCCGCTGCCTAAAAATCCGGACAGCACGGTAACGGGTGTAGCCATTCCCTAATGATAACGTTTTTCATTAGGGAATGGCTAAGTCACCTAGATTGAGAGGCCGAAGATAGGCACCGCCAGCAGGTACACCGTAAGGGTAATGAGGAAGATGCCGATGATATTGAGTCCGAGACCGCCCTTGATCATCTCGCCAATCTTGACGTAGCCAGAACCATAGGCAATGGCGTTCGGCGGGGTAGCCACGGGGAGCATAAATGCACAGGTTGCCGCGAGCGCCACTGGGATGGTGAGCAGAAGAACGTTGATATCTCCCTCCGCGGTCAGGCCAACCCCCACGGCAACGCCGCCCATGATTGGAATGAAGGTGGCAGCCGTTGCGGTATTAGAGGTGATCTCAGTCAGGAAGAGCACCAGTGCGGCTACGGCGGCGACGATAAGGACAACTGGGAGGACGCTCAGTCCCTTAGCCATCTCACCAATCCACAGGGACAGTCCGGAAGAATTAAAGACCGAGGACAGCGACAGGCCGCCGCCGAAGAGCAAGAGAACGTCCCACGGCATCTCATTGGCAGTCTTCCAGTCGAGCAGTCGAGTGCGACGCTGATTATCCGCCGGAAGAATAAAGAGCACGATGCCGGCAGCGATACCCACGATGGCATCGTCATAGTTCTCAAATTCCTTAAGCACCAGCGGCAGGATTACCCACGCTGCGGCGGCCAGAACAAAGATGATGCCGGTCATAATCTGAGGGCGGGTCCAAGGGCCGAGGGCCTTAATCTCATCGTCGATAAGCTCACGGCCGCCCGGAATATCCTTCATCTCTGGCTTGAAAATGGTGATAAGTAGTGCCCAAGCAATCAGCAGGAAGATCACGGCGAGCGGCACACCGACCGCCATCCATCGACCAAAGCCAAGGGTAACGCCCCAGGTATCGGCCATATACGCGTTCAGGAAGGCATTCGGCGGGGTGCCAATGAGCGTACCCAGCGAACCAATGGACGCGGAATAGGCAATGCCCAGCATGAGGGCCGTGGCAAATTTCTTTTGCTTCTCCCAGCCACCTACGGTCTCTGCGGTCAGCGCGAGCACCGAGGTACCAATAGGCAACATGACCACGGCCGTAGCCGTATTAGAAACCCACATGGACAAAAATCCGGTGGCCAGCATAAAGCCCAAGATAAGGCGCTTGGGAGAGGTACCAATCACCTTCACCACATAAAGGGCCAAGCGGCGGTGCAGGTTCCAGCGCTGCAGGGACAGCGCGATGAGGAAGCCACCCATGAACAAGAAAATGGTGGCGGAGGCATACGGGGCGCCTACTTCCTTGATTGATCCGACGCCAGCTAGAGGGAAAATAACCAACGGAAGCAGCGCGGTGGCAGCGAGCGGAATAGCTTCAGTCATCCACCACACGCCCATAAGGATCGTCACCGCTGCAACAGCGCGGATGGCACCAAGCGTGTACTCGGCTTCCGGATCTGCGCCAGAGGAGCCTTGGACTGTCTCAATGGCATTGGAGGGGAAAATAAAGAAGACAAGTACCGCCAATGCCAAGCCCGCGAAGAGGCCAATAAACTGCCGGCGCCATTCGCCGCGTGGGACTTTAGGGGCTTCGTCACCTTCGGTGTGGGCGGTGGATTCGTGAGTATGCGGGGTGGTCATACCGCGCGCTCCTTCACTAAGAGAGGACTGTGCTGAGGGATATGCTCCGTACTTCCCAGGTTATTAGCTGGCCTAGACAGCAAATAGAAAGTTATCTAATTCACTGCGAAGCATGCACTGACCATACAAAACATGTGACGCAGAAACCATATCCCGTCACAATAAACCACCCCCGCACCCCCGAATAGCACACACCACACCTGCCTAAAACCAGAAATGGCTCCACCACTCCTCCACCCCCCGATCGATCAAGGGTGGGTTAAATGCCCAGCACGGTCTTAGCAATCAGGAAGTAGATAATGAGGCCCGTGGCATCGCAGAAGGTAGAGATAAACGGGTTGGAAAAGACCGCCGGATCGGCACCGATGGTCTTAGCCACGATGGGCATCAGCCCGCCTACGGTCGCAGAAATCGAGCAAATCAAAAACAGCGTCGAACCGATGACCAAGCCGATGCTCATGCCATAGACCAGCGTAGCCAGGCCCAGTCCCGCCAAGCCGAGCACGGCGCCTAACGACATGCCGACGCGTAGCTCGCGCCACAAAACGGCAACGAGGTCGCGGGTGCGGACATCGCCCAGCGCCAAAGCACGAGTCACAGTGGTGGCAGCCTGATTGCCGGTATTGCCACCGGTGCCGGTCAGCAGCGGGATAAATAGTGAGAGAACCACGGCCTTGGCCAGCGTGCCTTCAAAGGAGTCCAATACTTGCACAGTCAACAGCGCAGAAACTGCCAGCACGAGCAGCCATACGATGCGCGAGCGCACCAGCTTGAGCAAAGGCGTGGATAGGTACGGCTGTTGAAGGGCCTCGGTACCGCCAGCACGAGCGGAGTCCTCGCTATCTTCTTCCTCCACAATGTCCGTAGCATCGTCCCACGTCAGCAGACCAACCAAGCGGTGCGAATCATCCACGATTGGCAGCGCAAGAATGTCCAATGGGAGGAACCAACGCGCGGTTTCTTCCGCATCAGCACTAGCACGGGCAAAAATGGGGTCGTGCATAATATCGGCCATGGTCAGCGCGGCATCAGCGGTGAAGATTTCGCGCAGGCTCACCACCCCCACAAGACGCCTATCCTCGCGGGTAATGGGCACGGTGTAGATAGTTTCCAGCTCATGTGCGGTCTCCCGCAGTTTAAACAGCGCGTCCCTAACGCTCATGTCCGGGTGGATTCCAGGCACCTCGGGTGACATTCGGCGCCCCACCGAACCCTTGACATAGCCCAACACCACGCCCGTGACATCGCGCTTGGATTGAGTCAGTGAGCGCAGCAGCCGGTCCGCAATCTCCGCGGGCAGCTCATCCAGCAAAGCCACGCGGTCTTCCGGGTCAAGCTCGTCGAAGAACTCATAGACATCAGCATTGCCCAGCTCATCGATGATATCGGCCTGATGCTTTGCATCGAGGGCATCAAAGACGACGATTGATTTCTGGCGCGGCAGCAAGCGCAGGGCCAAGGCCGACCGGACGGCATTTTGCCGCTCGACGACGGCGATGAGTTCCTGCAGGGGCACCCTCTCCAGGAGTTCCTGGAGGCGCGGGGCCTTGGTGGGGTCAATGGCGTCTTCTTGTTTGAGCCATGCCTCGACAATATCGCTAGCCCGCTCGGTGGTCTCCTCCATGGCCTACCCGCCTTTCCAGCCCCAGGTTATTGACTTCAGCCTTCTTAGACTACGTCATTTGCCCAGAAAATCCGCCAGAGATCCTCCCTGGCCGCATGACGACGCCCAGAAGCCACCTCAATGACGACACCGGGATGACTACAGGAATAGACCCCACAGGGCGAAGGCTGCCAGCAAAGACACCAGACCGGCGGTACTGGCCAAAATGATTGCATGCGGAAGGGGAGCCTGGGAAGACAGGGCGACGTCGACAAGCGAAGCACGTTGCCACACCGCCAAGACCAGCGCCAGCACCCCGGCGGCAAGGAGGACGAGCGGCAAGAAGACGTGCACACTCACCGCCCGCATCACGCCTAGCAACACTAAGGAAAGCGCCAAAAGGGTGCGCTGCCAAGACAGGCGCGTGCGCTCTGGTTGCAGACCAGGATCAAAGGGCTGGTTAGACAAGGAACTCGCCTACCAAAAGCGCACCAGCCACCACCACGATTACAGCAACAAGGACCGGAAGGCCGAAACTAAACGGTAGCGATCGATTCTCTCGCATTGCGCGCTCTGATTGCTTCCAATGCCCCCACGCCACCACGGGCAAGATTATGGCGACTATCAGCATGAAGACCGATACCGCGGCACGCAGGGTGCCTGGCAGCGGAACGTCAAAGGCCTCAAGTGCTACTCCGCCAGCAATCAACGCCAGGGAAGTGCGAATCCACGCCAGGAACGTGCGCTCATTAGCGAGCGTGAAACGCGGATCAGGGTCGGTGCCAACTGCAAACACCGAACGGGGAAACCTCGAGTCACTCATGGGCACCACTTTATATTCATTTGTCTCTTGCGTCGCGACAAGCCCACGCAACGCTTCGCCTTTCCGTAGCCTCATAGGCACAGGCCAGCCCCCTGAGCAAAGGAGCATCCATCCCCTATGAACCTGCGCTTGTGCAACTACGTGCCATCCTCCCCGAACGAGGACGAGTTTTTCAGCAAAGAGAACATCAAGCGCGTTAGCACCCCAAATACCCGCCCCGATGCCACCGGCTTGCGCGAGGCCGTTATTAATAACGGCCCTTGCCCGTCCAAGAACCATACGAAATTCGATTTCCTCTTCCAGCTCTTCCATATGGGTAGCATCGTAATTCTGGGACTCTTCCCCTTTGCTCTTACCGGACTCGATTTCCGCATCGCCTTGCTCATCAGCCTGCCTATCATCGCATTCGGCATTTCCAAGCCCGTTCGCTGGCTGGCCTCGACCCACAATGAGCGCACTCTGCTCCGCACAGCGTGGGCCAATAACTGGCTCGAGTTTTATCCCGTACTGGTGGGAAACTTCTACCACTTTGATACCAAGGAAGAAAAGAACCCTGTAGGCGATGACCACTATTACTTCCACCAGGCGCGCATCATGGTGTTCTTTCCTGATGGCTCCACAGAAGTACTACCAGAGCTCGCAACCGTGAAAGCTGTCGACTATCCGCCCGAATTGATGAGGTCAGATGGCACCGCCATTGCGGACAACCCCGACGAGCTGCGTGTGAGCCCCAGCGTTAATAATGGCTGGGCACTACTGGCCGTACTCGCCGGTGCCCCGGTATCCACAGGCACTCCCAATATCGGCTTGGATGCGCAGCAGATAGAAGCAGCGCTTGCCCAAGTGGAGCGCGAGTGGGCACCCGGCATTCTGAATTAACCCGCTGCAGCGAGTTATAGTCGGGCCCATGATTGAAGTTGCCGCCGTAGTTTTCCGTAATTCCTTTGGCCATGTCCTCACCGTGCGCAAAAATTCTTCCACCAAGTTCCAGTTACCTGGCGGCAAGCTTGAGGCTGGCGAAACCCCCACACAGGCCGCAGCCCGCGAGGTCGCAGAAGAAATCGGTGTGGAGGTCCGCCTCCCGGAGCTTTCCCCGCTCGGCATCTTCGACGCACCAGCCGCCAATGAACCCGGCGAAACCGTGCGCGGCCACATCTTTACCTACCCACGCCCAGTCCTTGCCCGCGCAGCCGCAGAGATTGCCGAAGTCGCATGGGTAGACCCCACCAACCCAAAGCGGGAGCTCGCCCACCTGCTGTGCGACGAGGTCTTTCCTGCCCTAGAATCCTAAGGCCCTGCTTGATCCCTTAAGAATTTCCTATTGCAGCTCCTGGGAGGGCAACCTAGAGTTATTTTCATCAGAATTGAGTGATGAAAGGACTGACCCCCCATGCCGCAGCAATCCACACCGGGACCTATCGTGACGATTACTTTCCTCGTCCTAGGAGTCATTAGCTCTGTTATCGCCATTCTCATGGTGCCTGCCCTCTTCCACGAGGTCACTTCCCTGCGCGCTGCGGCTTTTACCGGAAGCTTCATCTTCGGCGTTGGCATGCTCACGCTCTTCCGCCGCTGCGCCAAGTACCAGAACTAGGGGCAGAGTTCTCAACGGTGCGGCACTTGAGCTCAAAAGCTCGCTGCAATTCTTTCTCTTTAGAAACTTCTATTTCGCCTGAGCTAGTCTGCCCGTTAATTGGTTATTTGAGCTGGTTGTTGCGGTTGCGCTGGTCGTAGCTTAGTGCAGACCTGCCCCCTGTGAGAGCCTTCCTAATGTGCAGTGTATGACCGCAAAAGAAGAATATATACATCTCAAAATTCGCCATCCCACAATGCGACACTGCGTGGCACATGACGGAAATAGAACACTGTCCAGCGCCTATACAAGCACACGCACTGAAATCAACCTTCATTGCTTCCAGGCACGACAAGGCCACCTTCATACGCTGTAATTACTAGTTGAGCACGGTCATGCGCGTGCAACTTAGACATAATCCGATTGACATGTGTCTTAACCGTAAGCGGTGAGATAAAAAAGTGATCCGCTATTTCTTGATTTGAGAGGCCCTTCCCAACAGCCTGAAGGACTTCCTGCTCTCTGCCAGTGAGATGGTGAAGACTGTTGACGATTTCTTTATTCAAATGTGTGGAGGAATTCGAATCAAGGTAGCTCTCAATGAGGGATTGAGTTGCTTTGGCAGAAAGCAAAGCGTCCCCTTTGTGAACTGAGAAGATTGCTTCCGCTATGTCTTCGGGCTCGGTGCCTTTGCCGATGAAGCCGCTCGCGCCGGCACGTAATGCGGCAAAAACAAACTCATCCTCTTCAAAGGTGGTAAGGATAAGTACTTTAGTAGATGGCATGCCAGAGCATATCCGCTTGGTGGCTTCGATTCCATCTAATCGTGGCATCCGAATGTCCATGAGGACTACGTCGGGATTGCTTTCCTGGGCCAAGTCGATAGCCTCATAGCCGTCTTTCGCCTGTCCAACGACCTCAATCTCGTCATTGAGGTCAAGAATTCCGACGACAGCTTGTCTAATAAGCGCTTGGTCGTCCGCTACTACTACCCGAACCACGTCTAAGCCTCCAGCCCTGTCGGGATTATTGCCCGTATTGAAAAAGTCCCCTCACTTATACTTTGTTGGAATTCCCCGCCAATCGCATTGATTCGCTCACGAAGTCCAAGAAGTCCCATCTTTCCGCTGGGAGCACTCGGTTGATTTTTCCGCGCTGACGATATGGGGTTAGAGATATCCACGGTGGTTTCCTGGGGACGCTGCTCAAATTTCACATGAACGTAGTTATCAGAGCCATGCTTATGGGCATTAGTTAGCCCCTCTTGGACAAACCGAAATACTACTGCACCTACAGTCTCATTGCAGGCGCCTAGATCACCTAATGTTTCATAATCGACGGTCATGCCCAGTTTCCTATAGCCCTCAATAACTTCAGGAATCTTGGCAATCGTCGGTTGCGGGAGACGTGAGGAGGCTTCCCCTTCGGTATTCCTTAAGTATCGAAGGAGAACCCCGATGTCATTCAGCACTTCCCTAGAAGCTTCCCGTATCAAAACTAAGGCTTCCTTAGATTGTTCTGGTTTCCGCTCGAGTGCCGTTGATGCAACGCCAGCATTCAAGCTGATTATGGAGATACGGTGAGCGACAGTGTCGTGCAGATCTTGAGCAATTCTGAGGCGTTCTTCCGCAACGCGTCGAGCTGCTTCTTGCTCGCGAGTTTGCTCGGCGCGTTCCGCGCGTTCCTTCATTGCAGCGGCGTATTCCCTTCGTGAACGGTTGCTGTCTCCTAGAGCTGTCCCTAACGCAATGCCTATAGCAAAAATGAATACTTGCGAATCTACAGCAGAGTTCTTTGCAACTATCACGCTTGTGAGAGCAACAATCACCGTGCTTAAAGTCCCTAGGATCCAAGCGAGTTTCGTGGAGAGATTATCGGCCATAGTGAAAGCAACGATAATTAGCGCTACCCCTACTCCAAGGCTCGGCATGTGGGCGAATGTAGCCACGAGGTACAGCACAAGTGCGCTGACAAATGAGGGAACTGGCCACCGGTGCCGCACAAGCATTACGAATACAGCGAATATTGGCACAATCGGTATGGGCCACGCTAGATGGTGGTTAGGCACATCCCGCGGAGGAAAAGGCAGGGCCGGTCCTGGAAGGAAAGTAAGAATCACGACAATAGCTGCGAAGACTAGCTCTCCAAACCAGTGGGGAAAGCGGTTGAAGGATTCTCTTCGTATCATGAGGGCGCTCATTTCATCATTATCGCGTCATCCGGCTGAATCTGCTAAGTCTTCTGATGCCGTCGGCACCGGAATTCGCTTAGGATGCCCCGAGGAACCGCCAACCAGCTTCCATCGCCTTGGCACACTTTGAGTTACGGCTGGGCTCTTTTGCTCAAACGTCTTAGCAGATTGAGTCGATTGCTTAGGTTCTATGGTTTGCGCTCCCTCATCCTTATGAGCAGGACCTGCGGGTTGAACAGCTTCAGATGATTGCTCCCACGCTTCTTGGAGAAGTGACCTGGGATTGTACCGTTGGATCTGTTCATTCCAATCAGCAGTGTCGATGGGAAATCCAGTCGTCTCTCCAATTTCACTCTTAATGCGGCTCGAGAAGCCTCTGAAGGCTCTCACTGCTTCCCTAAGTCGCATGGCGTACACAGGTAGTTGTTCGGGTCCGATAAGAAAAGCGGCAATAATTCCTATGATGACAATTTTTTCTATTCCTAAACCAAACATTAGTTGCACGCTCCTCGGAGAGTCTTTCTGTGGTCGTGAAACCACGCGATAACCATTGCGGTACCGAACAGAAGCGCCAGAAGTCCGCTGATAATAAGCATCGACACGAGGTCCGCTGAAGGGGTAACAAGGGCTGAGAAGAGGCAAATAATCAAAACCAGAAACTTCCAATTTTTCAATAGGACAGATGCTGGCAAAAGGCCCAAAAAGTTGCACATAACCATTAGAACTGGGACCACAAACGCAATTCCTGTCGTGACAACGATGTTGAGTACAAACGTGAAATAGTACGAAGCTTGCAACAGTGTGGTTTCCTCTGGTGAGGCAAAGCCGGCAAGCAGCTCTACCATTTGAGGGAAAATGTAGGCTCCCGTTACAGCACCAAGAATAAATAATGGAAATGCAGTAGCGATAAAGCCAAGCAGGTATTTCTTTTCCTTAGCATGTAGTCCTGGAGTTACAAAGGCTACTGCCTGATAGAGCCACATGGGGCTAGACAGGACAATACTGAGGTAGAGGGTAATTCTTAGCTTCAGTTCGAAAGCGCCGGTTATGCTGTCATAATTTATAGACGCGCTTCGTGTTTGGGCTATCTCTGTGATCGGCCAGCGCAGGAAATCAAGCACACTATTCGACAAAAGGTAGGCAATTACTGCAGCTGCCACCCACGCTAAAGCAACCCACATAAAACGGTTGCGAAACTCACGCAGATGGCTAGCAGCAGTCATATGGGACCGGTCCGCCTGAGACGTGGCCCCATCTACTGTGCTAGTCACTACCGGGTTCGCGTTTCCTCAATACGCGTCACTCGGGAGGGCGTTTGTCCGGTGGTTGCTGAGCTTATTTCTTCAGTAGTGGTGCTGGGGAGAGCCTCTACAGAAGCAGAGCCTTCACTCGACGTTTCCTCCTTAAGGATTTTAATAGACTGCCCCAAGCTTTTGGCAAGGGCAGGAAGCTTCGCGGCTCCAAAGAGGAAAAGGATGATGACAAGAATGACCACGGCATGCACGCCGGTGAGGTTAGATAACATAAAGGATTCTCCTTAATAGGAATGGTTAATGTGAAACTGAAAGGCGCGGGGTCGGTACTTGTCCGCTACGCAGTTGGCTGTTGCGACGATCCAGGATTAGACATCGGCGGCTGACCACCGGGCGCGCCGCCACTCGGAGCACCGGCGCCTCCTGGTCCGCCTGGCCCGCCACCCTGCATCTCCGGCTCTGTGGTGGTATCAACGCGCACGGTCAGTTCAGCGGTGTCGCCGCTGTTTACGTCTCCAGTGACAGTGGCCAACTGAAGCTCGCCCTCGTCTTCACCGAACACATTGTCAGTGGCAAGGGTCATTTGGGAAAGGTTTTCCGCCGATCCTTTATAGGTGTCGAGTTCGTAGACGGGAGTAACCGAGTCTTCTGGTAGCGCCAGCTGGGAGACAGAAATTGCGTTCTCTGAATCGTCGGTCTCGTCCAGGTTTTCATAAACCTCGAAGTGGATATGTGGCCACCGACCGGAATAACAAGCTGGCATGATTGATTTGAAGGTAACTTTACCGTCAGCATCAGCGACTTGGACGCCGCGTAGCCAGGTTTCGTCCTCAGCGCCTTCGGAATACATTGAATACTCACCAAGAGCATTGCAGTGCCAAGCGTAAACCGCTACCCCTTCGAAGGGCGCATCATCATTGTTCATATCGAGGATACTGAGCGTAAATTCCAATGGAACGCCTTCTACCTGTTCAGTTGCACCGATGCTGGTCCGAATATCACTGCGAACGATTCCGGATTCCTGCAATACATCAGGACCATTTGAACCATCACCTGGATATGGTCCTGCCGTTTCATCTGGAATTTCGCCAGATGGCAAAGCGCTAGTCGAAGCTTGTGAGGTGGTGCTCGATGTTGCCGAGGACGAAGTTGAAGCCGCCTGGGCATTCGAATCGTTGCTAGAGCCTGAGGAACATGCAACAAGGGCTAGTGAACCGAAGCCGGCTACACCCGCGCCAATGAAGAGGCGACGACTCATCAGTGTGTCAAGGTCAAACTTGATGCCTTGGTCAACGACTTCATCCGCAGGGCGGTCCAGGACTCGCCCCTCATAGGTGGGGCCGTTAGCAGTATTGACTGGTTCTGGAACGTTGGTTGCCATGGTGAATCTCCTTTGAAGAAATGCTGCGTCAAGCGTCTTTCGCTTAACCGAACAACATTCATTCAACTCATTGTTCAAGCATGTTGAATCCCCCTGAGGCAGTCATTTGAGTACTCCCTATGCAGTAGCCGTCGCTACACCATGGGACGGAAACCATCTACGCGTTAAAGAAGCCCTCACTCTGTGGAGTGTGCTGGTGTTTCAGCACTCACTGCATGCGCCTTAGCAACGAACCTCTATCTCCTACCGTCTCCGCAAAATGTGTCATTGCACGAAGTAGGACGGGACCTGGGAAGGCATCTATCGTCCATCCAGTATGAGGTACGCAGGAACTGCCGCATGAGGGTCCGCTCCGTGCCGAAATTGCACGGTTGAAGCTATGTGCGCCTAAGTTGCTACCGAAAATGGCGGAGCTGCTGGTTGCCTAAAAGCTATGGGACAGTCAAAGTATGTGTAAAGGTGCAGGCGCAATAGTCGCCTGAAGAATTTTTCATTGCCGTCCCAGCACCTTTTCGCTGGAGAGCATCTGACGGCATAGATCTGCTTGAAGGCCAGTCCGACGAGGCGTGAGAGCTCTTCCTTAGCCAATAAAAGCCGAAATCATCTTCGGCAAGCAGAACCAATCCTCTGTGAACACAGCAGTAAAACGCGATAGCCGCGCTATCTACGCCCGACTTCAAGTATCGCTGCGGAAAAGGCATCGACGGAAAGCAACGGCGGGGTTAGGAGAAACGTACCGAAAATGCACCCAACTGGCGTATCCCTCCGCCGTCATGACCGACGCCCTGGCATAAACCGGTAGCATCAAACCAGAGTAGCCACCATCGTTGCAATGACTCCTAGAATCCAAGCCATTGACGGAAACAAGAAAAATCCCGAGCGCGCACGCTCGGGATTGAATGGCGGAGATGAGAGGATTCGAACCTCCGGACCCCAGAAGGGTCAACTCCTTAGCAGGGAGCCCCATTCGGCCGCTCTGGCACATCTCCACGGTTCACAAGGAACCTCGTTTGAGAATACCTGCCTGCCCCGCCGCTGCCAAACTAGCCCCCTGCTTTCGCTCCCGCAACAAAGGCGCAGGCCCTACAGTGGTAGGCATGATTCGCCCCGATCTGAAAGCCATCCCTGCCTATGTCGCTGGTGCGCGCAACGATGACGCACTCAAGCTCTCCTCTAACGAGGCGGCTCACCCGCCCCTGCCAGAAGCGGCCGCGGCCATGGCGGAGGCAGCCGCACAGGCTAATCGCTACCCGGATATTGCGGCCACCGCACTGCGCGAGGACCTAGCCGCGCACCTGGGCGTGGATCAGCAGCAGGTAGCAGTGGGCACCGGCTCCTCCGCATTGTGCCAACAGCTGGTAGAAATTGCCGCCACCCCTGGCGAAGAAATCCTCTTCCCATGGCGCTCCTTCGAGGCCTACCCCATCTTCGCCCAAGTCGTGGGTGTCCACCCTATCCCGGTTCCGCTCAGTACAGATCAGCGCGTGGATCTTCCTGCCATGGCGAAGAAAATCACGGATAAAACCAGGCTCATCTTCGTGTGCAATCCCAATAACCCATCGGGCACCACGATTACCAAGGCCGAGTTCGCCGCATTCATGGATGCCGTGCCTGCCGACGTCCTCGTAGCCCTCGACGAGGCCTATATCGAATACAACCGCGCCACCGACACCCCGCTGGGCACGGAACTGGTGGGTACCTATCCCAACCTGGTGTGCCTGCGCACCTTCTCTAAGGCTTATGGCCTGGCCGGGGTCCGCATCGGTTATGCCTTCGGCCCGGAAAATATCATTGAAGCCCTCAATAAGGTGGCTATCCCCTTCTCCGCCAGCACCGTGGCACAGGTTGGCGCCCGCGCGGCACTGGCGGCGCAGGATTCGCTGCGGGAGCGTACCGAGGAGACCGTCGTCCAGCGCGAGCGCCTAGAAGCAGCCCTGAAGGACTGGGGCGTGCCGCATTCCGAGGCGAATCACGTGTGGCTGCCGGCTAAGAATCTTGCCAGTCTGGGCACTCCACAGGAGATAGCCGCCCACCTAGCTGAACGCGGCGTGCTCGTTCGTGCCTTTAGCGAGGGCATTCGTATTACCGTTACCACCAGGGAAGAAACCGACGCCTTACTGCAGGCGTGGAACGCAACCATAGGAGGCTAAATGCGATCGCTCATTAACTTCGCCCTGAATGTCTTTGCCATCGCGGTGGCGCTGTGGGCCGTGGTCACTGTCATTCCCGGAATCTCCATCACTCCGGCTGAAACCGGAAATTTCATCGCCATTGCCATCGTCTTCATCATCATTAATGCCGTAGTCACGCCGGTGCTGCGCATCCTCGGCGCACCGCTGACGTGCCTGACACTCGGGCTTTTCTCCCTCGTCATAAACGGCGCAGCGCTCATCATCGTGGAGTGGGCGCTCAATACGCTTGACCTCGGAATTGGCCACCTTGTCATCGACTCTTGGGGCGCCGCGATTATCGGCGCCATCGTGCTTTCCATTGTCAGCAGCGTCATCAATTTCTTTACCAGTCCGCTGCGCCAGCGCGATTAGCCGCCCGCAAAAGGCGGCAGGACGTCCACGCGGGTCACGCCGGCCAGGGGGGAATCCATGACGGTGTTCCCAGCGCCGTCGATAAGAAAGCTACAGCGCCCCAGCACTTCTTTCAGGCTCATGCCGGCCGCAGTGGTGCCGGTATGGTCCTTGCCCAGCTGCACTACCAAATCACCCAAGGTAGCGGGAGCGTCTACCTGCTCAGAAGCCACCCCCGCGGCGGCGCGTGCGGCAGCGAAATAGTGAACGGTCAACATGCCTTCTACTATGCCTACGCACCCCTGCCGTGTCGAGACCGTGGGTAAACTAACCGTCATGCGCACACCTGAAACCCACGCGCGCGAGGTCGCCGCGGCCCTGCCCGTACGTCACGTGACCACCGTGGCCCTCAATCAGGCACAGGATATGGTCTTAGCTGCGGATATCCGCGCTGATTTCCCTTCCCCGCGCTTTGATAATTCACAAATGGATGGCTACGCCCTTCCCCAGTGTGCGGCCGGGACTTACCAGGTAGGCCCCACCATCGCCGCCGGCACAGAGCCCGCCCAAGTGCTCCACGGCTCACTCAACGCGGCCTGCCCCATCATGACCGGCGCCAAAGTTCCGGAAGCAACTGCAGCCATCGTGCCTATTGAGCACTGCGAACCACAAGAATTCCTCGCCCCGGGTGACCGTGTCACCGTGCCGGAGACCTCACCTGGGCAATTCATCCGCCGCGCCGGCTCGGACTTAGAAGAAGGCGCCCTCCTGGCAGCCCAAGGCGATAAGCTCACACCGGTCCGCTTGGCCGCCCTTGCTTCCCAAGGCATCGCCGAGGTGGAGGTCTACCGCCCCGCCCGCCTCCTCATCTGCACCGGCGGCGCTGAAATCGGCCACGGCAGCGCCGCCATTCCGGATGCCAATGCGCCACTCTTAACGGCAATGGCCGGCCGCGCCGGCATCGACGTCGCGGGCTATATCACTACCGACGATGACCCACAGGCCCTAGAGCGCGCTTTCACGGAAGCCATCGCGCAACACCACCCGGACGCCATCATTACCTCGGGCGGAATTTCCGCCGGGAAATTTGAAGTAGTCCGCCAGGTACTCGATGGATGGTTCGGCCATGTGGACCAGCAACCCGGTGGCCCGCAGGGCATCGCCGCATTCCGCGGCACGCCGGCCATCTGCCTGCCGGGAAACCCCATTTCCACGTTGGTAAGTTTCCGCCTCTTCGTTGCCCCTGCGCTCGGTTGGGCTCCGCAGCCTTTCCGCGTCCCCCTTGCCGTGGGTATTGACGGCCTCCCGCACAAGGACCAATTTCGCCGCGGGCGCGTCGATTCCCGCGCCCATATCCTCGGTGGTGCCAGCTCCCACCTGCTCGCCCAAGCGGCAGACGCCACCCATCTCATCCGTATCCCTGCCGGCCAACGCATCGAAGCAGGCCAGGAAGTGGAGGTCTACCCATTATGAGCCCACAGCGCACTGCCATCGTCATCGTCGCCTCTACCCGTGCCGCCGCGGGCATCTACGAAGATCGCTCCGGCCCCATCGCGGTGGACTTCTTGCGCCGCAAAGGCTTTGACTGCCCCGCTGCACGCATCGTCCCCGATGCCGATATTGCCGCCGCCGTTGCCGCCGCCGTTGCGGAAAAGCCCGCGGTCATCCTGACTTCTGGCGGCACCGGGCTAACGCACGATGACCAGACGGTAGAAGCCGTAGCACCACATATCACCCGCGAGCTGCCCGGCATCGCGGTGGCCTTCTGGCAGAAGGGATTGGAAACCGTGCCCACCGCGGTGGCTTCTCGCGCCGTTGCCGGCGTCAATGATTCCACCTTTGCCATGACGCTTCCCGGTTCTACCGGCGGGGTTAAAGACGGCTGCGCGGTTTTGGAAGAATTGATCGTTCCGATCGTCGATATGTTAGAAGGAAAACATGAGCACTGATCCCTCCTACGTAGCCGAGCAAACCGGCTGCACCATTGGCACGCTACTGAGCGATCAACCCCTAGAATCCCTCCTTGCCGCTGCCAAGGAAGAGGCCGCCACGGCCGCCATGGGTGCCGTCGTCACCTTTGAGGGCATTGTCCGCGATCACGATGGCGGCCGGCCCAATGTGACTTTGCTTTCCTATAGCGCCCACCCATCCGCGCCAGAGAAGCTGCAAGACGTCACCGATTCCGTCGCGGCCAACCACCCCGTGCGCCTGTGGGCCGCCCACCGCACGGGGGATCTCAAGGTTGGCGACCTCGCCTTTGCCGTAGTAGCGGCCGCGGCGCACCGCGGCGATGCCTTCCGGGCCGCCGAGGAATGCGCCGATCGCGTCAAGGCGGAGGTCCCCATCTGGAAGGAACAAAGCCACGGCGATGGCTCCACCAATTGGGTGGGTCTGGAATGAGCATCCGCTATGCCCGCCAAGAAGCGCTCTGGGGCGAGGAGGGACAGCGCAAGCTCGCTCAAGCCCACGTAGCGGTTATCGGGGCCGGCGGCTTGGGTTCCCCCGCCCTGCTTTACCTAGCTGGCGCGGGCGTAGGCCGCATTTCGCTTTTCGACGACGACGTGGTCTCCCCCTCTAACCTTCACCGCCAAGTCATCCACACCACCGCGGCCATCGGCACACCGAAGACGGATTCTGCCGCGGCCGCTCTCCGCGCGCTCAATCCTGAGGTAGAAATCAGCTGCCACGGCCGCCTCGAAACGGCCACCGCCCTCGAGCAATTGCGCGGCTGCGACGTGCTCCTCGATGGCACGGATAATTTCGACGCCCGCTACCTGTGCTCATGGGCCGCCCATAGCTTGGGCATTCCGCACATTTGGGCCTCTATCTTGGGATTCGATGCGCAAATGAGCGTCTTTTGGTCGGGCAAGGGCCCCGTGTACGAGGATGTCTTTCCCACTGCCCCTGCCCCAGGCGAGGTTCCTTCGTGCTCCCAGGCCGGCGTTCTGGGGCCGATCGTCGGCGTGGTGGGATCCGCGATGGCCTTGGAAGCCTTAAAAATCATTACCGGCGTCGGCACCCCGCTTATGGGCACGCTCGGCTACTACGAGGCCCTTTCTGGTACGTGGGAGTATATCCCCATCCGTTCCACCGGGGCGGAGCCTACCCAGCCGGACGATGCCCCCGAGGTCCGCGAGATCCCTGCTCACGCCATGCTTATCGATGTCCGCACCGACCCCGAGCGCGCCCGGTCCACCATTCCTAATTCAGCGCATCTTCCCCTCAACCGCATCCTCGCCGGTGAAAACCCCGATATCGCACGGGACGAGGTAGCCGTTATATATTGCGCCAGCGGCATCCGCTCCGCCCAAGCCGTCCACGCTCTGCGCGAGCGCGGATACTCACAGGTGGTTTCCCTGCGTGGCGGCATTAACGCGTGGTTGGAACAACAAGGAGCGTGTTAACGCGCCCCCACTGCGAGCCGTCTAGACCCTTCTATTCTTGTCTTCTTTTCCGCGAACAAAGAGGAACCAGATCAGCGGTCCTAAGAAGGGCAGTGTGAAGGTAGCGACGATAAAGAGCACCTTCGCCGCAAGCGTGTACCCAGAAAAAATGATAGAAATTAAGGCCGCTATCCAGAACGCGACGAGCAAAAGGATGGGAAGGAACCCGAGGAACCACCACGTATCGTTAGGGTTAGTAGATTCCGCTGCTGCTAGGTAAAACTCCGAAGTGCTCATGGTGTCCTTTCGACGAGTAATTTTTATCTTCGCTACAGAGCTTGATCACAATCACATCTCACTTGCCCTGTACATTTCCAAGATTAAGTCTGCGCCGCACCAGGCGCATCATCCCCCGGTATGAAACGCCGCAGCACCACAATAAGCAGGTTTTTACCCCAAGCCGTTTTCCGGTGCCCCGCCATGACCAAGTTCGGGTTAACACCATCCAGGGTGAGGCTTCCCGGGATATCCGCACATAAGTAAAACGAGAAAACGGTAACTCCTAGCGTGAGCCAGAAGCTACCGAGGTATCGCCGAGCCATAAATTATGACGTTGGCGGAGACGGCGGGATTTGAACCCGCGGAGGTATTACCTCGCCGGTTTTCAAGACCGGTGCATTCGGCCGCTCTGCCACGTCTCCAAGTTGCGTATCGAAGGCAATCTCCTTGCCCAAGAAGCAACTTGGTCAGTCTACTAAATAGATGGCCCTGTTTCCCAAAAGGCCACCGTCAGCGCTCAAAATGATTACTCCCCACGAGGTCATTCGTGGCGCAGGACACATGAACTCCGTTAGATTGGGCCCTATGACTACAACAAAGATGAAGGCAATCGTGCAGACCGATCCCCAGGAGCGTCGCTCCTTGGAACTCCAAGAGGTCGACGTTCCGCAACTGCAATCAGGCGAAGTGCTCGTCAAGGTGCAGGCAGCGGGCGTTAACCGCGGCGATATCCTGCAAACGATGGGAGCTTATCCGCCACCACCAGGGGCGTCAGAAATCCTGGGCTTGGAAGCAGCGGGCACCATCGCCGATGCCGGGGATACGAACTGGGAGGTAGGCACCAAGGTGGGCTGCCTGCTCGCGGGTGGTGGCTACGCCGAATACGTCGCGGTTCCGCAGGGCCAGCTGCTTCCCGTGCCCGAGGGGTTCAGCGTTGAGGAAACTGCAGCAGTGGTTGAGGTCGCGTGCACCGTGTGGTCCAACCTAGGCATTGAGGCGGGCCTTCACGAGGGCCAACGCGTCCTCATACATGGCGGAGGCGGCGGCGTTGGCACTTTTGCCATCCAGGTAGCCAAGGCGTTGGGCGCAGAGGTAGCGGTGACGGCCGGGTCACAGGAGAAGTTGGATCGTTGCCGCGAGCTGGGCGCCGATATTCTCATCAACTATAAGGAGCACGACTTCGTAGAAGAGTTGAAGGGAAGCTGCGACGTCATTTTGGACATCATCGGCGCGAAATATCTGGAAAAGAATATGAAATGCCTGGCTAAGGACGGCAAGCTCATCATCATTGGCATGCAGGGCGGTACTAAGGCGGAAATCAACTTGGGCGCCATGCTGCCCAAGCGCCTGACCATCCAGGGTACGACGGTGCGCGCCCGCGACTTAGAAGACAAGGCACGGATTGTGGCGGGCACGGTAGAAAATGTGTGGCCCATGCTGGAAGACGGCCGCGTAAAGCACGCGCTGCACGCTACTTACCCGCTTGCCGACGCCGCCCAAGCCCACACTGCCCTAGACAGCGGCGAGGTCACCGGCACCCTGGTGCTTACCGCTTAAGCCAGTGAGGCTACAACACGGGTGAGGTGTTCGACGTCGTGATAAGTGTTGAAGGGGCCAAGCGCAACGGTAACGGCGCCGCCGATTTCCTCCACGCCCATCTCCGTTAGCAACGGGGTCTGCGGGGCAAGCGTGGTGACCAGACCATTATCAAAGAGACGCTTGTACACGGTCTCCGCTGGAACACCCCTCACGGCAAAGGTAAGGCGCGGCAGGCGATCATCGGATGCGCCTGCGGCCGCCTCTCCCGTCACTCCGAGGATGTGTACGGCAGGCAGGGTGCTCAAGAAGGAATAAAGGTCCCCGCGCAGGTCCTCGAGGTAGGCGCTAAGCGCATCCATAGAGGTGCGCAGGCGCTTGCGACGGGAGCCATTCTCCCCACCGGCGAGGGCGGCAAGATGGTCCACGAGTGGTCCGACACCGCCGGCCAGGCCAGAGGAAATTGGCGTTTCCAGCTTGCGAGCGCCCTTGCTGGCATGCACCGGATCGAGGGCATCGAGGCGGCGGAACATACGGGTATCGCGGAATACCAAGGCCGCTAGCTGCGGGCCGCCCAGCAGACCAAGGTCGAGACCCAAGATATCGGCACCGAGCTCATCGAAGTTGATGGGGCGGTAGGGGGCGATCGCAGAGACGTCGAGAAGCGTCCAGGCGCGAGAGCGTTCATGCACGGTGTCTATGATCTCAGCCGTCGGGGAGACCGTACCCAAAAGCTCGTGGGCGGCAGAGAAAGCGACAAGTCGCGTGGAGCCGTCGACAAGCTCGGCGAATTGGAACCCCGGCAACTCACCCGTGCCTAAGTCCGGCTGGGCCCAACGGGTTTCTGCTTTGACCTCAGAAAATGCTGAATACAGGGAAGGCGGGTCCAGCTTTGAGAGCACTAGTGAGGAATTGCTGCCGAGCAGCGGGCGCGCCGCATGCGCCAAGGACTGGTAAAGAACCGGCAGGGAGGGGCCGAGCACCACGCGATCTGCTTTGGAACCGGTCAGATCCGCTACGGCCATGCGCGCAGCGGTGTAATTCCCATCTCCTTCCAAGCGCCCCGGCGCGGGTGTGGCAGAGTGGGCGCCACCCGGCCCTTCCTGGGGCGCCACCGCAGTAGACATACGGAAAGAGCGGGCCACGCCGGAGGCTACTCGCTCAGAAATCTGGGGAACCGCGTGCGCGTTAAGGTAGGTCCAACCATCAGATAGCCCGGTGTATAAACCGCGCACACTGAATACGTCATAGTGCGCCGAAGCTCCTGCTGGCATTTCGGTCCCTTCTTTTTCGCGCTAGGCATCGCCACTCAGTGGCGGTCGATTCCCTACTGTATACGCGTTTGGCCCAAGTTTCCCAAATCTGGATTTTCGCTGAATACGGCCGTTTTCGCAGGCTAGCGGCGTGTAGTTCCCGTTTGCCCAGCCCGCGCGCTAGGGTGTTGAGCGTGCAAGATAACAATCAACTGCGCGCTGATATCGCCCGCATGACCTCCCAGCCAGACGGCGAGGCCACCCCAGCGTCCCAGTCCGAGACCCTCAAGGCCGCCTTCGCGGACCTTGCGCAGGGTGCACAGCAGCGCGAGCTGTGGTTCAAACTGGGTATTCAAGATATTAAGCAGCGCTACCGCCGCTCTGTCCTGGGCCCGTTTTGGATCACCATCGCCACCGGCGTGATGGCCCTCGCCTTGGGCCTTTTGTACTCCATGCTCTTCCAGATTCCCGTCGCGGAGTTCCTCCCCCACGTCACCGTGGGCCTTATTATGTGGACCTTCATTTCGGGCTGTATCAAGGAAGGCTCCACCGTCTTCATTGATAATGAGGGCTTGATTAAACAGCTTCCCGCCCCTCTTTCGGTGCACGTCTACCGCCTGGTGTGGCGCCAAACATTATTTTTGGGCCATAACCTCATCATCTGGCTGTTGCTTATCCTCATCTTCCCGCGCAGCCTGGGTTGGGAGTTCTTCCTCTTTATCCCAGGCTTGGCGTTGTTGTTGGTCAACGGCGTGTGGGTCACGATGTTCTTTGGCATCATTGCCACCCGCTTCCGTGACGTAGCCCCGCTGCTGGAGGCTTTAACCCAGCTCTTGTTCTACGTCACCCCGATTGTGTGGATGACTAATACCCTGAAGGATCAGGGCGGTGCTGTGGCCGGGCGAGCCCGCATCGCGGAGATCAACCCGCTCTATCACTACCTAGAAATCGTCCGCGCACCCATGATCGGTGAGCCGGTAGCCGCCTACCACTGGTGGATCGTTATCGGCTGCACCGTGCTCGGCCTGCTCATCGCCGGCTTGGTCATGCGCAAGTGGCGCTTCCGCGTCAGCTACTGGGTCTAAGCCCACGCCCTGTACTTGTGGAGATTCCTCGAAAGGATACTGACTGATGGTCTCGATTGATACGTATAACGCGTGCGTGGACTTTCCCATCTTTGATGCCAAATCTCGCTCACTGAAGAAGGCCATGCTCTCTTCTGCCGGTGGCGCCATTGGCAAAAATGCCCAAAACACCGTCGTGGTGGAAGCCCTGAAGGACGTTAACCTGCACCTGCGCGAGGGCGATCGCGTGGGTTTGGTGGGCCATAACGGCGCCGGCAAATCCACCTTACTGCGCCTCTTGTCTGGGATTTATGAGCCCACCCGCGGTTCTGCCGATGTGCGCGGCCGGGTGGCCCCCGTTTTTGATTTGGGCGTAGGCATGGACCCGGAAGTTTCTGGCTACGACAACATCATTATCCGCGGCCTGTTTTTGGGCCAGTCCATCAAGCAGATGAAAAAGAAGATGGATGAGATTGCGGAGTTTTCTGAGCTCGGCGATTATCTCTCCATGCCGCTGCGCACCTATTCCACCGGTATGCGAGTGCGCTTGGCACTCGGCGTGGTGACCTCCATTGAGCCGGAAATCCTGTTGTTGGATGAGGGCATTGGTGCGGTCGACGCCGCCTTCATGGCCAAGGCACGCGTACGCCTGCAGGAGCTGGTGAAGCGCTCCGGCATCCTGGTCTTTGCCTCCCACTCCAATGACTTTTTGGCCCAGCTATGCAATACCGCCTTGTGGATCGACCACGGTGAGATCCGCTCGGTAGGCGAGGTTTCCGAGGTCGTCGGTGAGTACGAAGGACCTGAGGTGGGCGACTACGTCCGCGACCTGCGCGAGCGTTTTGAAAATGAGGACACCAGCGGCAACTAGCTGAGCATATGCAGCAGCGGGTCCCCCACACCCGTCACGTCCACCTGCACCCCTTCCGGCCGGTGATAGTCCGCAGCGCTTAGGCGCGCGCTGACCACCGGCCGGTTAATTTTTCCTGGGCCCGCAGGCTCTTCCTTTTCCTCGGTGCTAACGCGGTAGCCCAACTTTTCACTCACCCGGGCTGAGGCGCGGTTGGGTTTTATCCAACTGGTGCACAGCGAACCCGCATCGAGGTGCAAGAAGGAAAACGCCGCCATAGCCTGACGGATAAGCGTGCCATAGCCTTGGCCTTGAAAGCGGTGCAGCACCCATGATGCAGTTTCTATTTCCCGTGCGGCCGCAAAATTTTCTGCCGACAGGTCCACCACGCCTACTAATTCTTGGGTTTCTACCTGGCGAGCGATGAAATCCAAGGTCCACTTCTGGGGACACAGCTTCGCTCGGTGCTCCCATCGGTGCTGGGCCATGGCGGCGGGGGTATTCGTCTTCTCATCAAAAAGCCAGGGAAATGCATGTTCTGGAATGTCGTCGCCATAGATATCTTCCGCACACACCTGCGCTACCTGTGCGATGTCCTCATCGCGCATGACACCCAGGTCAACCCCGCGGCCCGTATCATCGCAGGCCCGAATGGTCACCGCAAAAGGCGGCCAGAAGTTTTCCATAGGCTTCACAGTATCCGCAAAGCTGCGCCTATATCCACTTTTCGCTCCACCAATGCGGAGTGTTTCTGCGCTGGTCCCCCACCCCGGTGGCAAGATGGAACCCATGACTGCCACCCTGACTTCTACCGGTTCTACCGCCGCCGTCATTGTTACCCATCAGCGCGCCGAACTGCTGCGGGCATCGCTCGAACAGGTGGTACACCAAACCCACCCCGTGCAGTGGGTGATCGTGGTGGATAATGGTGCGGAAAATGCAGTGCGTGAACTTGTCGAGTCCATGGCGGGAGACCGCGGCGTCTACGTGCCTTCGGAGACCAACCTGGGCGGAGCTGGTGGCTTTGCGCTGGGCTTTCTCACCGCCCTTTCTTTGGGGGCGGATGCCGTGTGGTGTGCCGATGACGATGGCCGCCCCGCCGATAACACTGTCCTTGCGGAGCTGTATCGGGTGGCCGAGGCCAACCGTTTGCATGAGGTCTCGCCAGCGGTATGCAATATCAACGATCCCGACCAGCTCGCCTTCCCCCTGCGCCAAGGCCTAGTGTGGCGCCGACGAATGGATGAGCTGGAGGGCGATTTCCTGCCTGGCATCGCATCGCTATTTAACGGCGCGCTGATTTCCGCAGCGGCCATGGAAATCATTGGTGTACCGGACTATCGGCTCTTCATCCGCGGCGATGAGGTGGAATACCACCGCCGGCTGGTCAATTCCGGGCTTTCTTTCGGCACGGCGCTGACCACAAGCTACCTGCACCCAGATGGATCGGATGAGTTTAAGCCCATTTTGGGCGGCAAGATGCACACCCAGTTTCCAGAGGGTGAGTTCAAGCGGTTTTTCACTTACCGCAATCGCGGCTACCTGCTGTGGCAACGCGGCATGCGCAAGCTACTGCCACAGGAATTCGCCCGCTTTGGCTGGTTCTTCCTGATCCAGCGCCACGATCCGGCCGGCTTTATCGAATGGCTCAAGCTTCACAACCGCGGGCGCAGGGAAGATTTCCGACGCCCTAGCTAGGCCGAAGCCGAACTGCAGGGGCTGGGCAAGGGGGGCATCGATAAGCGCGGCACATACCCGCCACCACCGAGAGCTTGACACCCCGCGCGCAGATTGGTCGGGCTCGATTCCCGTGGTGAGGTTATTTTTCTTTAAAAATGAAGGCCCTCTGAATGGCAAAATTGGTCACTGTGGCCACGCCCTGGGCGATGACAAAGGCGATGGTGTCTTTAAGCACGCCTTCTAAGCCAAGGGATAAAAGCGGCTCATTGAGCACCCAGTATAGGAAGTTTTGAACCGCGAAAGTGGAGGCGTACAAGATCCCGACGGTGACGGCCGTACGGCCGGAGACCTTGGCCCCAAAGGTCCACCGTGCATTAGCCAGGTAGGCGGCAATGGTGCCAAAGACCCAACCGATGGCCTTGGCGGCGGAACGGTGCAGTCCCAAGTACGTCAATAAAAGCGTCAGGCCATAGTCAATGGCGGCGGCACCTACACCCACGGAAATAAATCGCACCAGTTGGGTGTGCAGCGAGGTGGACGAAGGTTTTACTTCTACGGCGTCATCAGCGGAGTTAGTCACGAGTGAGTAGCCTACCCGCGCAAGAGCGCTCGGTACATGTCCAACCGATCCACCGGCGCGGCGGATTCGGCACCATAGGCGCCTATCCCCGCCAATTGCTGCAACGATGCCGCACATAACTCCCGCACTTCAGCCCCGGTCAGCGCCGAGCCATCGTCATTGACCCAGCCGAGGGCATCCATGGTGGTCTCCACGACGGAATCGGTCAGCTCCGCGCCCCCCATGCACGATAGGGCTAGCGCCATGGACCAAAAGGCGTCTTTGCCTTCATGGGTAACCTCGCGCGGCAGGCTGGCGAGCACGCGGGCAGTTTGCGGTGACAATTCGGTACCCCTGCTCAGGTCCATCGCCTGCAGCAGCGGAACAAAGTCATAGAGCTTGGTGCGCTCAATCAAATCACGCACAGGGGACGCTACCGCGGAAAGGACCTCGTCGGTGACTTCTTGCCCGGTCAATTCCCGGTTGACGCTGGTTAATTCAAAGGGTGCAAAGAGCGAGCCCGAACCGCCTACGCATAGCGCTTCCGGGGTGCCATTATCGCGCGGATAAATTTCAGCTACCACCAGCTCGAAGTCCCATAGCCCCCAGGCGAAGTCGATTTGATCGCCTTCGCGCCAGAGGAATTCGGAGGCCTGACGTTCCGGATCGATGCGCGGGCCACGCGCCTCGGTGTGTTCATAAAAGTGCCAGGGGGATTCCTCCTCCGGCAGGCCAAAGCAAATGCGCAGCACACGGTGCAACTCGGTGAAGGTCAGGGCATCGCTAAAGCCAATCTGGCGGTGCACCTCGCCATCGGCGCGGATATTCGCAGCTTGGCAAATGATTGTTAGGGGCTCGCGTTTGAGGGATACCACGCTATTGGCGCGTTTGGCCCGCGCCTGTGCGATATCGGTGACCCCTGCGTTCATGAGCCCCACCATACGCAAGTTTTAGGCTGCTAGTTTTGCGATATCGCGCGCTTCCAACTCACTAATTAGGAACGTCAGTGCCGCACCAACGGCGCCCAACAGGGTCCAGGGCCGCTTGGCACCGCGCTTGCGCAGGAACTTTACCATTCGGCGCGAAAATGCAACGTTCATCCAGCCGCCTAGGATGAGCAGCAGCACCACTGCGGCAAAAATGGCCCAAGGTTTGAGGCCCTGATCGGATGCATCCTGCGGGGAGCGCGGCTCATCACCATCCTGTTCCGCGTGCGCGTTGGTATAGGCCACCAGGGCACCAAAACCAAAGAAAGACAAGGTATAGGCAGTAATCAAACCGCCTTTGGATGTGATCCAATCCGGATAAGAGGTCGCGATACCCACGGCAGCGGCTTGGGTAATGCGGCCCGCCAGGGTGTCATCGAGGGCGTAGTTGTCTTGGCGCTGATCTTGCGTCTCGTGGTTGTTGGTCATAGCGACCACTTTAAGCGGCGGTAAGCTAATGCGCATGTACTCGGATAAGACAGAGCACATGACGCCAGCGCAGCAGGCGGCTCAGGATGTGCGTACGGAAGACGATAAGCGCAACGGCCACTTCGAGGCCACGGAACACACCGATGTGCCGTTGAGTCCTTTCATGACTCGCCTGATGGCAGAGGAATTGCCCATGCTGGATTCCTCCTCGCGCGCTCGTGTCTATGACCTTTTGCGGGAGTACGATGGCCCGATTATTGAATCTCAGGAAGAACTGCCGGAGGAAATCCGCGCGCTTATGGATCTATAAACGGACACATTCGGGCAGTACAAGCGTCCGTTTTGTTCTGAATATCACTCGCGTCACTCCGTCTACCCTCGTGTGAGCTAGGCAGGCTAGGGAGGCGACACAAATCCGTCGAGCAAAGAGTAAGAGATGGAATTACATACCACTGAAAAGTCCCTGCACGGCTGGGGCCGCACCGCCCCGACGACCGCCCATGTTCTCGCCACCGAAGACGTGGACGTGATCAAGAAGGCCGTGGCCCAGGTTGCAGAAGATAACTCGGATAAGCCCGCCCACCTGCGCCGTGGCGTCATTGCCCGCGGTATGGGCCGCTCCTACGGTGACCCCGCCCAAAATGGCGGCGGCCTGGTCATCGACATGCAAAAGCTCAATAAGATCCACTCCATCGACCCGGAGTCCGCTCTGGTGGACGTCGATGGTGGTGTCACCCTAGACCAGCTGATGAAGGCTGCCCTGCCTTATGGCCTGTGGGTTCCAGTTCTGCCGGGTACCCGCCAGGTCACCATCGGTGGCGCAATCGGCCCGGATATTCACGGCAAGAACCACCACTCCGCCGGCTCCTTTGGTAACCACGTGGTCTCCATGGAGCTGCTCGTGGCCGATGGCCGCGTGCTGCACCTGACCCCGGAGGGCTCCGAGGACGACCCGAACGGCGACCTCTTCTGGGCCACCGTTGGCGGCATGGGTCTGACCGGCATCATTCTGCGCGCCACCATCCGCATGACCAAGACGGAAACCGCTTATTTCATCGCAGATACGGACCGCACCGATAACTTGGATGAAACCATCGCTTTCCACTCCGATGGTTCCGAGCACAACTACACTTATTCTTCCGCCTGGTTCGATGTCATTTCGCCAGAACCAAAGCTGGGTCGCTCCACCATTTCCCGCGGTTCGCTGGCCACCTTGGCACAGCTGGAAGAGCTAGCCCCGAAGCTGGCTAAGGATCCGTTGAAGTTCAATGCGCCGCAGCTGATGACGGTGCCGGACATCTTCCCGTCCTGGACCATGAATAAGCTTTCCCTCTCCGCTGTGGGGTTGGCCTACTACACCATGGGTGCACCGGCCAAGAACCAGGTCAAGAACCTGACGCAGTTCTACCAGCCGTTGGATCTCATCGGTGAGTGGAACCGCGGCTACGGTTCCAAGGGCTTCTTGCAGTACCAGTTCGTGGTACCGACCGAGGCCGTGGAGCCGTTCAAGGAGATCATCCGCGATATGCAACGCTCCGGCCACTACTCGGCCCTCAACGTGTTCAAGCTCTTCGGTGAAGGCAACCGCGCGCCGCTGTCCTATCCAATGCCGGGTTGGAACGTCTGCGTGGACTTCCCCATCCGTCCGGGCCTGGGCAAGTTCTTGGATGACTTGGACCGCCGCGTGATGGAATTCGGCGGCCGCCTCTACTTGGCCAAGGAGTCCCGCACTTCCGCGGAGAACTTCCACAAGATGTACCCGGGCATGGAGGGCTGGCTGAAGACCCGCAATGAAATCGACCCGACCGGCGTCTTCGCCTCCGATATGTCCCGCCGCCTCGAGCTGCACTAATCACTGGAAATAACACCTTTAAGGAGATTTACTGACCATGCTTAATGCAGTAGGCCAAGCACAACACATCCTGCTTCTGGGCGGCACCTCTGAGATCGGCCTCGGCGTCGTCTCCGAATTCCTGCAGCGCGGCCCCGCCAAGGTCACCCTGGCTGCCCGCCCGGAGTCCCCGCGCATCGCCCAGGCCAAGGCAGACTTGGAATCTCGCGGCGCTGACGTAGAGGTTCTAGACTTCGACGCCACTGACTTTGACTCCCACCCAGAGGTAATCAATAAAGCCTGGGCACGTGGCGACGTAGACGTGGCCATCGTTGCCTTCGGCACCCTGGGTGACCAGGAGGAGCTGTGGCAAAACCACGACAAGGCCGTCGCCTCCGCGCAGACCAACTACACCGCCCCGGTTTCCGTGGGCGTGCTTCTGGGCGAAAAGCTCAAGCACCAGGGCCACGGCACCATCGTCGCCATGTCCTCCGTGGCTGGCATGCGCGTGCGCCGTTCCAACTTTGTCTACGGTGCTTCCAAGGCAGGCGTGGACGGTTTCTACATCAACCTGGGTGAGGCCCTGCGCGGCACCGGCGCCAAGGTGCTGGTTGTCCGCCCGGGCCAGGTTCGCACCAAGATGTCCGCCGAGGCTGGCGACGCCCCGTTGACCGTCAACGTCTCCGATGTTGCCGAAGCCACCGTGAAGGCCGTGCTCGATGGCAAGCAGTCCATCTTCGTGCACCCGCTGTTTGAATACGTTTCTTTGGCATTCAAGTTCATTCCGCAGGCCATTTTCCGCAAGCTGCCGTTCTAAATCACCGCGGTTTCTGCACTGGCGCCTGCCAGCCGCCTCGCCCCCGCCCCTCCCCGCCGCGCGCCCGCGGCGGGGAGGGGCGGGGGCGGTGGTGTATAAGGGGGCGTCGGAAAGCAAGTGTTTTCCTGCCCGCGCCAAATCTGGGTTGTAGCGCTTGGGTATGCGAAACTAATGGGCATGACAAGCACAGCTATACCCACCCAGTCAACGCCCGTGAGCGAAAATCCGCGCACCGAGGCCTACCGCGCCGATGCGCTGACTCATCGGGCGACCCTGCTGGGTATTGTGTTGACCGCCCTAGCCAGTGGTGTGGTCACGCTGCTGGGCTGGTTTGCCTTCAAGACGGTATCTCTGCCTTCTTTTAATACCTCCATGGTCACCCGCGCGCTGAGCACAGTGGGTGTGGTGGTCACGCTGGCTCTAGCCGGCGGGCTGTGCGTGTGGTGGCTTTATGACCACTACAAGGATTCCTTTACACGGCCGCGCTGGCGGGTCTGGCTGACCTACGCGGTCACCTATCTCTCCCCCGCGCTATTGACCTTGGCTGCCGTGGGCCTGCCGTTGTCCGCCTCCCGTTTGTGGCTCGACGGCGTGCAGGTGGACCAGGCTTTCCGCACCCAGTTCCTCACCCGCTCGGTGGATGAGATGGGCTATGCGGATATGAACTACCAGGATATGCCGTCCTTTTACCCCATTGGCTGGTTCTGGCTGGGCGGCCGCTTGGGCGCGCTATTGGGCATTCCGGGCTGGGAGGTCTACCAGCCCTGGGCGCTTATCTCCATCGCTGTAGCCGGCTGCATTTTGGTGCCCCTCTGGCAGCGCCTCACCAGCTCCCTACCGGTCGCCACCGCCATCGCCCTAGTCACCACCGCGATTACGCTCACCATCGCGGCCGAGGAGCCCTACTCCGCAGTCATCGCCATGGGCTTGCCCACCGTCGCGGTGCTCAGCGCCCGCGCCTTCCGCGGCTCTTGGCTCTCCACCCTGGGTGTAACACTCTACCTGGGCATTTCCGCCACCTTCTACACGCTTTTCACCGGTGCGGCCGCGCTCACCGTGGTCAGCCTCATCGCGCTCTTTACCGCGCTATATGAGCATACGTGGCGACCCATCGTGCGACTGGCGGTAATGGCGGCAGGCTCCATTGCCATCGCGCTCATCGCCTGGGGACCCTATGTATGGGCGGTCATGCACTCGCCAGTACCGCTGCAGACCACCGCGCAGCACTACCTGCCGGAGGAAGGCACCCAGATTCCAGTGCCATTTTTGTCCTTTAGCATTGTGGGCTTCCTCTGCCTCATGGGACTTATCTACATGGTCATTCGTCTCAATGACCAAGAGGTGCGCGCGCTGGGAATCTCCCTCATCGGCAGCTATCTATGGATCGTTGTGTCTATGGTGGCAACGCTGGCCGGCACCACGCTGCTGAGCTTCCGCCTCGAAATCATCGTGGTACTCCTTTTTGCTACCGCCGGTGTCCTAGCCTTAGCCGAGGTTCGCCTCTTGGGCGTACACCGCCTCTACCCGGCGCGCTTCTCCCACACCACCAATAAGCAAATCACCGCGGTCTTGGGCATTATCCTCGCCCTGGCCGGCGTCTTCTATGCGCAGCAGATTCCGGAGGCCAACGAGGACGCCATCGACCACGCTTATAGCGATACCGATGGCTATGGCGAGCGCGCCGACCGCTTCACTAGCGATTCTGCTCATTACTACCTGGATATCCACAACTTCATCCAGGACCAGGGCTATACGCCGGATGGCACGGTGGTGCTTACTGATGAAAAGATCTTCATGTCTTACTACCCTTATTGGGGTTTCAACGCCTTTACCAGCCACTATGCCAATCCACTGGGTGAGTTCAGCACCCGCAATGAGCAGATTGAAACCTGGGCCAACGATTCCTGGGACATGAAGCCGGATGAGTTCCGCAAGGCCCTGGATTCCGCTGCGTGGCGCAGCCCGGATGTCATGATCTTCCGCGGTGATTTGGAAAATAAGGACGATGGTTTCAAGCTGCATTTGGCAGAAGATATCTACCCCAATCAGCCGAATATTCGCTATCGCGCGGTCTTCTTCAACGCCGATGTCTTTGACAAGGGCTGGAAGCTAAAGCAGACCGGCCCCTTCGTAACAGCCGTTCGTACCAAGTAAGTTCACCCACACTTCCCGCCCGTGGCAGGGTGTGCCCGCGGGCGGAGAGGGGTATCTGACGTAGACTAATCGCCGTGTCAGATAGCCTCACTACGAATACCACCCAAGCGCGACCTGCTAGCTCCCGCTTCGCCGCCGCCCCCGCGGGCCTGCGGTGGACCGCGATCATTGCCGGACTGATTGGTTTCCTGTGTTTTGTAGCCACCCCGCTACTGCCGGTGACCCAAACTCAGTCCTCTTATGACTGGCCGCAGCATGATTCCGTGCAGTCCATCAACGCGCCACTCATTTCCGTGGCGCCAGAGGATCTTCAGGCCACCATCCCTATCTCCGCAGTCGATGAGCTGCGTGAGGGACAGTCCATGGTCTACGGCACCGTCCCTCCGGAGTCCAAGAAATCCTCCAACCGCGGCCTTTTTGTCCGCGCGAATGAGGAGGGCCTTTCCGTTGTCTCCTTGGATGAGGTTCTGCTTACCCTCAACTCCAAAGAGGTAGCCAAGCTCCCCAAGGACGCCAAGATTGAGATTTCTGCTACGGGCGATGGCACCAGCGTGCGCGTGGGGGATCATGAAAAGACCACCGAGGAGGATCTGCGCCCGCAGGTCACCGGTGTCTATACCGAAATCGACGATAAAGCGGACGTACAGGCCCTGCTTGACGACGGCCTCAATGTGCACGTCGATATCAACTCCCGCTTCACCTCCTCCCCGACGGTGCTCAAGACCATCGCCATGTGGCTGGGCACCGCCATGGTGGTCGTATCCCTGTTCTGCCTATGGCGCATCGACCGCCTCGATGGCCGCCGCTTTGGCTTCATGCCTAAGACGTGGAAGAAGGTGCGCCCGCTCGATGGCGTGGTGGCCGCCGTCTTGGGATTTTGGTATATCTTCGGCGCCAATACCTCCGATGATGGCTTCATCTTCTCCATGAGCCGCGTCTTCGATCACGCGACCTACATGGCCAACTACTACCGCTGGTACGGCGTGCCAGAGGCGCCCTTCGGCGCCCCCTATTATGACCTGGTTGCCGTTCTCTCCCAGATTTCTACCGCCTCGGTCTTCGTGCGCTTGCCCGGCCTGATTTCTGGGCTCATCATCTGGTTTATCCTCTCCCGCGAGATACTCCCGCGCTTTGGCCAGCTTGTCGACGGCCGCCGGGTCGCTCACTGGACCGCGGCGCTTATGTTCTTGGCCTTCTGGCTGCCCTATAACAACGGCACCCGCCCCGAGCCCATCGTGGCGCTTGGCGTGATGTTTACTTGGGCCTCCTTTGAGCGTGCCATTTCCACCCACCGCCTGCTTCCGGCGGCCGTGGGCACCATCGCCGCAACCATCACCCTGGCCGCCGGCCCCACCGGCCTCTTTGCCGTGGGCGTTTTCCTGGTCAGCCTGCCGCACCTCTTCCGCGCCATGGCCGAGCGCGTGCCGTCCATGGGCGGTGGCACCTTGGGCTGGCTCGCGCTCATTGCGCCATTCCTTAGCGCTGGCACCGCCATCATGGTTGCCGCCTTTGGTGACCAGACGCTATCGACCGTGCTGGAGTCCACCCGCGTGCGCTCCGAGGTTGGCCCCTCCCTGCCGTGGTACGCGGAGTACGCGCGCTACTCCACCCTCTTCCAGGAATCGGTGGATGGCTCGCTCACCCGCCGCTTCGCGGTCTTCACCATGCTCTTCTGCCTAGTGCTCATCGTGGCGGCCTTCATCAAGGACCGCCGTGTCGTCGGTGCTGCCGTTGGCCCGACCCAGCGCCTGCTCATTATCGTGGCGCTGTCCATGTTCTTCCTCATGTTCACCCCCACCAAGTGGACCCATCACTTTGGCATTTACGCCGGCGTGGCCGGTGTCATCGCGGCGCTCGGTGCCGTGGTGCTCTCCCAATTCGCACTGCGCTCGCCGCGCGCTCGCACCTTCGCTATCGCCGCGGTGGTTTTCTTGCTGGCCATTTCCTTCGCCGGCTGGAACGCCTGGTGGTACGTTTCCTCCTTTGGCATCCCGTGGTGGGATCGTACGGTGCAATTCAAGGCCATCGAGGCCAATAAGGTGCTCCTCACCATCGCGCTGGTCATCTTCGCCATCGGCATAGTGCAGTCCCTGCGCCATAGCTACCGCAAGTCCCAAGCAGAAGAGGCCGGCACCCTGGCGGAATTTGAGAAAAATGCCGCCGCTAAGGTTTCGCGCTCCGCCGGTATCATGTCCGCGCCCATCGCCTTGGCCTGTGCCATCGTGGTAGCGCTATCGTGTGCTTCCTTTGCCAAGGCCACCGTCTCGCAGGCGGATTCCTACTCCGTGGGCAAGGGCAACGTGGCCTCCCTGCGCGGCAATACCTGCGCTCTGGCGGATCAGACCATGGTGGAGACCAACACCAATGATTCCTTCCTGACCCCGGTTGAAGGCGACTTGGGCGATTCCCTGGTGGACCAGGACGAGCCCCACAAGGGCTTCGATCCAAACTTCATCCCTGAATCCATCGAGCCGGAAAACCAGAATTCCGCCTCCGTAGGTGCCATCGCGGATGGCTCCAGCGACTCCTCCTCCGATAGCGCGGAGACCGCTACCTCGGGCGCGGATACCGAATCCGGCGGTAGCAGCGATTCCGCTGATTCCCAGGAGACAAAGAATAAGCAAGACAAAAAGGACAAAAAGTCCAAGGAAACTACCAATACCTCGGAGGGTGGAGTACGCGGCACTGAGGGTGTCAATGGCTCTACCATGCACCTGCCGTTCAACCTGGATTACACCAAGGTCCCGGTGCTCGGCTCCTATTCCGAGGCGCAAGACTCCACCTCTGAGGTGACCACCAAGTGGTACAACCTGCCAGAGGCCAAGGACAATACTCCCGTGCTCGCCGTATCTGCAGCCGGCAATATCTACCACCACGACGTCAACGGGGTAGAGCAGGAAGGCATGAAGCTTAGCCTCGAATACGGCACCATCGATGGCTCCGGAAAGGTCACCAATACTGGCGAGGAAGAACTCTCCGCCGTCGGTGCCACGCCAAAGTGGCGCAACCTGCGCCTGCCGCTGGATAAGTTGCCAAAGGATGCCAACGTGGTGCGCCTGGTAGCAACGGATGATTCCACCGATGAGGATGACTGGCTGGCCTTTACCCCGCCGCGCGTGCCGGAGCTGGACACCATCAATAACCAGTTCTCCAAGGACACCCCGGCACTATTGGACTGGGCCGTAGCCCTACAGTTTCCGTGCCAGCGCACCTTTGACCACTTCGCCGGCGTCACGGAAATCCCGGAGTATCGCATCCTGCCGGATTCCTCGGCCCAGACCTCGCTGACGGACTTCCAGTCCTTCTCTGGTGGTGGCGCCATGTCCACCGCGGAGGCGGTCAACTACTCCTATGAGATCCCGAGCTACCTCAATAATGATTGGGCACGCGACTGGGGTGCCATTGAAAAGTACGAGCTGCGTACCGATTCACAGGGCAATGCCCCAGTCCCAGCCGAGATTGATTATGAGGACGTTACCCGTTCCGGACTGTGGAAAGACTCCGAGATGAAGATTCGCCCCGAGGGCGAGGAGTAACCTCCCCAGCGGCCGCGCCCCGATCCCGCTTCGGGGCGCGCAGGCGCCGTACGATCCAATCACCTACGAAAAAGAGCAACAGCGAAGCGCCAAAGAGCGGCGCGATGAGTGAGTAGGCCACCGCCCCCGCCAGCACGGCGGGGGTAATTTTTAGCTCGGGCAGGCTGCGGCGCGGTTTCTTCCACCACATCCACAGGCCCGCAATGCTCACCACGAGCAGGCCGAGGGCGAGTACCGCCAATGCAACCTGGCTATAGATTCCAAAAAGCGTCCCCATGTGCAGCTGGATGAGCCACGAAGTAAGCTGCGCGGCAAGTGGCCAATCGGCGGAATTGATGCGGTCGATGACCTCGCCGTTCGGAGTAACCGCTACGGCGTCGCTGCGTAACTTGAAGGCCGCACGAGCCTCCCGCACGCCCCACGCATCGCCGGACTTTTCCGGCGGAGTCATTTCCAGCACCCCGGTCAAACCCTGGCTACGGGCGGTCGATTCTGCAGTTTGGGCTCCGGCGAGTTCTGCAGCATCGTGGTGTCCCGTATGCCCGGCGTGACCCGCGTGCCCGGCGTGGTTGGCATGCTCCCCTGTCCCAGTGCTAGCCCCCGCTTCTGCAACGGAGGTGGCCACGGACGGTTCCTTCCAATTAAGTTCCTCACGCACCTTGCCACTACTTGTGCCCGCTACCAGCGACCATGTCAGGCCGGTAACCGTAAGAAAGAGGAAGCCCGGCAACAACCAGGCACCCACGCGGGCGTGCAGCGCCAGTACTTTAGAGGGCTGCTTCTTATTCCTTTGTTTACGCTTGAGCCACAGGTAGAGACCGAGGATGCTCAGCGCGCCGAGCCACGAGGCCGCAAGTTCGGCATAGAGGCGGCCAGGCTCGCCCAACCATAGGGTGCGGTGGCCATTAGAGGCCCACGTACGGAAGGGCAGCGCCCGCGAGCCGCCATATTGTTGTAGTTCGCCAGTGATGTGCAGGTCCACCGGGTCTACAAAGACAGCGTGAGTATAGCTGGAACTGGGGGCGGTGGGGACGTCGAAAAGCACGCGGGTGGTCTCCTGCGGATCTTCGGAAGGCTCGACTCGAACCACGGTCCCATCCGGGTGCTGGCGCTGGGCGGCGGCAATCTGTTCATCAAGGCTGCGCGGGCTGCCTTGCGCGGTGGCTGTCACCTCATCGTGGTAAATCCACGGTTCAAAGGTGGGCGCCAAGGCATAGAGAAACCCGCTTAACGCTGCGACGATGAGAAAGGGCGCAATGATTACGCCGGCGAATTTATGCAGGCGCGATAGCGCGCCATGAGTGGATATGGTCATGCGGAACTAGTCGCGATCCTATTGAAACTAGTTCCCTTTTAGCATGGAACCGCCAGGGAATTGTTATTTTTCCAACTCGCCTGCCAGAAACGCGGCCGCATCCCGCACGCGCTGACGGGCAACTGCCGGGGTAGACACGCGGTGGGTAGAGACATAATCGCGCGCCACGGCGCCGGGCACAGAAACACGCGGAGCAATCTCATCCTCGGTCGCGGTCTGCACGAAAGTCACCGGGCAGAGATTAGAAAGGTCCGCCGGGATTGCATAGCCGGCACGGAGGTCCTCAGGCAGATTCGCCAAGGCACCGAAATCGGGGAAGGTGAGCAGGAGGGCGTCGGCAGGCGCAAGCGCCGCCAGTGCTCCGCCGGAAGAATATCCCCAAGTGGTGACGTTGGAAGCACCCTGCTTGCGGGCATAGTCGATGGCGTGCTGCACGGCAGTGACCATCTCCGCCACGGTGTGCGCGGGTGCAAGCGGATAGTCCACATCGATGATGGTGGTGCCAGATAGCTGCGCGGCGGCTGCTACCTCAGGGCGCCATTGCATCTCTAGTGCTTGGCCAGCACCGCGCCACCAGCCGCCGGAATGGAGCGACACCGCCCAGCGGCCGGTGGGCTTTGTGGGCCGAAAAATGGTTCCCACCTCAGATTCTTCCACGCTGATGCCCTCCGTATAGGCGGTTCCCGGCAGCGCATGATCCACCGCAGTGCCGAGCACCATCATTGCCGCATGCGTAATGCGATCCGGCAAGAGCGCGCAATATTGATCCGCCTCAGGAAAGCCGCCCCCAGCCCACGGTGGGCGGAAATCCGGGGTGTCATAGTGGGCATCGATATAGGCAACGAGCTGCTCAAGCTGCTCCTTGTCGTCCATCTGACGGTCCTGGCCGCCGATGTGCCACTCCTGTCCCGGCTCCAGCGGGCGGTGCGGATCCTGGTTAGCATCTGCGTTAGTCATGCCACCGAGCCTACGCGCACCGCCTACCGGCGGAAAGGGCTACCAAATGGTGACGCGATCCTCCGGCGCAATGTACATGGCGGAATCCTCTGCCACGTCAAAGGCCTGGTAGAACTCCGCAATATTGGCCGCAATGAGGTTGCAGCGGAACTCCGCCGGCGAGTGCGGGTCAATGGCTAGGTACTGCGTGGCCATCTCCGGACGGATGGCGGTGCGCCATACGCGGGCCCAGGACAGGAAGAAGCGCTGCAGGCCATTGTAGGTGTGCTCAGCCAGCTCTGGCTCGGCACCGTCTACCTCGAACTTTTCCTCCTTGCCCTGCAGGTCGATGCCCTTATCGGCACAGTAGTTCTTAAAAGCCACCACGGCGATACCCAAGCCACCCAGGTCACCGATATTCTCGCCCAGGGTAAAGCTGCCGTTCACCCCAGTAGATTCGATGCCGGCCTCCTTGAGCACCGTCGGTACCTGGCCATTGAACTGCTCCACCAGCTTGGCGGTGAGCTTTTCAAAGGCGGCGCGATCCTCATCGGACCACCAGGAGTTCAGGTTGCCCTGACCATCAAACTGCGAACCCTGGTCATCGAAGCCGTGGCCGATCTCGTGGCCAATGACGGCACCGATGGCGCCGAAGTTTTCTGCGGCATCGGCCTCCGGGTTATAGAACGGCGGGCGCAGGATTGCCGCCGGGAAGGTGATGTCATTGACCACTGGGTTATAAAAGGCGTTAACCGTTTGCGGGGTAGTCACCCATTCATCGCGATCGGCCGGCTTGCCAATCTTGGCCAGCTCGAAGTCGTGAGAAAAGGCAGAGCCGGCACGCGTATTAGCCAACAGGTCCGCGCCCTTGCCGGAGACCTCGAGGCCGGAATAATCGCGCCAGGAATCCGGGAAGCCAATCTTGGCCTTGAACTGGGAAAGTTTCTCCAAGGCACGCTCGCGGGTGGTCGGGGTCATCCACTCCAGCTGAGAGATGCGCTCGCGGTAGGCAGCAATGAGGTAGGCCACCAGCTCATCCATCTCGCGCTTGGAGGAAGCCGGGAAGTGCTTATCCACGAATACCTGGCCAATCTCTTCGCCCACGAGGGACTCAGCCAGGCCTACCGCGCGCTTCCACCGGTCGCGCTGCTGGGTGGCGCCGGAGAGCTTGGTGCCGTAGAACTCAAAGTTCTTCGCGCCGACTTCCTCCGGCAGCATGGCCGCGCGGGAGCGCAGGATGTGCCAGGTAGCCCATAGCTGCCAATCGGCCATGCGCTCGGAGGTAAAAAGGTCCTCGAAGTGCTCGAGGTAGGACGGCATCATATTGACTACGCGGTGCTCCGGCAGGTTGCCGCCGGAGAGCACGGCGCGAGCCATGGTGGGCAGCTCACCAAACTCACACGGGTTATAGGTTTTCACCGCATCGCGAGTGGAGACCACATCCCAATGGCCAGCGGCAAGTTCCTTTTCCAGGCCCACGATGCGCTGGGCGGCTACCTCGGCACCTAGGCCGAAAAGGCGCGCTGGGTCGAGGAACTCCAGCATCTCTGCCACATGCTTTTCATAGGCGGCCAGCGTTTCGGCGTGGGCTTCCTCGCGGTAATAAGCCTCATCCGGCAGGCCCAGGCCGGATTGAATGACATAGGCAATGGCGTCCTCGGAACCAGAGTCCTTGGATACCCAAAAGGTCACCGGGGAGCCGACACCGGTGCGCTCGAGTTCACCCAGGCGTTTCGCTAATTCCTCTGGGTCGGCCGCGCTCAGGCGGTCCAGATCCGCATCCAATGGAGCCATGCCGGCCGCATTAACCCCTTCGGCATCCATAAAGGAGGCATAGAGCTTGCCCGGTCGGCCGGTGTCCTTTTCCACGATTTCGTGGACGAGTTCTTCAGCTTCGTCGCGCAGCGCGTGAAAGGTGCCGTCCACGCCGCGATCATCGGGAATAACGTGGCTTTCCAGCCAGGGTCCATTGACTAGTTGATAAAGATCTTTCATGCTTGCCACTCTAGGGCAAAGCGACAAGATAAGGTGTGGTCCATGAATTTTTATCGCTTTCCTCCAGCGCATCCGCGGCGCCTTTTCTGCGCCGTCATTGCGTTCGTGGCGGTGGTTCTTGCCCTGCCCATGATCGTGCAGGCGGCGCTGGGGGATTCTTCCGCAGACGTCGAGCAGGTCAGCCTAGCCGAGCCCAGCCAGGACTGGGAGATTGACGTTCCCGATCTTTATTGCGAGCGCGACTATGAATCCCTCGCCAGCATCGGCTGGAACTGCGGCGATGTCAGCGTACAAGCCACCCTTACCGAAGATGCCAAAGACGATGCCACCACCTTGCGCCGCATGGTCCGCGCCCTAGCCATGGCGCCTTTGCCGGCCGATGCCCCTACCTTCGACGGCACCAACGGAGCGCTCCTGCTTGCCGACGCCCCCTCCTCCACCGCCGCCCTCTCCCTCGACGGCACCGGCGAGGACGAAAACAAGGATTGGGTGGTCACCGTGACCGGCAAGGGTGAGCAGGCCCGCGCCACCGCCTCTCGCATTTGGCATGCCTTCGGCCAAAAGGATCTACCCGCCGATGCCGATTCAGAATTCGCTGACTTCTCCGGGGAGTTGATGTTCTAGATGTCTAAGCTCTTTCGCACCACGCTGTGGATCTTATCCGCCATTGGACTCATCGCCTTCTTTTTCCAGACGCTAAGCACATTTTTGATTTCTCCCCTGATGGGCCTGCTCAGCCTGCTCATCGCCGCCATACTCGTGGCGCTGGTCATCTACCTTCTGCAGCGCAGCCCCATGTGGGCCCGCCCGGCGCGCCTATGGGCCACGCTGGCTTTCCTTTGGGGCGGCGGAGTAGCCGTTGCCTTGGCGCTTATCAGCGCTGGGCCGGTCATGCAGCTCGCCATTGGCTCCGGCTGGGTCGACGCCATGATGTCGTGGAGCGGTGCCTATCCGGAAGAAATTTCTAAGGCCACCGGCGTAATCTTCGTGCTCATGTCCTTCCGCCAGCTCAACCGCCCATGGCATGGCTGGATGGTGGGCGCAGTGGTGGGCCTTGACTTCGAGGCCTGCGAAAATATCCTCTACGGCGCCATGGGCGCCACCATGCATCCTGATAGCGATATCCAGGGGCTTTTTGAAATGTGGGGCCTGCGCCTTATCGCCGGTCCTGGCCTACACGTATTGCTCACCGCGCTGGCCGGCTGGGGCATCGGCTGGGCACTCTATGCCGCCGCCAAACCCGGATGGTGGCGCATCGGAGTCTTTCTCGGCGCCCTAGCCGCCTCATTCACCCTGCATTTTTGTTGGAACTACCTGCACGATTCCGAGGTGGCCTCGATCATCCAAGCCGTTGTCGTGGCGCTTATTCTTTACCCGCTGAGCATCTGGCTGGTGCTGCGCGGTAATAAGCTTGCCAAAACCGACGAGAGCTACAGCCACAGCACCGCCGAAGACGCCCTCGCCTTCATCCGCTAAAGCCGCCTGCGCCATCCAACCCCAGCACGCTTTGTATCTCTGTCGATCTCCGCAAGTCCTAGTTGCACACACGCATCGGCGTTACCTGCGCCAATGCCTGGTTCGCGCTCGCGCAGGCTTGACGCTCGTAGCTCGCTGCCGTGCGGGTGGCATCGCGGACGGCCTGTCGCGCGGGGCCTTGTAGATTCAAATCGCGTTCGATGCGCGCGCCAATAGCTTGGCTAGAACCGCCCGCTGCGGGTAGTGCGCCTGGGTCATTATGTACGGCCCGGGTGACATCTGCGGTATGAGTGCCCGCGTCACCGTAGGTATTGGCGGCTACGGTAAATCCAGGGGCGGTGGATACCGAGGCATGGATGCGGCGATTATCGGACCAGCCAAACTTGGTACCGATAACGCCCGGAATTCGTGAGGTACCAAAATCTTGGCGGTAGCCATCGGCAGCCACAGGGGCGGCGTTAGCCATGCCGGTCATGATGGGTGCGGCAATGGGATCGTGCTGAATACGCGAGGTAAAACGCGCTACGTCCTCGGTGGACGTAGTGGTCGTTCCCCAATACCCGGTGTAGTGCGTTTCGCGCAGTCCAAACTCGTGGATGGTGCTGGGGATGGCTTGCGGGTAGCGGCGATCCAAGTCGGTAGCCACGTTGTCATCGCTGACGCGGATCATGTGCTCCACGCGGGCTTTGTCGGCCGGCGCACCGTATTTTAGGACCCAATAGCCCAAGTAGAGCTTGCTCAAAGACAGTGCGGGGCGAGACTCATGGGCGTTAGCGGTGGAGACAGTCGCGCCAGAATCATGCTGGACGGTGATCTGGGTGCGCGCGGGCACGGCGTGCGGATCGAGGGTGACAGCCTGGGCGGCAGGGGCGATTGCGAGGGAGAGTGCGGTAACCAGGGAACCTACCGCCAGCTTTTTCATCATGAAAATATAATAGCGCCCCTGCAGGTGCTACGCACCAGCTTCTACCAGCAGCACTCCTCCGACGATCAGAACCACGCCGAGGGATTTTAGCCAGGTGAATGGCTCCTTGAATAGGAGATATGAGGCGACGGCGGTAAGCGCGACACCAGTGGCAGCCCAGATGCCATAAGCCACGCCCAGGTCCATACCGGCCTTAAGCACGAGCGCCAAAAACCCATAGGCACTGACATAACACAGGGCGACGAGCACAACCCAGAAACGACGACCGGTCACCGCGGACATGCGCAGGCACAGCGTGCCGGTGACCTCAATGGCGGTAGCGAGGAAAAGCAGAAACCAGATCATTGCGGTGCCACCTCCACCGTGCGGTCTTCATCCTCGTCTGGTTTAGCGCCCATTTCCACGCAGAATACGCCGGCCATAATGAGCGCGATGCCAGCGAGTTTTACTGCTCCGAGCGACTCACCAAATAGCGCGGCGGAAAGCAGCGCGGTGGAAATTACTCCGCCGGATGCCCAGAGGCCGTAGGCTACACCCACGTTGACGCCTTCTTGCATGACGCGGTGCAGGAGCACGAAGGCAAGAATGAAGCAGAGGGCTGCTACACCGTAGATCCAGAAATTGTCCACGGCGTATTTCAGCGCGATGGTACCCACGACTTCGCTCGCAATCGCGAGAAAAAGGATGACCCAGGCCCTCACTCCATCAACTCCTGTAATTCGCGGGCGTCGATTCCGTGCTCGTGCATCTTAACGCGGCCGCCAGCGTGGGCGATTGCCTCCCGGTCCCAGTAGTCCTTCGCACGGACGGGATCATGAGAGGTGCCATCGGCGCGGACCACGCGCCACCAGGCAGTACCGGCACCGTGGCGCTTTAACACGGTACCGACATTGCGCGCGCCGCAACCGGCCACCTTAGCCACCTCACCATAGGAGGTGACGTTGCCGGGTGGAATCACGGCCACGACCGCCAATACGCGCTTGACCAGTGGCGACTCACTCATCGCGATTACTGCGGGTCGAGCCCCAGCACGTCATCCGCTTCGGTCGGCTCCTCTTCAGGGGCGTCGTCGACCTCGGTGAGGGTGATGGTCGCACCGGTGGAATCGGCCAATAGGCACATGCGGCCAAAGGGCGAATCCCATGGTTCGCGGATGACCTCGCCGCCTAGTTCCACGGCCTTCTTCGCAGCGGCGTCGATATCGCGCACGCCCAAGTAGGTCTGCCAGAAGCTCGGCACCTGGGGCGGGAACTGGCCCTCGGCGTTCCACAGGCCAGCAAAGGGCGCACCGTCTTCTTCCGCGGTGGCGTAAATGAAGTTCTCATCCTCGGACTGCATGGCGCGAATTTCCCAATTGAAAAGCTCTCCATAAAAGTCCATTGCGCGCTGGAAACCCGAGGTTGCGGTGAGCTCGTGCCATACCGGGGTGCCGGGCTCGCCGGCAGCGACAAAGTGTTCTGGGCCGGCGGGCTGGATGAGGCCGAACATGCCGCCGGCGGCGTCGGCAAGCAAGGCCATATGACCTAGCTGCACTTGCTGCGGCTGCACCAGGATGCGCCCGCCTAGGCTCTCGGCGCGCTGGCAATCGCCCGCAATGTCCTTGGAGAGGAAGTAGGTCACCCAGGTATCCGGCATGGGTGCCTCTTCCGGCTGCGGGATAAGCCCGGCGATGGGCAGGCCCTGCAGACGCGCCATCTGATAGGGCTTTTCCTCCGCGGACTCGGCGGAAATCTCCCACCCCAGGACTTCCTCGTAGAAGCGCGCGGACTTGCGCGGATCCGAGGTGGTCAGGTCAATCCAGTAGGGCATGCCCACTTCAGCTTCGAATGCTGGCATCTACATATTCCTCCACTTTTCCGGATCAAAGTCATCATCGGCCGTGGCCTCGTCAAAGTAATCATCGTCATCGTCCGGCTCGCCCACCCGTGCGCAGGCATCCTCGATGCACACTTCGTCACCCGGGTGGAGCGTGACGCCCCGGCGCGTTTCGGGCTCGCCATTGACCGTAACCACGCCTTCCGCGATGAGTTCCTTGGCCTCGCCGCCGGTAGCCACCAAGCTGGCCAGCTTGATGAACTGACCCAATTTGATGGAATCGCCGTTGATAGGAATGTCTAGCATGCCGCCCAGCTTACCCAGCCCGCGCGCTGCGCTGACTACGGGTGGGCAATATGGAAGAATTCCAGCACCGTATCGGTGGTCCATTCTGCCTTGACTAGGCCGGAATGGTCCGTGGCCCCACCGTTCCACGTGTGCGTGCCGCCGTGGATGGTGTACTGCTCGGTGCGTGCATCACATACCCGCCAGGTAAAGTGCTCCACTGCTTCTTTCCGACGCCTCTTTGGAAACGGATTGCACCCATTCTCTTTCGCAATCCCGCGTAGTGATTTTTTGACCGAGTGGTAGTGCGCACCGTGCTGGCGCCCACCGCCATATTTCATCAGCACATCCTCGGTGCCGTGGATATCTAGGTAATCGGTGGGTTCGCTGGCGCAGTCTTTCTCCACGCGGTCATATTTTGCCGCCGAGACCGTGGCCACCGCATCGAATAGGCCCGGCCGCTTGCACGTCACCGCGCGGGCGAATCCGCCGCCATTGGAAAAGCCCACGCCATAGGTGGTGTCCGTGGCGGGATAATGGCGGCGGACGAAATCAATCGTGTCATCCACGTATTTGAGATCTTCTTCCAAGCTGGTCACCGCATAGGGCGCCGGTGCCCACGCCTTGCCCGCACCTTGGACAAAGACGGTAATGGCATCGCCCTGGGATAATTCGGTTCCTTTGAACATATTGCCGGCGTCCATCTCATAGCCGTGCATCGCCACGACCACGGGCAGGCGGTGGTGCTTATCCGCATTAAACGGTACGTGGACCACAAAGCTGCGGTTATTTTGCAGGTTAATGATCTGGTATCGGCCATTAGCCGTTGTGCCCTGGTCCGGCAGCGTGGTGATATAGCCATCGGCCGCGCCTTGCGATTCATTCGGCACGCTGCCCGGCAACGGCGGTTCTTCCTCGCACCCCGCCATGAGTCCGGCTGCCGCGCATAACCCAGCGCACAGGGCCAGTGTTTTCTTGCCGATTTTAATCACGAGCGCGCAGCTTCACCGCCGTGCCGGTGGCCGTGACCATCAGCATGTCATTCGACGTCCCCATGGGCGAATAATCGAAGGCGATGCCCACCACACCATCGGCCCCGAGCTCCTGACCGCGACGCCACAATTCATCGAGTGCCGCCTCGCGTGCCTTGATGGCCTCGCTCTCGTACCCGGCGGAGCGCCCACCGGTGATATTGCGGATGGATGCCCCGAAATCCTTCAGCATATTAATACCGATGACGGTTTCCCCGGCGATAATGCGGATATAGTCCGTAATCTCATAACCATCAACGGTATTGGTAGTGGTAAAAATCATGGCCCCAGATTACATGGCTATAAGTCCACGCACGCCCTCAAAAAGGATGATGACACCGAGCAAGAGGAAGACCACGCCGCTGACAATATCCACCCAGGCGGAGTTCTTAGCCATCCACTTCGAAACCGCGCGGGTACTTAAAGCCACGCCGACAAAAAGCACGAGGCTTTCCAGAATCAGTACGGCACCCACCATGAGATTGGCGCCGATGCCCATGCCGGGATCAATGAAATTGGCAAAGATGGCGCCAAAGAAGATGACCACCTTGGGGTTCGAAAGATCGCAGATAAATCCCATGCGATAGGCAGTGCCCGCCTTGATGATGCCGTCCGGTGTAAACCCGCGCGGCTGCGGGGCGCGGGTTTCGGTGCCCACGACGGTTGCGGGCGCGCGACGCTCCTTGATGCCACCGGTAATGGCGGTATAGGCCATCCACAGCAGGTAACAGCCACCGAGAACCTGCAGCACCACGAGGATCCCAGGGTGCGCAGAAATCAGCGCGGACAACCCCGCCAAGGAGGCCACGGTCCAAATGGTAAGGCCGGTGGTACTACCAAGCGCCGCCCATACGGCTGCGCGCGTAGAACGCGCACCTAAGCGAATGATTTGCACTACGTCTGGGCCCGGCGAGGCCATCGCCGCGAACCACACGCCCATCAGGGTCACGAGGGCGCTAATAGCCACCTAACACCTCCATACTCGCATGCCATTGGATCAACGCATGCCACTATAAGGACGCTCTCACCTGCAGCGAAACAGGTAAGTCCTGTGATTTAGGTAGCTCCTATATCAACTCTTTTATAGAAATCCGCCACCTGCACTAACCAAAGAGCTCGATGATGCCCTCCACCGCCATAACGAGTCCCAGCACCGCAAAGATAAGACCCGAAACGATATCGATGGCCGCGGAATGATGCGCAATCCAACGCGATGCCGCGCGCACAATGAAAGCGATGGTAGAAAACCACGTCAAGGACATCGCCAAGAGGATCACCGCCACCGCAACGGTCCACGTGGGCGACATATCGGGGCGAATAAACTGCGCGAAAACCGCACCAAAGAATACGAGCGCTTTCGGATTGGACAGGTTCGTAACCACCCCGAGCTTATAGGCGCGCCACCCAGTCATGTCATTAATGCTGCCGGCCGCGATGGCCTGCTCCGTATACTCCTCAGTGCCCACCACCACCGTAGGTGCGCGGCGGGAGGCGAAACCGGAACGAACCGAAGATACACCCATATAAATAAGGAATAGCCCGCCAATGAGTTGCAGCGCGCCCAACACGCTCGGCCGCGCGGCAATCACCGCCGAAAGGCCAGCCAATGAAGCAGTCACCCACACGACGGTGCCGCTGCACACTCCTAAGGCACACATCACCCCGGCGCGGGTAGACCTCGGGGCCACACGGATGACCTGCACCAAATCAGGCCCGGGCACGACCAATACGGCAACCCACACGCCCATGAGTGTTGGCAAGGCGGAAGCGGACATTTGTGGATACGGGCTCCTTCTACAATCGAGCAATTGAAAAGTATTTGTTCTCGGCAGCAATAACTGCAGTACCGAAAACTGATCAGGCTTTTGCCAAGAACGGGATATTAGCCGATCAGCTCATGGCCCTCTAACGAAGGTTCACCTTCTATACAGAAACGAACATTGCCCTGAGTACACCAATTCTTAGTACGCCATGCAGTGCCCTGGGTTTTGTTCTTTGGCCTTTGCCATAGTGCCTTATCCTTCCGAAGAAAAAATGGGAGCCAATCCTGGAACACTTCAAAACTGCGGTGAGAGTGAAATACTAATACTTATGGTGACGCAGGTTTTAGAGCGGTCTTTCGCTGCTTCCAGCCAATGGCAGATACAAGATTCGATTCTTTCGCTCGAGTTGGCAGCAGGTCTTACTCCACATGGGCTGGACCTATCCCCTAATTTCTTTGATGGATTTATTACACACCCCCGCAGTTTCAGCTTGGCATTGCAGACCGTAATGGAGCTGGTGACTTCAGATGTTGATGTCTCGACACCTCCGTCGTTGCGGGATCCAATATTCAGCGCTCATAACGATTGCCTGCGTATTGAAGGATTTTCTGGGGGAGTAAGCACAGGTGTAGAACTCGTTGTTCCAGAACGTTGTACTGATGGAGCAGAAATTGGGTTAGGAACCACGAATGTCGACCTAAATCCCGCAGTGGTTGCGCTGCTAAGCAAGGCAGACACGCATAATCCTTTGCGAGTTGAAGCTCGTAGCAGCGGTGTACAACTCAGTACGAAGACACACAACCACAGCGAGCGAAAGGTTTCACTTCCCAACCGCTGGGTCAATGCACTGGGAAATATGGCAGTTGTGCGCCAACGTATGGACATTGTTTGCGATTTAAAGGGTACTGCAGCTCAGAGGGGTGCTAGCACTCTTATTTCTTCGAGCGCACCTGTAGCGTGGTTATCGCTTGCTCCGAGTGGGATTGAATTGTCTAAGGTTCCCAAGAGAGCAGGGACGAAGCTCACAGCGCTTCGTCGACTGTATCCCCTTCGTCGTCTATTAGGACAGATCGAAACTTTTCGGATTTATGCAGACGAAGATGGGGCATTCAGCGTAGAACTCGGTCTCCCTTGTGGATGGCTAGTCGTCTCTCTAACACAACGAATGATGCGGAGCTGGGCATCGAGGGGCGCATACCTTGATGACGTATCACAATCTTTGAACCATCAACAGCTGGGCTTTCGCACTGGGTTCCAGCCTACCGAGTCATTAAATCACCTAGCAGCGCACGGAGTGATGGGGTTCGATCTGCGCACCCGCACCTACTTTCATCGAGAATTGCCAATGGATTCGAAATCACTTCAGGTCCGCAATCCGCGATTGCGCGGACTAGGACAAGACATGCACGTAGAGTGGTCGAGCCCAGCTCTAGCTCTTGTCGAATCTGCTGGAGAGGCTGGTGTGATATACCGAGTCAATGTTGAAAGCGATACCTGCACTTGCGCATGGTTTGTCCACACCACCGGCAAACAAGGACCGTGTAAGCATATTCTTGTTGCGAAGCGAGCCGCGAAGGGGGACGAATAATGCTTCACGCCAATGCGACACAAGAAATGGCGCTGGCATGCCTACGGCAGCTGGGCTGGTTTGATAGCCCATTCGAGGACTTGTTTACTCTTGATACTGGGGATTCTCAGCTTCATGAGTTGGTCGACAACAGCTTCGGCTATGGGGACAAGGCTCTAAGCCTTGCCGACTGTCATGTCATCGAAGGACAAGTGTGGGCACCCTCTGAACGGATGGAGAACAACCACGGTGAGGCACTGGATTTTCTCAATCCCCGAGACGCTTTCTCTCTGTGGGTATTCATGCTTCGAGCCGGGATACCTAAACAGCCATTTTCTTGCGCCCCAAGTGTGCGCCATGAATGGTTCGCAGTGCCATTATCTTTATGCCCATCTGGGTACGAGAATTCTCTGATCGACAACCTCGCAGACCTCATCGTCGCGGGAGAGATTGAATGGCTGCGAATCGCTGATCCTTTGGTCATGCTCGCCTTGCTGTCCCGCGGCTGCGATCCAGCAAAAATACTCAACGGAGGCGAGGTTGCCCCGTTGGCCGAGATGTATCGGGAATCAACCCTAGAGCTGTGGGCAGCGGAATACTTTCGCCGTCACGGCGTTGCTACTTCTCCAGTGAGTCGGATCCGTCGTGTGGGACATGCTGATTGTCGAGTTTTGCCTGAAATTTCCGATTCTCTCTTCTTTTTTCGAGAGAGTGAACTCATGGCGTCATCTCTGCACCACGCACGGCGGGCCTTCCAAGAAATGTCCACACCCGAATCCCGCACCTTCCTTCGAGAAGCGTTCCCAGAGACTAGGTCGGCCGAGCTAACAAAGACCATTCACACTCACTGCGCAGCTTCAAAGAGCGACGAAGTAAAGGAATCTGCAAAGTTTCTCATTGACGTTTTGGGTATCCAAGATGAAGAATTGGACAAATGGAGCGCTGAATTAATTCCTGCGCTATTCCGTAAGAACCCACATTTGGCCAAGCGTTGCCTTATTCACTATGTAGAGACAGTAGAAGAGGGAAAGCTCGCGGAACTAGTGCTCCAAGGAATGCTGTTTAATTCGAGAGCCCTCAAAATCGCAACGTGCCGCGCATTAGCAAAGCGCTCTTTAAGCACACAGACCCAAAAGGAGTGTCTTTCCGCTGTCGATATTGCAGGCGAAGCAGACGATCATCCACAATTGCACGCTGAAACCGAGAAACTTCGATCTGCCTGGGGAATCGATCACTCCACCGGTGCTAACTACGGTGAATCTGGAATGTTAACCTGGATTGCCGCACCACAGTTGTGGAAAATTGCGTCATATTCTCCCACCGGTACCTCGCCAGAACGCCTAACCCAGCTCGCGGCAAAAATAGTACGGCGGGATCTAGATGACGGCCTACTCTTTGACAAGCTTTATGCAGAAACCCTCGAACTAGCGTCACATAATATTAAGGAGGCGTGCCTTGCGCTGGTAGGTGCCAGTGAACCTATTGCGCATTACGGGCTAGAGGGTGCGTACCAATTTTCTCGTGGCGAAGATATAGGAGTTCGTAGAACGCCACAGGGAATGGTTTTCCAGAGAGCAGGTAAGGTCTCGAGGCTCTTATCTACGCCTGATCGCGTCGACGGCACTGTATCGTATTCGCTTCTTGAAGCAAGAATCGACGAGTTCAAGAAAGCTGGAATAGCGCTCGATTTATATGACCTAGAAGCGGCAGTCCGCCGTCTTAGGGATGACACCCCGAACTGCTCCGCAAATTGCTCCACAATGCAGCGCCGGTTGTCCCTGCCAATGCGAGCACTAATGATGCCGAATATTTCCTTCCCCTGGCGGAGGAATTGGGTGAGAAACGGATAGAGAATCTTTGCAAATGGGCAGAACCTTGTTCTCTGGAAAGAGATAAGCAGATCGTGACTCACTGGCCGGAGCACGCATTCACGAATACGGAGGATCCAAACGACATTCATGACTTGCGCCCAGGAACGTTCGATTTCGAGCCCAAGGCTCGTGAGAGTAAGTGGTGGGTTCCGCAATGGCCATCCGAAAGGTTATGGCTGTTGGCTTCACAAGCGAAACCACTTGGTCCAGCACGAGCCATGGAACTACTGACTGAACCAGTGTTTGCGCATCCAGACAACCTGGAAAACTGCTGGAATGCACTTGATGCAGCTTGGAGAAGGGGCCTCCTAATTCCAGGCACACCGCGCGCACGCAGCAGCAGGTGGGCACTTTCGGGGATCAGGATCGGTGCGCAAGCCACATTCCTTGAGTCACTGGCAGAAGAAGGAAAACTCTCATTGGTGTGGCCTTTACTACTCGACTATGCAAAGTTCGTTGCGGAGAAGGCGGAGGAAACCAACCGTTTGCCCTCCGGTTCCCTAGAAATCCTTCGAGCTTTGCACAAGCTCGCGCCGAATGTGCCGACTGAGGAACTTAACATCTCAGATTTCACTGGTGTCCGAGCGATTGCGGATAGACCCGGAGCAGCGCGCACTGTGACGCTCGCGCGAACGCTGCTCCAAGACGTCGAACCCGTGGCTAAGTAAAACTAACTAGTAGTTAAACAACTAACTCTTTTCGCCGGCAGCTGGGCATGATGCGTCTTCGAAGTCGGCAGTGCTGGCTGCTCTGCGTACAAAGCATTGGCACTGATGCCCGGAGAGCACTTTGCTCCACGAAGCCATAGCCTTAAGCTACATCGCGGGAAAATTGCGTTTCACGCTCGGTATAGGCTTTTCGCAGTCGCATAATTCGAGACTCATTCACCGTCTGCTCGGCCACCCACGCACTTAACACGGTGCGTCGTCGTCTTCTTGCGAAGCGAGCAGCTCCTTTAGGTGCCTATCTATGTCATCGAGCTTTTTGATAACGGCTAAGACAGAAATGACCATCGCGATAAGAATTAGCATCCACAGGCTCCTTTTCTCTGACGCTTCGATTCACTGGGGCAATCGCTTGCCAGGGTATTAAACCATGGCTCTTACCTAGACGTTAGGGAGACGGTGGGAACAAGGGGACGTCGGCAAGCAAAAGCGCCGCGCCCCAAGAATGGGAAACGCGGCGCTAGAGCAATCGGGCGGGAGGCTGCTTAGTGGTCAGCGCCCTGGATGGAGTGCTTGTGATCGCGGACTGCTTCGCCCTCAGCGTAGAGCGGCATATCGTGCTTAGCCTTGTACCACTCGGCGTAGTTTGGCTCCAGCGGGGTGCGGCCGGCGATGAGGTCGGCAGCCTTCTCGCCCACCATCATGGTTGGGGCGTAGATATTGCCGTTGGTCACGGATGGGAAGACGGAGGCATCCGCAATGTAGAGGCCTTCGACGCCCCATACACCCATGGTGTCTGGGTTAACCACGGCCATCGGGTCAGACTCCGCACCCATCTTGGCGGTGCAGGATGGGTGCAGCGCGGTCTCCCCATCGTTGCGGACCCACTCCAAGATCTCCTCGTCGGTCTGGACATCCGGGCCCGGGCTGAACTCGCGGGCACCTACCTCTTCCATGGCCTTGGTATCCAGCAGGGAGCGGGCAACGCGTACGGCCTCAACCCACTCGCGGCGGTCCTGGTCGGTCTTCAGGTAGTTGAAGAGGATGGATGGCTTGTCGTGGATATCGGCGCTCTTGATGTGAACGTGGCCCTTGGTATCGGAGAACATCGGGCCAACGTGCCACTGGAAGCCGTGCTTGACGTCCGCCTTCTGGCCGTCATAACGCACGGCCATCGGCAGGAAGTGGAACATGAGGTTCGGGTAGTCCTCGTTCTCATTGGAGCGCACGAAGCCGCCTCCTTCGAAGTGGGAGGTAGCAACCGGGCCCTTGTGGGTCAGCAGCCACTGCAGACCCATGAACGGCCAGCGCCACTTATCCAGGTAAGGCTGGGAGGATGCGGTGGACTTGGTGGTCTCATACTGGATGTAGACCTCGAGGTGGTCCTGCAGGTTCTCGCCCACACCTGGCAGGTGCTTGACGACGTCGATGCCGTGCTTCTCCAGAATCTCACGGTCACCAATGCCGGAAATTTCCAGCAGCTGCGGGGTGTTAATGGCACCGGCGGACAGCACGATCTTCTCGGCGTAGACGCGGTGAACGCCGCCCTGCCACTCATACTCGACGCCGACGGCCTTCTGGCCCTCGAAGAGGATCTTGGTGGTGAAAGCGCGGGTGCGGATCTCGAGGTTCTCGCGATCCATGTTGGGGTACAGGTAGGCGCGGGCAGCGGACCAACGCTTGCCGTTCTTAATATTGCGATCGAACGGAGCGAAGCCTTCCTGGCGGTAACCATTGACGTCATTGGTCAGGTTGTAGCCGGCTTCCTGCACAGACTTGAACAGGGCCTGGAAGAGCTCGGAGGTAGCCGGACCGCGGGAGAGGTACAGCGGGCCATCGTGGCCACGGCGCGGATCGTTTGGCTCAGCCGCAGCGGCGGTTTCCATGCGGTTGAAGTACGGCAGGCAGTGGGCGAAGTCCCAGTTCTCCATGCCCGGGTTCTGGCCCCACTTCTCGTAGTCCATCGGGTTACCGCGCTGGTAGATCATGCCGTTGATGGAGGAAGATCCGCCAAGGACCTTGCCGCGAGCATGGTAGACACGGCGGCCGTTCATCTCTGGCTCTGGATCGGACTCATACATCCAGTCATAGTTCTTTGCGCCGATTGGGAAAGAGAAGCCGGATGGCATGTGAATGAACAGATCCCACAAGGAATCTGGGCGGCCAGCCTCAAGGACCAGCACGCGGGTGTTCTTGTCTTCGGTCAGGCGTGCGGCGATGACGGAGCCTGCGGAGCCACCGCCAACGACGACTACGTCGCTTACTTCATCGGTGACCTTTTTAGCGGAACGCTTCTTGGTCAGCTTGTCCATAAAACCCATAAATCCCCTTCTTTCTGTGAAATATTTCACACGTCAAGATTGCCCCACCGGAAGTGAAAATATTGTAATTTATACAAAAGTCTGTGATTATTCACATCGCCTTATGTGCGGGCACTGCCTCCAGAGTACACATCCCGCTAGAAGTTTGCCCATCTTAATGTATATTTACCTTGTCCGGATGGATTTCTCTGGAGATGAAATCCGCAGTCTTTGCGCATAGTTCGCCCGAATATGATTCATTTCACTCACCTATCTCTCCCTGCGATCTTGTGAGCATTTTGGGGCACTCGTGCGAAAGATTCGGCCCAAAACAACCAGCAATAGGAGAAGTAGATGGCTAACTTTGATCCTCACAATCCTGAGGAGTCTCTCACTTCACATAAAGACCCCCAAGAAGGGGGTAAAAACACCTCTCTCGCAACCCCCTCTGGAGAGCCCAAGAAGCGCAGCCCGCGCTACCAAGTCCGCGCCCTCGTCGGCAGCTACAAGGCCGAAACCGGCGATGCCGTAGGCGCGGATCAGGTCCCTGCTCCCAAGACAAACTGGCCGGTATTTATCATCTCTGGCGTCCTCATTATTGCCATGGCGCTCTATGCCGGGCTCGGCCGCGATTCCGCGGCAGAAACCCTCGCCAGTGTGACCGGCTGGATCGGCCACAACCTTGGCTGGTTCTACGTTCTCACCGCCACCATCGCCGTGGTCTTCGTGCTCTATATTGCCTTTTCCAATGCCGGCAATATCCGCCTCGGACCGGACCACTCGCGGCCGAAATTTAATACCTTCTCCTGGGCGTCCATGCTCTTTGCCGCTGGCATCGGCGTGGACCTCATGTTCTTCGCCGTGGCCGAGCCGGTCACCATGTACATGCAGCCACCGGTCGGTGACGGCGAAACCATGGAGGCCGCCAAGGAAGCCGTGGTCTATGCCATGTTCCACTATGGCCTCACCGGCTGGGCGCTTTATGCACTTATGGGCATGGCCTTTGGCTACTTTGCCTACCGCCTGAACATGCCGCTGGCTATCCGCTCCGCGCTCTACCCGCTCATCGTCAAGCGCGTGCACGGTCCTATCGGCTCCGCGGTAGACATCGCCGCCATGTTGGGCACCGTCTTCGGTGTGACCGCCTCCCTGGGCATCGGCGTGGTGCAGCTGTCCTATGGCTTCCACCTCATCTTCGGCATCGAGCAGGGCCTTGGCTTGCAGTCCGCCCTCATCATTATTGCGGTGGCCATTGCCACGCTGTCGGCTGTATCCGGCGTCGATAAGGGCATTCGCTTCCTCTCCGAGCTCAACGTCTATTTGGCCATCGCGCTGATGGTCTACGTCGTGGTCTTTGGCAAGACCGCCTACCTCTTCGATGCCATCGTGACCAATATCGGTGACTACGTCGCAAAATTCCCATCTTGGACCATGGAGACCTTCGCCTTCGCCGAAGACCAAGCCAACGTAGATACCTGGATGCAGTCCTGGACCCTCTTCTTCTGGGCATGGTGGATCGCCTGGGCGACCTTCGTCGGCCTCTTCCTGGCCCGCATCTCCCGCGGCCGCACCCTGCGCCAGTTCATCTTCGGCACCCTGACCTTCCCATTCCTATTCATCCTGATGTGGATGTCCTTCTTTGGTAACACTGCCTTGGACATGGTCCGCTCCGGTGACTACCCCGAATTCGCCGAGAACGCGATTAACGTGCCAGAGCAAGGCTTCTACGACATGCTGCATGAGTTCCCCGGATCTAGCATCGTCATCTTCTTGACCACCTTTATTGGCCTGCTGCTCTACATCACTTCGGCCGACTCCGGCGCGCTGGTGATGTCCAACTTCACCTCTCGCATCACCGATAACCGCCAGGATGGCGCACGCTGGCTGCGCATCTTCTGGTCCGTAACCGTGGGTGCGCTGACCCTGGCGCTGCTGCAGATCGATGGCATCGCCACCGTGCAGTCCGCGACCGTCGTGATGGGCCTGCCCTTTGCCTTCGTGGTCTACCTCATCATGTTCTCCCTGTGGAAGTCGCTACGCCTTGAAAACGTGCAGCGCGAGGCCCGCACCACCGCTATGCATGGCGTGATTTCCTCCCGTACCGAGCGCGAGCCTTCGGATTCCAACCTGTGGAAGAACCGCCTCGACCGCGCCAATACCTTCCCTTCCAAGAAGGAGATGGATACTTACCTGCGCGATACCGCCACCTACGCCTTGGAGCAGGTTGCTACCCACATGCGTACCCGCGGCTACGATGCCATCTTGCTCACCAGCGAGCTTCCCGACGTCGAACTGCCCCAGCTCGACCTAGAAGTAAAGCTGCACAATGAGCGCATGTTCCGCTACCAGCTCTTCCCGGTCGCGGCCGAGCGCCCCGATTTCAGCGCGGGCGAGGGCGACGAGTACTACCGCCTCGAGGTCTACGATATGACCGGTTCGCTGGGCTATGACGTCTACGGCTATTCCGAGAACCAAATCATTAACAATGTGCTGGATCTTTATGAGCGCCACTTGGCCTTCCTCTATATGCAGCAGACCCAGCCGGGCGACTCCGATGTCTCCGATGGTGCCGAGCCCGAGCGCACCTGGCGCGAAGATAGCTAAGCTGGCCACTACAACTACCTCTATGAGAGAAAGGTTGCTTTTCACTTGAGCACCCAGAACACTTTGTTCGACCCCACCCAGTCCGAGCTGCTGAAGGGCGTGCATGCTGATGGCGCCCCGAAGTCCCTGTTCATCAACGGTAAGTGGGAAGCCGCCCAGAGCGGCGAAACCCGCACCATCATCTGCCCGGCCGATGGTTCCACCGTCGGTCTAGTCTCCGAGGCATCCGACGAGGACACCGAGCGCGCCATCAAGGTTGCCCGTGAAACCTTCGATAACGGCGAATGGGCCAATACCCCGTCCGCCGAGCGCGGCAAGCTGGTTATCCGCGTGGCCGATTTCATCCGTGAGCACAAGGAGCTTTTCGCGCAGGCCGAGTCCGCCGATACCGGCAAGCGCTACGAGGAATCTCTGGGCGATATGGATGACATCGCCAACGCCTTCGAGTACTTCGGCACCCTGGCCCAGCACCAAGCCGGTCGCGTAGTCGACCCGCAGGATCCCAACCTGCGCTCCCGCATCGATGCCGAGCCCGTCGGCGTCTGCGGCCTGATTACCCCATGGAACTACCCGCTGCTGCAAGTCTCCTGGAAGGTCGGACCGGCCCTGGCCGCCGGCAATACCTTCGTCCTCAAGCAGGCAGAGCTCACCCCACACACCGCGATGCTGCTCATGGCCGCCCTCAAGGAGTGCGGTCTGCCGGACGGCGTGGGCAACCTCATCACCGGTGCGGGCGCTAACTGCGGCAACCCGCTCTCCCAGCACCCGGACGTGGACATGGTCTCCTTCACCGGTGGCCTGGTCACCGGCAAGATCATCGCCAAGAATGCGGCGGAGACCGTCAAGCGCACCGCGCTCGAGCTCGGCGGCAAGAACCCGAACGTCATTTTCGCCGATGCCGATTTCGACGTCGCCGTGGACAACGCCCTCAATGGCGCCTTCTTCCACTCCGGCCAGGTCTGCTCCGCAGGCTCCCGCATCGTCGTAGAAGAGTCCCTGCATGATAAGTTCGTCGATGCCCTGGTAGAGCGCGCCAATAAGATCAAGATCGGTGGCCCGACCGATGACAAGGCCGAAACCGGCCCGCTCATCTCCGCTGAACACCGCGAGAAGGTCGCCGCCTACGTGGACAAGGCTCGCGAGCAGGGCGCCAAGATCCTCACCGGCGGCCGCGCCGCCACCAGCGAGGACACCAATGGCCAGCACGGCACCGGCACCACCGACTTGGGCGCTGGTGTCTACTACCTGCCGACCATCATTGATGGTGCTACCCGCGAGATGGACTGTGTCCACGACGAGGCCTTCGGCCCGACCGTGACCATCGAGACCTTCACCACCGAGGAGGAGGCCATCGAGATCGCCAACGACACCGAATATGGTCTGGCAGGCGCCGTCTACACTTCCGACGCCGGCCGCGCCGAGCGCGTAGCCCGTGCCCTGCGTCATGGCACCATCTGGATCAACGACTTCCACCCGTACCTGCCGCAGGCAGAGTGGGGCGGCTTCAAGCAGTCCGGCAACGGCCGCGAGCTTGGCCCCACCGGCTTGGCCGAGTACCAGGAGCACAAGCACGTGTACCAGAACCTCTCCCCTGCCGCTTGGGATCAATTTGGCCTGCAGTAACTAAGCCGGCCATATAAAAGTCAGCCCCCGCTGCTCAGAAAGAGCGCGGGGGCTGGTTTTTGTATGCGGCCAACGCGAACTGATTATGCGGAAACGGCGTCTTCCAGCTCGGCCAGCAAGGAATTGGTGCGTTCCACCTTGGCATCCACGGGGCGGAATTCGCCGTCGGCCCAGTCAGTAAAGAAGCCGAAGTCGAGCTGATTGCGCAGCTGCGGCATGGAGAAGTTGACCACGATGGTGCGCCATGCTTCCACGCCGCGGATTGCGCCCGCTGGACCGTAACCGGCGAACGCGACTGACTTACCGGTCCACTCCCCGGCCAAGCAGTCGAAGGCATTCTTGAATGGACCCGGCACGGAGCGGTTGTACTCCGGGGTAACAAATACGAAACCATCGCAGGCATCCACTGCATCAGACCACGCCTGCACCTTTTCATCTGCATACTGCTTATTGGCGGTGGCAGGAATGACGTCAGTAGTCAGCAGTGGAACATCAAACTCCTTGAGGTCCAGCAGGGTGTACTCCACCCCGTCCTGGCGCCCCTGGGCAAGATCATAAAGCCACTCACCTACTACCTTGCCGGCCGAGTTATCGCGGGTGGTACCGATGATGATACCGATACGAGACATAAGAGAACCTTCTTTCCTTCAAGCTTTATGTAACATCCCTAGCTTACCGCCCGTGCAGATACTTGTCTGATGGTGATGTTGATACGTCCCTCACTCAACCCGCACCCCTCCGGCAATGTGCCGTCATTAACGCGCACTACCCCGTGGTAGGCAAAGCGCTTTAGCCCACCAAAGACCACCAAATCCCCAGAGCACAGCGTGATATCATCCCACGGCCGCGTGCGCGATTCGGTATGGCCCATGCGGAAAAGCGCCTCATCCCCAATGGATAGCGAAATCACCGGGGCGGGTGACTCCTCCGAATCATCCACGTGCATGCCCATGGCCGAGCCCGGCGGATAGTAATTAACTAGCGCCATCTCCGGCACAAACGAATCCACCCATGGCTCTAGTTCAGGTGCTACCTCCGCCGCGGCGCGCAGTGCCCCCGGAGCAATCCGCCGCAGGCTCTCCGGCACCGGCGGAACCCGCGTGCCGTCCATATTGTCCACGTACCGATAGCTGGGATAATGCCAATACCGGCCCAGATGCAGCTGAAAAACGCTCATTTGCCCGCCGGATTTCAACCGCGGCCGCACCATCGCCATCGGCGTACCCGCATACTCGCGCGCAATGCCGCGCATCTCTTCTACCAAGGCCTTCTGCTTATCGACGCCCACCCATCCCGGCACATGCCCCACCCCCGGAGCCACACGCACGCTCGGCCGCGGCAGCGAATCAAAAAGCATGACCTCACCCTAATCCCAGCACCCCAATAAATCGATCCAGAAATTTCCTTCAACAAGGGTAAGAATCGTTTCAAGACAAATCGGCCCCAACCCTGGACACTTCAAATAACGTGGGAATTTGTTGCCCTCCGCCGCTTTCCTTAAGCTTCAATGCTGGACGAAAAAGATGCGGATATCGCCTTGAAGATGAAGTTTGATTCCTTTTACCAATTTGTGGCGGCCTTTAATTTAGAAGCCAACATAAATGAAACAAGTGATAATGCGAATTATGAATCGGGAATAGCCAAGTTGGGAGCTAAAACCTGGCATGTTCGCACAGCACGCACCACGCCTTCTAAGCCGGGAGCCTTCGTAGCATTCTGGCAACGCGACCATGAAGGGGAATCCGTGCCTTTTGAAGATTCTTCCTGCGGCGACGGTCTCCTAGTCTTTGTGATTCAAGGAGATCACCGAGGCGTGTTTCAATTTAGCAATCAAGATTTACAACGTCTCGGTATCACCTCCGGAACAGCCCCAGGAAAGAGAGGGTTTAGAGTATATCCACCATGGTGTGAGGGGCTGAACTCCAACGCTTTAAAGACTCAAAAGCAGCAACAGGCATCGTTTACAGAATTCTGATTTGTGCGTACACAAGCAAATCGATCACAATCTGCACACCCAGCACGCAGTAGGGTAGTAAACGCGCAACTTACGCACTAACGCGGTCTTCGGCGGCTCCACCCACCTGTTAAAGCGCAAAGTAAGAGGACTGCTTCTGTCATTGCTGCGGCGCATCGCTTATTCCGACTGCCGTCCTGCATTCTCTGCCCACATGCACGCTCCCACAGAAACAGTAGTCATAGCAATCATGAGGACCGCTATTAAGCCCAGCTATTTTGATGCATCCCAGAAACCCCGATCTTCCCAGTCTCTGTCTTCACATAGATAAAGCGCGTTGGCAATCATTACCCTTAAAGAGTGATTACCAGCGAACTTCGAAATTCACTGGCCAAAGCAACCACCTACGCACAGCGTTTTCAAGACGGAGAAGACCACACTGTAGCCGCAGCACTCCTTACCAAATCAGGCAAACACGTACTCGGTTTGAACGCGCACCACTTCCTCGGTGGTCCTTGCGGGGAAGTCTCAGCTTTAGCCAACCATGCTGCTAGTTATCCAAAGGATCCAATCCAAGCAGTAGTCGCCGTATACGGACCGACTGGTCAAGTTATTCCTCCCCGCGGTAAATGCCGGCAGGTGCTTTTTGATGTTGATCCGTCCATTCGATGTATCGTGCGCGGAAGCAATGGACTTGAAGCACCTACCGTAGAAGAACTCTTGCCATTCGCATTCAACTGGCGAGGTATGGAACAAAAGCAGCGCATCTACATGCGGGAAGGCTACGAGGAATCAATTCGTAGCGGAGAAAAGCAACAGACAATTCGGGTAGATGATCCTTTCCATGAAGGAAATGCCCAAATAGTCTTCGAGAAAGAATCCGGAGAGGTCGTCACCATTCCTGCACAGGTCACGGCCGTTTCCTCTATCCAGCGAAGTAAATTATCGGAAAAGCAAGCTCGAAATGACGGCTTTGGCTCTCTCGCCGAGCTTCAGAAAGCGCTAGATGCTCACTATCCCGGATTAGCTGCCGATGATGAAGTAGAAGTCGTCGAGTTCAAACTGCGGTAATCCATCCAGACCGAAAGGTGGAATAGACTTCATCCATAACGTCATACTTGCGGTGTGAAAATTGCGGCAGCTAGCGCTGAGGGTCTTCTAATTCCCTTATCCAGAAGTTCATCATCTCACCGATAGGATCCGAGGAGGAAAACACTTCGCTCGCTATTTCCCTAGGAGACCAAGTATCCGGAAGGTCTTGAAATCCTGCGCCGACCTTTCCAAGCGTCACTGCTGAGGAGTTTTTGACTGCGCTAAGGATGGTAACGACATCGTCATACGTAGCATAAAACGAGTTTTTCCCATTCGCCCCAGTTGCATCAGCAATACAGATCCAGTCATTGAGTTCCGCCATATCGCTCAAAATATTATCGACGATTTTTCTTGAATCTGTTTCCATATGCTCACTCATTGTGCTTGGCCTTCTACTAACACTCAAGCTTAACTCTGGGAATCAGCAACCGCTTTGCCAATGTCGTCTACAGATTTTATCGAGCCAGCAAAAGCGGCCTGTGAGTTTGTGATTTACCGGAACCTAAGTGATTTCCGCAGATACTTATTAAGCACCACCCACCCTCTACAATGACACCCATGGATGCACAGGAGCGGCAGGACTTGGAACGCTACGGCTCATGGCAGCGGATGACCGGTGGGGAGTGGTTCTTGCCGAGCATGCCGGAGGCGAGGGAAGAGCACCAGCGCACTTTTCGCTTGGTTAAGCAGCTCAACGAACTACAGAATACGGACCAAGAGCGTGCCAAAGGCATCCTGCGCGAGATACTGCCGGAGGAATCTGCGGTGCCGGGCCTGCACGTGCCGCTCAACCTGGAGTATGGCTGCAATCTCGTATGCGGCGAGCGCGTCTTCATTAACTTTGGCGCTACCATTTTGGCCCAAGCCCAGGTGACGCTCGGCAATGGTGTCATGGTGGGTCCCAATTGCTCCCTGATTACGGTGGGGCATCCGGTAAACGATCATGAGATGCGCGCCGGCGGCTGGGAGATAGCCAAGCCCATCACCATCGGTGATAATACGTGGCTCGGTGCTAATGTCACCGTGCTGCCGGGCATCACGATTGGAAAGAACTGCGTTATAGGCGCAGGCACGCTTATTACCACCGATATCCCGGATAATTCGCTGGTCCTGGGATCACCCGGCCGCGTGGTGCGCAAGCTGGAAGACAATGAGGAGGCCTGGGAGCGCCAGGATCTCAATGGCCCCGTCGAGGGTTTTGGAGCCGCCAACTAAATGTTTGATCTCGCTCGCATCGGCGCGGGACTTCCCGTAGCCGAGACCATCGATTCGCTACCTAGCACCGGAAACGTCGTCATCCAGGCCCCGCCCGGCACAGGTAAAACCACACTCGTGCCACCGGCGCTGGCCAATCACGCGGCAGGGCGCGGCAAGGTCATCGTCACCGCCCCGCGACGTGTGGCCGTGCGCGCGGCCGCGCAGCGTTTAAGCACCCTCAGCGGTAGCCCGGACAAGGTCGGTTTCGCCATCCGGGGCGAGTCCCGCAGGGGCAGCGACGTCGAGTTCGTCACGCCGGGCGTGCTGCTGCGCCGTCTGCTTAAGGATCCGGAACTCGAGGGCGTAGCCGCCGTCGCCATCGATGAGGTTCACGAGCGTCATCTCGATACAGACCTCGTGCTAGGCATGTGCCTGGAGCTGGCCGAATTGCGTGCGGACTTTCGCGTCATCGCCATGTCTGCAACCGTGGATGCGCAACGTTTTTCCCAGCTTATGGATGCGCCCGTCCACGTGACCGAGGCGGTCACCCATCCGCTCGACATCCACTACGCCCCTATGCCGGGCAGGGCGGCGGGAACGAGGGAGTTTTACGGGGACGTCGCCAAGCAGGCAGCTCGCCAGCAGGAATCCACGCTGGTCTTTGTGCCCGGCGTGCGCGAAGTCAACCTCGTGTGCGATGCGCTGGAAGACCACAATGTTTTCCCGCTGCATGGCAAGCAGACCACCGCGGAGCAAGATGCCGCGCTGTATACCGATGAACAGCGCATCGTCGTGGCTACCTCTATCGCGGAGTCCTCGCTTACCGTGCCGGGCGTGCGCGTGGTGGTAGATGCCGGGCTCTCCCGCGTTCCCCGGCGCGACGCCCAACGCGGCATGTCCGGGCTAGTGACGGTTTCTACCTCAAAGTCGAGTGCTGATCAGCGCGCTGGTCGTGCCGGCCGTGAGGCGCCAGGCACCGTTATTCGCTGCTATTCGCAGGATGATTACCAGCACTTTTCCCCACACACCACCCCGGAGATCCTCTCCGCAGACCTCACCCAGGCCGCGCTGTTTCTGGACTGCTGGGGCGCAGGCCCGGACTTCCCGCTGCTCGATCCGCCCCCGGCCCAAGCTCTGGCATCCGCGCAGGCAACCCTCAAGCGCATTGGCGCCACACAGGAACTCGCCCTCCTACCCACCGATCCGCGCCTCGGCGCCTCCTTGCTCCGCCACGGTAGCCAAGCCGCGCCCATTATCGCCTCGCTTGCCGACGCCCCCTTAACCCCCAATCTCACCCGTCACCGCCCACCCCAAAAAGAAGTCAAGCGGCTCGCCCGACTGGTAGACGATCTCGGCCCTGCTGATCCCGGCGAGGTTGTCGCCACCGCCTTTCCCGAGCAGGTGGCCAAGCGCATGGGCGAGGATTACTTGCTAGCCAGCGGCACTCGCGCCCGCCTGCTCGATAACTCAGGTTTGGCCGGAGCGCCGTGGCTTGCCATCGCGGAGGTGTCCTTGTCCAATGCGGGCAATGCCATCATTCGCTCGGCCGCCCGCATCGAGGAATCGGCTGCCCTGGCGGCCATCGGCGTCACCGAGGAAACCCGCGCCTTCCTGCGCGATGGCCGCGTGCGCGGCGTCAAGGTCAGGGCCGCGGACGCCATCACCCTTTCTGAGACCCCGGTTAAAGTCACGGGCCCCGCAGCCGAGGAGGCGCTTGCCGCCGGCATCCGTGAAGAAGGCCTAGGACTCTTTACCTTCAGCGAGAAGGCCCAAAGATTAAAAGACCGCCTGCACCACCTGCACTCCCACTTTGGCGAGCCGTGGCCCGACGTCGATTCCGCGGATCCCGCCGAGTGGCTCGGGCCCGAATTACACCGCATCGCCGAGGGCACTCCCGCCGCCAAACTAGACATGTACCCCGCGCTGCAACGCCTACTTCCCTGGCCGGAAGCCACCCACCTCGACGAGCTTGCCCCCGAGCGCCTACCGGTTCCCTCCGGCCGCGATGCCATAATCGACTGGTCCGGCGACCGCCCCGTAGTCCACATCAAGCTGCAAGAATGCTTTGGACTGGCCGAATCCCCCGAATATTGCGGCCACCGCGTGCAATTCCACCTGCTCTCCCCCGCTGGCCGCCCGCTCGCGGTCACCGATGACCTCGCCAGCTTCTGGTCCGGGCCTTATGCTGGCGTGCGCGCCGATATGCGCGGGCGCTACCCCAAGCACCCGTGGCCGGAGGACCCGTGGAATGCGATTGCTACCGCGCGCACCAAAAATCGAATGTAGTTAGCCCCATTGCTGCCAGCCCAGGTAGCAGCTCATGACCACGACCAGGGTAAGCAAGGCGTAGCGGATGAATTTGGCACCGCCGCCGAGTACGGTACGAGCGCCGAGAAGTGCGCCGGCGATATTGGCTACGCCGAGCACGATGCCAAGCGTCCACCACACGTGCCCGCCAATAATAAATACGATGAGCGCGCCGAAGTTGGTAGCGGTATTGACCACCTTGGCCATGGCCGCAGAGGTCAGAAAGTTCTGCGCAAAAATAGAGGTGAAGGCCATGATCAAAAACATTCCGGTACCCGGGCCGAAGATGCCATCATAAAAGGAAATGATGCCGGAGAGTAACAGGACCACGACGGTCCGCCAACCGCCACGGGTACCGGCCGAATCGCTACTGCCAAAATCTGGTTTGAAGGCAACAAAGATGCCCACGGCCACCATGAGCACGATAATGATGGGGCGCATGACGTCTTTATCGAGGCTCGAGGCCACGCTGGCCCCCAACCCAGAACAGACCAGCGCGATGAGGATGAACCGCGCCATTTCTGCCTTGTCCAGCTTCACCTTGCGCGCAAGGGTCACAGCAGCGGATCCGGTGCCAGTCACCGCAGCAAGCTTGCTAGTGCCCAAAGCGGCGGCCGGAGCAAGGCCCGGCAGGACCGCCAGCAGCATCGGGATCAGGATCAATCCGCCACCGCCGATGACCGCATCGACCCACCCCGCGGCCGCGGTACCAAAGAAGAGAATTATCCACTGCACCACATCGATTTCCATGCCCCCGATCATAAATCTTGAATGATGTAAGGTGATAACCCGCCTACCGGCCTCCCCATAGTGGAGTAAAAGAAGGCATTATACTTTTGTCGCAGCAGAACGAGGAGGCTCGCATGGCCGCACAGCAGGAAGGCACCGGGCTTAGTGCCCATACCGTGGCACGGTGGGCCATTGTCGTTCCGGCATCGGTCGTATTGGGCTGGCTGTTTAGCATGTGGCACGTACCTGCGGCCTGGATCTTGGCAGCGATCCTCTCCTCCGGCGCCATGGCGCTTTGTACTGGGGAAGATCTGCGTGTGAACCGGATTTTTTATAGCATGTCGCGTGGTTTTATCGGCATGATGGCTGCCATTCCGCTGACCGTGGTGCCGGTGGGCCAATTGCTTGGCTTCCTGCCTGCCGCCCTGACAATCTCCTTTGTCACACTGATGGTAGGCGTTATCGGCGGCCAACTCTTACACCGCGCGCAGCCAGACGATGTCTCCTCAGAAACCGGCATTTTATCCATGCTGCCGGGCGGTGCGTCCCTCATGCCCGCGCTTGCCGACGAACTCGGTGCCGACTTCCGCTACGTCGCCCTCACTCAATACCTGCGCCTCTTAGTAGTCTCGGTATCGCTACCGGCCGTGGTCGCCTTATTGGACACGCCTGCCGGCAAGGGAGCGGATCTTTCGGTCGACGGCGAAACTACCTGGTGGATAGTTGCCCTAGTGATTGCCATTGCCTGCATAGGAGAAAAGGTAGGCAAGTTCCTCCATCTCCCCGCCGCCGCGGTGCTCGGCCCATTGCTGCTGACGGTTCTAGCCTCTTTCGTGTTGCCGGAGGGCCACACGCTCGAACCGCTCTATGCCTTTAAGGTGATGGCCTTTTTGTCCATTGGTTGGGTCTGCGGCGGTGGGCTTTCGCTGCCGGCGCTCAAGGCCTTTGCCAAGCAATTGCCCGCCACGGTTCTTTTCATCGTGGTCATCATCGGTATCTGCGCGGCCACCGCCTGGCCGCTAACCAAGTGGCTGCACATCACTTACTTCGAGGCCTACCTGGCTACCAGCCCCGGCGCGCTAGAGACGGTACTCGCACTCTCGGCGGAGGGCGGGGCCGGCCCAGCGGTCATCGCAGTCCAGCTCACCCGCCTCATCGCGGTACTGGTCGTAGCGGGCTACTTGCCACAGCTGCTACGCCTGGCCCAGCGACTGCTGCGCCGCTAGTTATCCAGAACGGCCTCGCGCAGCACGGACATCGGCACGGAACCAAGGGCGAGGGCCTCGGAGTGGAACTCGCGCGCACTCATCCCCTGCTTCTCGGCCGCGGCGCGGGTCTCCTGCCACAAGCGCTGGCCCAAAGCATAGGACGGCGCCTGGCCCGGCCAGCCGAGGTAGCGATTGACCTCAAAATTGAGGTTCGCATCATCCATGGCGGTGTTTTCACGCATGAAGGTCTTCACGTGCGCCTTGTCCCACACGCCGGACGTCGAGCAATCCGGCAACTGCTTGCCCAAGTGCAATCCGATGTCCACGACCACGCGGGCAGCGCGCAGGCGCTGCGCATCCAACATGCCCATGCGGAAGCCCGGATCGTCCATGTAACCCAGCTCGGCCATGAGTTGTTCGGCGTAGAGAGCCCAGCCCTCGCCATGACCAGAGTTCCACGTCACCGCGCGGCGCCACAGGTTGAGATCCTCCTGCACCAGTGCGGAACCTAGCTGCAGGTGGTGGCCCGGCACGCCCTCGTGATGAACGGTGGTCAGCTCTTGCCACGTGTGGAAGGTGTCTTGTCCTTCTGGCACGGACCACCACATGCGGCCCGGGCGGGAGAAGTCATCGCTCGGCGGGGTATAGAAGATGCCGCCGGTACCGGCCGGATCGATGCAGCACTCGATCTCTTCTACTTCTTCCGGAATATCAAACTCTTTGCCGTTGAGCTCTGCGATAACGCCATCGGCGGTAGATTGCATCCACTCCACCAAGGCATCGGTGCCACGCAGGGTATAGCGCTCCTCGTGGTTGAGCTTGCGCATCGCCGCGCGTACCGAGCAATCGGAACCATAGAGCTCGTGGGCGATCTTTTCCTGCTCCGCTCGCAGGGTGCGCACCTGATCAAGGCCCCATTCATAGGCCTCATCGAGGTTGACGGCATCGCCTACAAAGAGCTTGGAAAAGCGTTCGTAGCGCTCGCGGCCCACGGCATCCTTCGCGGGCGCTTGAGGCTGCAGGTCATTGGACAGCCAATCGGAGAACTCGCCAAAGGCTTCCTTGGCCTGCTCCACCTCAGCGGAGTCGGTGTCGAGGCCGAGGGACTCGAGCATCGAGTCGGCGTCGGCAAGCCGCTCGCACTGCACAATGACCTCGGAGATCTGGCGGTGCGGTGCCACCATGCCGTGGGAGGCCGCTTCCTCCAAGGAGCTGCGGTATCCGGCCAAGGAGGTCTTCACCTTGGACAGGCGGGAGCGAATAGCATCGCGGTCCTCGTCCGTATCCTGCGGCATGAGCAGCAGGGTATCGCGGATGGTCTGGACCGGTGAGGCGATATTGTTTAGGCAGCGCACATCCTCGCTGTGGTGGTGCAGATCTAGATCGAGGCACAGGCGATCACGCAAAACGGCCGCGGTGACGTAGTCCACCTCATCAAAGTCATCCTCATCATCGGATTCATCGGTGGTGTCATCCAAGGCATCCAAGTCCGCGACCATCTCACGGGTGCGATCCGCGATGGCGGTGAAGTATTCGGGGGAGAAATCCTGCAATTCGCCCTCGAAGCCATCAATGCCCCACGCGGTGGCATCGGTGGGGGAAAGCTCGGCTAGGTCGTGAACGAAGTTATCGCACGAAGCGTCCAGTAGAGAGGGCTGGCGCTTAGCGGTCTGCTCAGAACTCATAACGAGGAAGTCTATCCCTAAGTATCAGCTATAGGCCACCCGGGGAGGATGAAGTTGCGAACTTGTTAGCTAATCGTTGTCCCACTTTGTGCCGGGATAGTTCCAGTGGCTGAATTCATCCAGGATGTCCTGCGGTTTCTCTTTCATTACCAGCGCGTCTACAAAGCGCGGCAAGATAAAGCCGGATTCGGCCATGGCGGCGTACATGGCGTAGAAGGGGCGCCAAAAGTCCGCGGTATTAACTAGGCCTACTGGGCCGCGGATGTGGCCCAGCTGCTGCAAGGTGAGTACCTCAGTAAGTTCTTCAAGGGTGCCAACGCCGCCGGGGAGGCAAATATAGGCATCGGCAAGCTGCTCCATGCGGGTCTTGCGCTCAGCCATGGAGCCCACGACCTCTAGGGTGGTCAGGCCGGGGTGGGAAATCTCTAGATCCACCAGTGACTGCGGCATCACGCCGGTGACGGTGCCGCCGGCGGCTAAGCAGGCTTGCGCCACCTCGCGCATCAAGCCGATATTGCCGCCGCCATACACCAAGTTCAGGCCGCGTCGGGCCAGTTCGGTGCCCAATTCCTGTGCCGCCTGAGTATAGGCCGGGGAATTTCCTGTTGCTGAACCACAATAAACCGCTACTGACTGCATGCTCTCCAGCATAGATATCTGCGCCCCCACCACCACCCTTAGACTATTCGGTACATGAGACTTTTATCAGGTTAGACAAAGCAGTCTGGGATGCTTATACTCCTTTTTATGATCAAATCTGGCCCAGTGTTCACGCGGCCCCGCACGCCGGCCGCAAAGTGCCTCCATTTGGTGCGCCTGAACCCGATCATCACCCGGAGCGAGTTGGTGGAAGCCACCGGACTTTCCCAGCCCACCATCACGCGCGCTACTACTTCCCTACTCAACGCGGGCCTCATCCAGGAACGCACCGACCTCACCCAGTCCCGTGGGCGCGGCCGGCCAACTGTGCCGCTTGAGGCGGCCGATAATGACTGGGCGCTCGGCGGCATCTCCGTGGGCACTAAGCAGACCTACATCGGCCTCTATGACATCAAGGGCCGCACCTTAAGCGAAGAAGAGTTGGCCACGCCGGTAGCAAACCTCAGCGAGGATGACTTCCTCGAGCACATCATGGCCGGCATCAATCGCATGATGACCAACCTGAACCACCGCTTGGTCTCCCTCGGCGTGACCACCTCCGGCACCGTGGATGACAACGGCTTGGTCACCGCAGAAAACCTCAACTGGCACGGCGTGGACATCGCCGAACGCCTGCGCTTCCAGTTCGGCGTACCCGTAGTAGTCTCCTCCGCGATCCCCGCTATTTTGGGTTCCGAAACCCAGGCGGCCGAGATTGGCACCAGCGAGCGAGTTCTGGTGCTCTTTGCGGATGATTCCATCGGCTCGGCACTCTCCATCGAGGACGAGGTCAGCCCCATTATTCCCGTGCCGCAAACGCACTCTGATCTGCTTGGTCACGGCGCCTCCGAGCGCCTGCTGGCCACCCAGCACGTCCTAGAGAAGGTGCGTCACGAGGGCGTGGAGGCAGCCACGCTTGCCGACGCCGCCCAGGTAGCCGACTCCCACCCCACCATCCGCGCCATTCTGGACGAGCGCGCCCGCCAATTGGGCGCCATCGCTACGGAACTGGTCAAGGCTCACTCCCCGGCCACCGTGGTCATCGCCGGCGGCGCGTTTACCGACGACCCGAAGGCCCCCAAGCAATTCGCCGCCACCGTCCGCGCCTCCGTAGGCGATGAGTTGCAGCTGCGCATGATCCCCAGCCATAAGGAGATTGTGCGCGCGGTAGCCCGCACCGTGGCCACCGATCAGCTGCTGCGCCAACCGCTGGAGCTGGGCCGCTCACTCCAGTGTGCTTAGCACCTCGCGTACCGAGTCGATACCGCGAAAGAGGTGGGCATTGAGCCCGCAGTAGCTAGCCCCCTCCACGTAATCGATGCGGTCATCAAAAAAGTGCGTATCCTTCGGCTGCGCAGAAAGCGCATCCACGGCCACGCGGTAGGCCTCTGGGTGCGGCTTGGCCACGCCAATATCGCAGCTGAAGGTCACCGCCGCACAGTCCTCCAGCCAGGTATGCTTCTCGCGCACCTGCCCCGCCAGCGTGGTGGGAATATTGGACAAAATGCCCACGCTATAGCCTTCCCCGATAAGCCCCTTGACCAAAGCGACCATCCCCTGGTCGGCCTCCAGCAAACCGCGGTTTTCACACGCTACCGCCTCCGCGACGGGTATCTCCCCCAACCCTGCGCGGGCCGCTACCTCATTCCAAAAGTGGCTATCACTAAAGATGCCGGCATCATAGTCCGGGCGATAAAACCCGTAGGCCTCCCACATCGCCTCGGCATCGGATGGCGCGAGGAGGCGCTCCAAGGCTGCATGACTTTCTGGGGTAGCCGGGCGCATGAGCACGCCATACATATCAAAAAGGAGTTTGGGCATAACGAGAGCCAGTTTATGCGCGTTTCGGCGCTTGGGTCAGCACGGCTACGATTCCCACACCGGCGCCGGCCACAAAAACGGGCAGCATCGCGGAGACCTGTTCCATAGACAAGGCGAAAATGCCGCCGATCGCACCGATGAGCAGCATGCCACCAAGGCTATACAGCGAGCGAGTAACCAAGCCGCGCTTTCCCGCGGCACCGTACACCAGCAGCGCGAGCCCGGCGAATGGACCGAGCATGAGCGCCGCAGTGGTCAGGAATACCCCCAAGGCCACGTGGGTGGACATAATCGCCGCTCCCACGATGAGAAAAAGCGCCAGGATCAAAAGCGTCATGGCACAGAAAGCCTTGCGTTGTGTTGACATAGAAGCAATCCTCCCACGGCACTGCAGTGCCGTGGGAGGATTGCTCTAAATCTTGATGGGTTTGTTATTCACCCAGGCGCGCTTAGGCAGCGCCACCTTCGGTGCGACCAGCCAAGCGCTCATCGATGCGTAGCAGGCCAGAGCCGTCATTTCCTACCAGCTTGATCTGATCCAGAATCTCAGAAACGGTGGCTTCTTCTTCCACCTGCTCGCTCAAGAACCAATCAACAAGCTGGCGAGATTCCAGGTCCTGTGCGTCCAGCGCCGCGCGAGCGATGGTGCGGATTTCCTCGGAGACCTTCTGCTCGTGCTCCAGGGAAGCCTGGAAAGCATCTTGCGGATTAGCAGCCTTCACGGAGCCGACCGGGATGTCGTTGAGTTCTACGCGGTAACCGCGGGAGAGCAAGTGGTCCGCAATCTTCTCGGCATGCACGCGCTCTTCAGCGGCCTGGCCCATGAACCAATCGCGCATACCCGGGAAGGAAAGATTATCCATCTCGAAGGCCAACTGGGTATAGACCATGGAAGCGCCGTACTCGCTAATGACCTGGTTGTTCAGGAGGGTTTGCAGTTTCTCGTCCATTGTAAAAACCTTTCTGTGCGGGAAAATTAATTAGTGCTAAGCACCACACTACCGAAGATTCTCCCGCAATCCAGCAAGGCCTACTTAAGTAAACTTGCACGTCATTACGCTTTTTTAGATTGGATAACCTAAGTTAGCCAAGACAAAGCTAGCCACCGCGCGCAGGCAAAGTTCCCCTAAGAATGCGAGGTCATCGCGGATACTCTGCTTTTATGCCGACGCGATTCCGCGGCCAATTCGGCATTCACTGCTTAAACCCTCGCACCCTAGGCTATAAATGTGACTTTAGTCACCTAAGCGGCCGCTAAGGCGATTAAGGCGCTGTGCACTGGCTCCCTCCAGGCCGCGAAACTCTACTTCGATGCCCCGATCGGCGTACTTCTTCTGCACCGCATCCAGCGTCGCCACGGTGGAGGCATCCCATACCTCGGCCTCGGCCATGTCTACCACCACGCGCTGGGTGTCCAGCGTGTAATCGAAGGCGTAGACCAAGTCATTGGAAGAGGCGAAGAAAAGCTGGCCGCGCACTGCATACTCGGCATCGCCTACTTGTTGTACCTCCACCAGGTGAGCCACGCGGCGAGCAAAGCCAATGGATGCGGTCACCACGCCGAGCACCACACCGACCGCCAAGTTATGCGTAGCCAGCGTGCCTACGACCGTCACCAGCATCACCAGCGTTTCTGATAGCGGCATGAGCTTAAGCGTGCGCGGGTGAACCGAGTGCCAATCCACCGTAGTTGCGGCCACGATGATCATCACCGCCACCAGGGCGGCCATCGGAATGCGGCCGACGGTCTCGCCAAGAAGAAGGCACAGGATAAGGAGGAAGGCGCCTGCGAGAAACGTCGACAAGCGCGTGCGCGCCTGCGATGCCTTCACGCCGATCATGGTCTGGCCAATCATGGCACACACGCCCATACCGCCAATGGCCGCGGCGAGGATGTTGCCCACGCCCTGGCCAAAGGACTCGCGCGTTTTATCGGAGTGGGTATCCGTAATATCATCCACCAGCTTGGCCGTTAGCAGCGATTCCATCAGCCCCACCAAGGCCATGCCAAAGGCATAGGGCGCAATCAGCTGCAAGGTATCCAGGTTCCACGGAATATCCGGCACGAAAAGCCCCGGCAGCGAGGTAGGCAGCTCGCCTTGGTCCGCCACATCGGGGACCTTCCACCCGGCCGCGACCGCAATGATGCTGACCACCACAATGGTAACGAGCGGGGCGGGAATCACCGTGGTCAGCCGCGGTAGCCCCAACATAATTGCCAAGCCAATGGCCACCAGCACATAGACCATCCACGGCACATCACTAAGGTGCGGCAGCTGCGTAGTAAACATCATGATTCCCAGCGCATTCACAAACCCCGTCATCACCGAGCGCGGGATAAAGCGCATGAGCTTGGCGACGCCCACCGCAGCCAAGACCACCTGCATGATTCCCGCCAAGAGCACCGCGGCGACCACGTAGTCATGCCCATGTTCATGCGCGAGCGGTGAGACAACGAGCGCCACCGCGCCGGCCGCCGCGGAAATCATCGCCGGCCGGCCGCCGGTAAAGGCAATGGACATTGCCATCACGACGGAGGAAAACAATCCCACGCGCGGGTCCAAGCCCGCAAGGATGGAAAAGCTTAAGACCTCCGGGATCAAAGCAAGCGCCACCGCCAGACCGCCGAATACCTCTTTGCGCAGCCGCGCGGGCGAGGAAAATGCATAACGGAAACTGGCGATGACGCCGGTTGGGGCAGGCTGTTCTTTAATCACGCCTGCACATACTAGTGGACTTTAGGAGCCTTCCTTAAAGGAGCCATCTGCAGTGATAACTGGCAGCACAGACCAGGCGAAGTTGATCCACTGATCGGTCTTCTTCCACGAAAAGTCCGGTTCAAAAATGGTCTTCGGTTTGGTGTAAATGACGGCCGAGCGCACCTCGTCTGCGGTTTCCTTAAGCAGATTAACCACCAGATCCAGGGTCTTGCCGGAATCTGCAACGTCATCTACTACCAATACCTTCTTGCCCTTCAGCGAATCCGTATCCAACTGCGGCGACAAGATGATCGGCTCTTCCAAGGTCTGTCCGATATCGGTGTAGAACTCCACATTGATAGCGCCCATGGCCTTCACACCGATGGCATAACCGATAGCACCGGCTGGAATGAGGCCGCCGCGGGCGACGCCCACGATGAGGTCAGGGAACCAACCAGATTCCACAATCTGTTCCGACAGGTTACGGCTCGCCTCGCCGAAGACCTCCCAGGTGAGGTTTTCCCGGTCCGGGTGGATCCAATTTTCAGTCACGATTGTGTGGCTCCTTTTGCGTCATGGGATTTCTTTGTAGTTTAACGAGCATTGCCTGCCAAAGAAAAGGCACCTACCGGAATGGAACCTCGCCCAAAGTCCGGCGTAGCTTGCGCGTGCGCAGGCGCTCCGGATTTTCGGCTAGATGCTCCATCGCACGCACCGCGCACATTACGTGAGCTTCCTTCGAGTTGGAGTAGAAGGCCTGCGCCTGGGCCGGCAGCTTCGGCACCGCGTGTAGCGGCAGGTCAGAGACCGAAAGGAGAGTTCCATAAGGAACGCGGTAGCGGTAACCATTGGCCGCGAGCGTGCACGATTCCATATCTACGGCCACCGCGGTGGAGGTACGCAGCCACTCCCACAAATCCCGGTTAGTGCGCCACTCCCAATTGCGATCATCGGTGGAGAGCACCGTGCCCGTTCGCATGAGCGAATTATCGTCGCCGTACACCGCCTTCACCGCAGACTCGAGCATGCGCTGTACCTCCGGAATCGCCGGGATGGGAGAGGTCGCCGCGACCTTTTGATCCAAGATGTGGTCATTGCGTTGATAGGCATTACCCAAGATGAGGTCACCGATGCGCATGCGTCCGTCCATGCCAGCGCAGTGGCCGATCATGATCCAGGCCTCTGGCCGCAGCACCGCCAAGCAATCCGTAATGGTCTTGGCGTTGGAGGGCCCTACACCGATATTGATCATCGTGATGCCATCACCACCGGCAGTGATCAGATCAAAGCGCGGCATTTGATAGCGAGAGGTCAAGGTCAGACCGTCCACATCGAGGTCCACCGCATCGTTGGGATGAATGGTCTCCCCATTGGGCAGCACCAAGGCGGTATAACGCGAGTCTTCCCTGGTCAACTCGTGCAAACCGAATTTCACAAACTCGGTGGTGTGCATCGCGTAGTTAGTAAACAAAATGTATTTTTGCACCGTATCGACCTCGATGCCGGTGTAATGCTCAATGCGTGCACACGCGATATCAAAGCGCTGGGCGCCAAAATGAAAAAGCGGCTTTTCCGCACCGTGGAAGGCCTCCCATTCGCCATCAATGATTGCATCATTGACCTCATCCAGCGTCGGACGCGGAATAGGCCCGCGTTCCTGCGGTGCTTTCCTTGTGTCCTTGATGTACTCCGGTGGAATGCGCTGGTCGGATTGGCCAACAAAGATATCGCACGGATAATTCCCCGCCAGGCGAGTCAGCTGCTCGTGCAGGTAGTCCCTAATAATGTGCGGCTTGGAGATTACCGCCGAGTACTTGCCGGCCTCGTTAACGTAGCCGAAGGGCTCGGAACGATCGATCGGCTGCCATTTGCGGATATCCACCGTGACCTTGGGATAAACCACATAGCGATAGTCATCAAGGTTTCCTGATTCCAAAGTCTTGCGCGCAAGCTCGCAGGAATTCTCGTAAATCTCGATCAGACGGTTTACCGCCTCATCAACGGAGTGGACATGCTGCAGATCGGTCATAAGCGCGAGTGTAGCGGGGACTTCGCAGCGCGGCAGCGGTCCGCGCATTTCATTATTCTTTTCCGCGGTAGCTTCAGTGATACCACTACTGACATGATTTACTGCGAGAAAACCAAAGGCCTAGGATAAGTCCTTTTAGCTGCTAAGAGTGTCAAAGCAAAGGTCTCAAAGGGAATGCGACGAAGAGCTCGACTATGTCAATTCGGGCATCGTCCCATCAATCCGAAGTATTCCTAATTCACATTGTCCCCAGTATGAGAGCGAGAAGAGGCACTAGCCCCAATACTGCAGACGATTCCTACTAGGACTGCACCTAATGCTCCTAACAGGATTCCCGTGGAGGAGGGCAACAGTAATCCACCCGCTGCGGAGCCGACTGCCGAGCCAAGGTAGTTCGCAGATGCATTAGCAGCAACAGCAGTCGCCCCTTCATCAGGGTTTGCACTGAGCATCGAATGCTGCTGCGGTGCCATAGACGACCACCCCAAAAGCCCCCAAGCAAAAAGACACACCACTGCCACCACGTGGCTCGAAGGGAAGAGCAGCAGTAGAGCGAAATCAGTCACGAGTAATGCAATGATAGTGACCGTTAGTTTGCGTGAACTATTAACCTTGTCAAGCACCCTCCCAATCCCAAAAGCACCCACTGCCCCGCCGATACCCCAGACCCACATGCCAGCAATGGTGTCTACCTGCACACGATCAAGCACTACAGGAATATAGGTGTACAACCCCAGCGAACCCACTCCCACAAAGAAAGTAACTAAGGTCGTCAGGAAGTTATCCACTCGGCCGATGACTCGGAGTCGCTGCCCCAACGAGGAGGAGGGCACAGCTGGTACCACACTCGCTTTGCGCAACGCTAGACCCGCTAACGCCACTATTCCAATGGCCGAGACCAAACCGATGGTAGCCCTCCAGCCTAGCTGTTTAGCTACCCCCAATCCCACCGGTACGCCCACGACAGTTCCCACCGCTAAGCCAGCCAGCACCATTGACAGTGCGCGCCCGCGATACTTTGCTGGGACAGACATCCCCGCTACGGCTGAGGACAACGGCGAATAAATTCCCGCTGCTGCACCTGCGATTAAGCGCGACACTAGAAAAACGCTCACTGTAGGCGAAACTGCAGTCACGACATTCGCCAAAGAAAACACAGCAACAGCTCCAAGCAGACCACTCCGCGGATCTTTGCCTGCCCTACCCGAGAACAGCGGACCAGATATTGCGTACGCGCCGGTAAAGGCGGTAACGCCCAAGCCGATCACACTGCCACTTGTACCCAAGTCGTTTGCAATCTGTGATAGCAGCCCAGCGATAACATATGCGTCCAATCCGAGCGCTACACTGCCCAAAACTAACGGCCACAGCTGTTTAAGCATTCGAAATCACCATATCGAGCAAACCAGGGAACCGTTCGTCTAGATCGCCTCTGCGCAAAGAGATAACACAAGTTCGTCCCTGGCTTCTTGTCCACGTCACACCGGCTTCACGCAGCTGCCGAGTGTGGTAGGTCAGGGTAGATCGAGGCAGGTCATCAGCGAGCGTCAAACTATCGTGCTCCTGACCGTCTGCCAGGCGCCTAACCATCTCTAACCGGATGGGATCACTTACCGCAGCCAGAACACGGACGAATTCAAGGTCCTCGGTGGCCGGATGCTCATACTTTCGTGGGCTCATCACAACTCCAATCGTGCAAGAATTCCTGAACGATTGACCACAGTAAGCTACCCGAGAGATTCGTGCAAGATTTCTTGCACGAATGCAGGTGCGCAGATAAAGCCCCACCCAGACAGCGACAAATGAACACCGGAGTCTTGAGGAGCTCTATTTTTAGATACCAAGCTTTCAACCCCAGACGTCTCTAATTCATAACCTTCAACGTTGGCACAATAAATCGAGCCAAGTTTATGAAAGTAGAGAGCCCTATTCCTTCTTCTAACGGTGCGTACAACGTAGCTTGATTTAATAGACCCTTCTACCCAAAAATATGCTCGAAGGTTCTTTGGTCAGGAAAGCATGACAGACACCGTCACCCCTTCAGGGAAAAGCAACTAATCTGCAGCACCAGAAATGATTTAGAGAACGAACAATCGCTGGTGACCAGTTGAAATGTTTAGTTCTCACGCGCTTGCAGTTGGTTAAATGCGCAGGGCACACCGAAGCCCTCGACGCATAAGCGTTATGGATACCAACTCGCACCCCTCCACTGCACAGAATTGCCACTGCAAGAGTAGTTCCCTGCAGAAAATGGCGTCAGCTACTCCTAGACTCCTGGGGAGGTAACAAAGCGGTATCCCAATCCAGGTTCAGTAAGCAGATATTGGGGATCAGAGGGATCGGTTTCCAGTTTGCGGCGCAGCTGCGAGGTATAGATGCGCAGGTAGTGGCTTTGCCCTTCGAATCCCGGGCCCCAAATCTCTGCGAGGAGGTCTTCTTTGCGCACCAAACCGCCGTGGGCACGCAGCAGCGTTGTAAGCACGCCCCACTCAGTAGGGGTCAGGTGAAGGGGCTTTCCTGCCTTGGTGATGGAGTGTCGAGGGACGTCGATCAGCACATCGCCCGCCCGCACCATCGTGGCTTCCCGCTGAGCAGATGGATGCTGGGGACTGCCATGCCGCAAAGCCACGCGCACGCGGGCCAAGAGCTCTTCCATAGAAAAGGGTTTGGTCACATAATCATCAGCACCGCGATCTAGGGCCGAGGCACTAAATAGGGGATCGGACCGGGCCGTAAGAATCAGAACGGGAATTGCTGACCACCCTCGAATCCCATCGAGGACCTCCCGCCCATCCATATCCGGCAGACCCATATCCAAAATCACCACATCGGGCTGATGCTGGGAGACCACCTGCAGACCCTCCGCCCCGGTGCTGGCTGAATACACCTCATACCCACGCGCTTTAAAATTAATGCTCAAGGTTGTGAGCAAACGCGGATCATCATCCACAATGACAATCGTGGCCTTCTTATCAGTCATGGCTTTTCTCCTCCCGCAGCGGGAAACTCAGGATAAAGGTCGCTCCTGGAGTGGTCTCTACGGTGATAGTACCGTCCATGGCCTCCACAAATCCGCGTACAACGGAGAGGCCTAAACCTACCCCGTTGTCATTGCTGGTATCGCCCAAGCGCTGAAAAGCTTGGAAAAGCTCCTGCTGCTTTTCTGGTGAAATTCCCGGCCCTTCATCGCTCACACTCAGCTCCACACGTTCATCCTTAACCTGCGCATCAACGTTGACTGGTCCGCTCGGCGCATAGCGCAAAGCGTTATCGAATAGGTTCGCCAGCACGCGTTCCAGCAAAACGCTATCCGCGCAACAGGTGCGGCCACGGAGTCCAGAACAAATATGAATGCGACCAAGTTGGTCCTTGCTATGTCCAAAGGCACAGGAAGCAATAGCCCGATTGGCTACCTCATATAACTCCACAGTATCCCGGCGTGCAGTTACCGCTCCTGCACTCAAGCGCGAGTGATCCAATAGGTTGGTCACGAGCAGCGTGAGTTGATCGATGCTAGCTGCGGTTTCCGCCAGCAGTATTTCTTGATCCTCTGGGCTGAATTCGATTTCGGAATTCCGCAAAGAGGACACAGCCAGCTTGGCCGTTGCTAGGGGCGTGCGCAGATCGTGGCTCACGCTCGATAGCAGTGCACGACGCAATTCATCAGCGGCAGCAATGGCATCGGCACGTGCGGCTTCAGCCGAAAGCTTGTCGCGGCGCACTATGCCGGCTAAGTAACCTGCCACAACCGCCACCAAAGCACGGTCGCGGGCGGATAACGCTGGGCCTTCCATCACAATCTGGACCGTAGTGTCCTCGCTGGAGACCAACGTTTCTACCTCACGTTTATGAGTCTTTGCGGGGATATGCAGGTGTCTACTTTGCCGGGGCGAGGCCGCCGAAGCGTGCCAGGTAGAGAGTATGTCCCCGGAGGCGTCAAGAAGCACGGCCTTATGGCAGCCGAAGGTCTCTCCTACCTTGCGAAGCACTGCGTCGATGGGAGATACGTCCGCACGGCGGTTGAGGGCTGCGCGGGAAAAGACCGTCAAGAGCTCAGCATCGCGCGTGGCAATGGCCGCATTATGGTGCTCTATTTTGGTGCGCCGCACTTGTAGGCCCACGGCCAGGGCAATGGCTACCATGACCACGAGGATGACAGCGTTAGCTGGCTCAGCAATATCGAACGTGTACAGGGGCTCGGTAAAGAACCAATTGACCGCCAAGCCCGAGGCAAACGCAATAATTACCGCCGGCCACAGGCCAGCGAGCGTGCTCACGAGGAGGATCAGCGCAAAGTAAAAAGCAGAACACGTGCCTGTTCCCAATGCTGAGCCGTCGATGCCTTGCAACAGTGCGGTCAAGGCGATGAAAGCGACAGCTGCGCCTACCCAAGACACCGCCCGGCGCGGGAGGGAATGCAATGGTCGCAGCAGTGGTGAAAGAGGCGAGGGTTTATCGGACGGAAGATTAACAATGTGACAATCAATCTTGCCTGAATCCCGCAACACGGCCTCAGCAACGGTGCCGCGCCAGTGCAGGCCTAAGCGACGCCGTGGTGAAACCCCCAGGACCAACTGGGTGGCGTTGACGCTGCGGGCAAAATTAAGCAGCGCTTTTGGCACCGAGTCACCGGTGACCTGATGCAAACGGGCACCCACGTCCTGAGCCAAGGATTGTAATTTGGCCAGTTGTTGAGCGGAACCTGCAACGGAAGATTCACCGGAAGAAAAGGAGTCCCCAAAAATTACGTGGACTACATGTAGCTCGGCTGAGGATTTGGATGCGATGCGGCGCCCGCGGCGAATGAGCAGTTCTGCGTGCGCGACGTTCTGAATGGCCACAACCACCCGTTCCCGCGCCTCCCAGGTATCAGTAATGTCTTGCTCAGAACGGTAGGATGCGAGAGCCTCATCAACCTGGTCCGCCAACCACAGTAGGGCTAGCTCCCGCAATGCAGTCAGATTCCCAACCCTAAAATAATTATTCAAGGCTGGGGCAATGCGCGCTTCTTTATAGACTTGGCCATCCCTCAAGCGGGTGCGCAAGAGCTGCGGGGATACATCCACCAACTCGATCTCATTCGCCGCACGCACCACCTCGTCTGGCACCGTCTCCTGCGGGGAAATACCGGTGATCTGGTTTATTACGTCATTAAGGCTTTCAAGGTGCTGGATGTTCAGGGTAGAAATCACATCGATTCCTGCGACTAGGAGTTCCTCTACGTCCTCCCAGCGCTTAGCGTGTTCCTCACCGCGCGGATTGGAATGGGCAAATTCATCGACCAGAACGGTTTCCGGCTGGCGCGAGATGATGGCTGCAGTATCGAGTTCTCCGGTGGATAGCCCGGCGGCGTAGCGCCGCGGGATGGTCTCAAGGCCATCACACAGCGCCCGAGTGAATTCGCGCCCATGATCTTCCACGATGCCAATGACCACATCGCGGCCGGCCAGCACAAGGCCGTGCGCCTCGTTGAGCATTGCACAGGTCTTACCAGACCCAGGCGCCGCGCCGAGGTAGATCTTCAAAGCGCCACGCTTGGTGCGCGCCGGAACTTTCTTGTCGTTCATATGGCACTCATCTTATGAGCAGGACGGGGGATTGGGCAGCGCTCGGTTGAGAGTAGTGACGTTAACTGCGTCTTCGCCCAGGAACCCGAGGCTGGCATGCTCCGTGTTGTCCTCGATGAGGCTTCGCACCTCTTCGGTGCTCATCCCCTGCTCTCGTGCGACACGCGGAGCCTGTAGTTCAGCGTACGCAGGGCTAATGCCAGAGTCGACACCAGAGCCGGAACCGGTTACCGCATCGGTGGGAACATCTTCTGGAGCGGCGCCTTCGCGCTTGGCGATGTCCCCGCGCCGTTGCTGCACGGCTTTTTCTAGCTCGGAGCTACTAGCGCCGTAATTGCTCATGCCTTCGGAACGGGGGAAGAAGTACGGGCCTTCGGTCTGGCCATCTTGGAGCTGGGTCGAGCCAGCTAGGCACTCACCTTGGTAAATGAGGTTGCCCTCGGCGGAGTCCGGCTTGATGCGGGAGATTCCCCACACGGCAGCGGGATAGATCATTCCTAGTGCGATAACGCACAATAGTACGGCTACGAATCCAGCGGCGAGGTTACGAAAATAGACACGCATTTTTGGTCCTTCTTTTTCTATATACCTGGAAGCAGGTTGACTACCTGGTCAATGAGCCAGATGCCTAGGAATGGGGTGATCACGCCGCCCAGGCCCCAAATGCCCAGGTTACGGCGTAGCAGGGACGAGGCGGAGGCCGGCTTATAAGCCACGCCCTTGAGCGCCAATGGGATAAGAGCAACGATGATGAGCGCGTTGAATACGACTGCAGACACAATGGCGGATTGCGGCGAGTGCAGGTGCATCACGTTGAGGCGCTCGAGGTGCGGAAGCTGGGTAGAAAACAGGGCCGGCAAAATGGCGAAGTACTTCGCTAAGTCATTAGCCAAAGAGAAGGTGGTAAGCGCCCCACGGGTGATGAGCAACTGCTTGCCAATGCGCACGACATCGATAAGCTTGGTCGGATCAGAATCCAAGTCCACCATATTGGCGGCTTCCTTCGCTGCAGAGGTACCAGTATTCATGGCCACACCCACGTCCGCCTGCGCCAGCGCCGGCGCATCGTTGGTACCGTCACCGGTCATAGCGACCATGCGGCCGTGCGCCTGTTCCTCGCGGATCCTGGCCAGCTTGTCTTCCGGGGTGGCCTCCGCGATGTAATCATCGACGCCTGCCTCTTTCGCAATGGCCGCTGCCGTCAACGGGTTATCGCCGGTCACCATGATGGTTTTGATGCCCATCTGGCGCAGTTCGGCGAAGCGCTCCGCCATGCCCGGCTTGACGACGTCACTGAGCTGCACCACCGCAATAACCCTGCGGGTGCCGTCGGATTCTTCCACGGCAACGGGCAGCGGGGTTCCACCACCTTCAGCAATCTGGGTCACGGAGTCTTCAATTTCTTGTGGCCAGTCGCCACCTGCTTCAGTTACCCACCGGCGCACGGCGTCGCCGGCACCCTTACGCAGCTTTCGGTCTCTCAGGTCAAGCCCAGACATGCGGGTAGAAGCGCTAAATGGAATGACCTCAGCGGTCTTTTCTTCCTCTCCTGCTTCGGTAGAAAGGTGATAGTTTTCGGTCAACCACAACACGATGGAGCGACCCTCCGGGGTCTCATCGGCAACCGAAGCAACGCGGGCTATCTCCGCAGCTTCCTGCTCATCGACACCGCGCGCAACGATAAGCCCGGTAGCCTGCCGGTTGCCATAGGTGATGGTGCCGGTTTTATCCATGAGTAGGGTCGCTACGTCTCCCGCCGCCTCCACCGCGCGTCCGGACGTAGCCAGAACATTGTGGTGCACGAGGCGGTTCATTCCCGCGATTCCCACTGCGGATAGCAGGGCAGCGATGGTGGTTGGGATGAGGCAGACCAACAGGGCCACCAGCGAGAGCGGGGAGAGCTCCGCGCCGGTAAACAACCCCATTGGGGCCAGTGCGGTAACCGCAATGAGGAAGAGAATAGTCAGGGTAGACAGGAGGATGCTCAGCGCGATCTCATTCGGGGTCTTGCGGCGCTCCGCTCCCTCCACCAAGGCAATCATCGTATCGACGAAGGTCGATCCCGGCTCCGAGGTGATCCGTACCAGGATGGAATCAGACAAGACCACGGTACCGCCGGTTACAGCACAGCGATCGCCGCCGGCCTCGCGAACCACGGGAGCAGACTCGCCGGTAATGGCAGATTCATCGACGGTTGCCGCGCCTTCAATGACGTCGCCGTCGCCCGGGATCGTCTCTCCGGCCTCCACGCGCACGATAGCGCCCTTGGTGAGCTCAGAAGCGGCAATGACCTCGATGCCGCCATCGGTGACCAGGTTAGCGGTGGCGTCATCACGCACGGCGCGCAAGCTATCCGCTTGGGCTTTACCGCGGCCTTCGGCATATGCCTCAGCAAATGCGGCGAACGCAATGGTAAACCACAACCATACGGTTACCACCCAGCCATAAACGCTGGGGCTAAAGATGGACCACAGGGTAGTCAGCGCGGCACCTACCCACACCACGAACATGACGGGGTTGCGGGCTTGGGCGAGCGGGGACATCTTGTGCGGCAACGACTTTAACGCTGCCGCAGCCAACCCACTGTTTTTGGTGGCAGAGCGCTGAGGAGTGCGTTGCTCAGTGGTCATAGTTGGTGTTGTCATGAGAGTGCCTCCGAAATGGGACCCAAGGTAAGAACGGGGAAGAAGGTAAGGGCGGCGACCAACACAATGACGCCGATGGTAAGCAGCGCGAAGGTCACACCGGACGTCGGCAAGCTGCCGGCGGTAGTGGCCTGCCGGCGTTGACCGGCTAAGCTGCCCGCCAAATACAGGGTGAAAACGATGGGGAGGAAGCGGCCCAACAGCATGGCGATTCCGAGCGTGACCTGCCACCAGGGCTCGGTTACCGTCAGGCCGGCGAAGGCCGAGCCGTTATTATTCGAGGCCGAGGTAAAGGCATAGAGCACCTCGGAGAGACCGTGCGCGTTATCCGGGGTTCCAGGCGCGCCGTAGTTGGTCGCCGAAAGCTCCACCAGCTTGCGCTGAGCCACCGATGCGCCCACGCCTACCAGGACGAGGACCGGCATGGTGAGGATGTACAGGCTCACCGCGGAGATTTCCTTGCGGCCGACCTTATTGCCCATGAACTCCGGTGTGCGCCCAACGAGCAGGCCGCCGATAAATACGGCGAGGATTGCTACCATCAGCAGACCGTAGAGACCCGTGCCCACGCCGCCTGGTGCAATTTCGCCCAGGAGCATATTGAGGATCAACAAGCCGCCACCCAATGGTGAATAGCTATCGTGCATCGAATCGACCGCACCGGTAGAAGTGCCCGTGGTAGACACCGCAAAGAGTGCGGAAGCGTCAATACCTAGGCGCTGTTCGATGCCCTCCAAGTTGCCGCCCGCAGCCTGAGCTGCCGCACCGGTGGTAGTGTGCTGTGCCCATACCACCAAGGCAACCATAACGGTCCAAATGCCGCCGATGACGCCAAGCAGGGTCCAGGCATGTTTTTGCGATTTCAGCATTACCCCATAGGCACGGATAAAGCAGAAAGAGATAACCAGCAAAGAAAAGATTTCCACGAGGTTGGTAAAACCAGTGGGGTTCTCAAAAGGGTGCGCCGAGTTGGCGCCGAAGATGCCACCACCATTGGTTCCCAGCAATTTAATTGCCTCCTGGCTAGCTACCGGAGCGCGCGGAATATCCACGCCCGCGGAGCTCACCAGGTTGGACCCGAAGGTTTGCATGGTTCCGCCCAAGATGAGGACGAAGGAAATCAATAGAGAAAGCGGCAAAAGAATGCGCACCAAACCGCGGGTGAGGTCAACCCAGAAATTTCCGATGAGGTGCTGTCCGCTCTCAGAGCCCAGCTTGTCACGACCATATCCCAAGTGACCGATACCGCGAATGAGCGCAACCGCCACACACATGCCGACAGCCGCGGAGGCAAAGTTCTGGACGGTCAGGCCAAGCATCTGCGCACCATTGCTCAGGGTTTCTTCGCCCGAATAGGACTGCCAGTTGGTATTGGACACGAATGACGCCGCCGTATTGAACGCCATCCACGGTTCCACCGCTGCGGAGCGGGAATTGCCAAAGCTAGGCACAACGGTTTGTAGGCGCTGCACCGCGTAAAGAACGAGTACGGATGCCAAGCTGAAACCAAGCAATGCACGGCTGTAATTCTTGCTGTTATGCCCGCGGTTTGGGTCAACGCGCAGGACCTTATACACCGCACGCTCTATCGCCCAGTCCTTGTCAGAGGTGTAGCTGCGTGCGATCCAGTTGCCCAAAGGAACATATGCCGCCGCGAGCAAGACGACGAGGGCGAGGAACTGCGGTAACACCGCCCCAACGCCGGCGATCATGCGAAACGCTCCGGATCAACTAAGGAAATGATGAGGTAGGTCACCAACGCCACAACAATGACGAGGCCAATGACCGCTGTAATGGTGTTCATGGTTATGCATCACCGTCCAGAAGCTCGTTGAGGACGGAGGGACAGCCAACCGTCAGGATGGCTATCAGGATTGCCACGATGTCTAACATGTGGGAAACCCCCTTGTGCGAGTGAAACTTTCCTGTGCCTGACAGGTATGCCTGCCAGGTGCCGGTACCAAGGCAGCACCTGCTACGCACAAACGTTAGGACCACACCCCCGCTGCCCTAGGCAATCTTTGCGCTATCTTTACGCCTCCCGCTCGCAATTTTTATATTTCCTTTACACCCCCTTTGCACCGCCTTTTCTTCCGGCCAGGAACCGCCCCTTATCCACAACGAAGGCCCGCCGACAGCACATCGGCGGGCCTTCTCCCCATGACTAATCTCTCGGTACCCAAGGAGGGAGTGGAGCGCACCCTCCTGCAAGCACCGCCCGTGATTAGGCAAGCCTAAGTTTATAAACCTTTAGTAGGATGGTCAAGGGTTTGCCCATAAATTTCTTAATTCCTACCAAAAACACAGTTAACCTGCAATAACGAGTACAATCCGGAACCCTGGCTGAGTTGAAATCCACTATTTCCGAACAACTCCGCAAATTCTGGCGTGCCAGCGAGAAGGAATTGACCGATTCCCCGCGTCACGGCATCGCCTCCCCTGCCGAAGCCACGGCACTGCGCGAGGAGGTCGCGGCCGAGATTGCGGACCTCATCAAAGCGCAGAAGGTCAAGACCAGCCCGGGCGATACTGCCCTCGACGCCGATGCGGCCGCCACCCTCCCGCTAGGTGCACGCATGAAGCCACGTGGGATCTTCGAAGACGACTGGGGCGCACGCCCCAGCGCGCAGCGCCCCTGGCCGGTCATCCTCATCCACGGCACCTGCGATACCAAGGGCGTATGGCAAATCCTCGGCAATGAGCTGCGCCAAGACGGCTGGGCGGTCTTCGCCCCTGACTACGGCCGTCGCGCCACCCAACCCCTCGCAGAATCCGCCCAGCAACTCGATGCTTATATCCACACCGTGCGCATGGCCACCGGCGCGGATAAGGTCATCCTCATCGGCCACTCACAGGGCGGGCTGCTCGCCCGCTATTGGATGCGCATGATTGGCGGCGCCGAGCATGTCCTCCATCTGATGTGCATCAGCGCGCCAAACCACGGAACTACTTACGGCGGCATCGTCAGCCGCCTCATTCGCACCCCGCGCCAAGAGGCGGTAATGCGCTCCGTCATCGATGGCTGGTTTGGGCCGGCGGGAATGGACCAAATTGTCGGCAGCGAAGCGCTACGCGAGGCCAATCGCGATGGCGACTTGGAATCTGGCGTGAGCTATACCTGCATTGCCACACGGTCTGATGCCGTCGTGGTCCCGCCCGAGACCTGCTTCCTTGATCCCCGCGGCGTCGCAGAGGGCACCGTGCGAAATATTTATGTCCAAGACTTCGACCGCCGAGCAGTGGTCATGCACGAGGATATGCCCATGGATAAGCGCGTCCATGCCATCGTGCGCACCATCTTGGAATTAGTAGAGACTATCCCCCGCTAGTTAGAGCTCCAGCTCATCAAGGACCGCGTCAAAGGCTGGGCCCACCTGCGTGCGCCACAGCGTATCCACCTTCTGATCACCCCGGCCGGGGCCGCCATTGATGACGGCTACGCGCTTGCCCTGCTTCTTTGCCTCCAGCACAAAGCGATACCCACTCATCACCGCAAGAGAGGACCCAGCCACCAGCAGCGAGCGCGCCTGTCCCAACACGGCAAAGGCGGCATCGCGGCGCTCAGCCGGCACGGGCTCGCCAAAGTAGACGACGTCCGGTTTCAATAATTCCGATCCACACCGCTCGCATCCGGCCATGCGAAACGCCGCCACATCGGATTCATCCAGGGTCACGTCACCATCCGGATTCACTTGGTCCGCCTCCACCACTAGGCGCTCCAAGTACCCCGGGTTCGCAGCGGCCAAGCGCGCATCGAAATGCGTCCGCGCCTCCCGATATCCGCACATCAGGCACACGACGGTTTCCATATCGCCATGCAGCGCCACCAAGTTCGCGGTCCCGGCCTGTTTATGCAGTCCATCAACGTTTTGGGTAACCACGCCATTAACCAGCCCGGCGCGTTCCAGTTCCACGAGCGCGTAGTGCGTGCGATTCGGCGCCGCGGAATCCATGACTCGCCACCCCACAAAGCTGCGGGCCCAATACCTATGGCTCGCGGCCGGGTCGTGGCGAAATTCCTGATAGGTCATCGGCCGGTGCCTACTCAGCGAGCCGCGCGGCCCTCGATAATCCGGCACGCCCGACTCCGTCGACACCCCAGCCCCCGTCAGCACCATCACTGGGCCCTCACGCAGCTGCTTGACGACGCCCCCCAAAGCCCTCCCCGGCTCCGTATGCGGCGCCGATTCCTCTACCACTCGGGCGATCGAGCGCAGCGCGGACTGATGAGCAAGGGAGACGGCAGGATCCATGCTCCCGATGCTAGCTTTCGGGCAAGTGCTCTACGTATAGCCACTCCGAATCCAGCTCCCCGTGGCGCGAGCACTTGGTATGCCAGCCATCGGGGCGCACCTGGGCCACCATGCGGCGACCACAGATTTGGCAATAGCGCGGCACATCGAGGCCAGCTGCGGCTGCAGGGTGCAGCGTAAAGACCTCCTCGATCGGCTTACCGGTATTCGGATGGAAAATCGGCTCGTCCCCAGCTAGGACGGCAGCGGCCAATTCGGAAGTCGGCTCGGATAAACCAGCCACTACAGGGCCTTAATCGGCAGATCGATGCGGTTCAACATGTCCACATCCTTTTCAATCTGCTGGCCCAAGGTGGTCAGGTAGTTACCGGCAATGATGGCGTTGATGCCGCCGAGGAGGCCGCGCTCCGTGCCGTCGTCGCCAAGCGAAAGCTCGCGGCCACCAGCAAAGCGCAAGGTGGTAGACGGCATAGCCAAGCGGAATGCCGCCACGGCGCGCAGGCCTTCACCCAGCGGAACCAGCGGGCGATCCGCAAATGGGGTGCCCGGGCGCGGATCCAGGAAGTTCATCGGCACCTCGCACGGGTCAATCTCTGCCAGCTGCGCGGCGAACTCGGCGCGCTGTTCCAAGGACTCGCCCATGCCGATGATGCCGCCGCAGCAGACCTCCATACCTACCTCGCGCACATAGTCGAGGGTCTGCTTGCGCTCCTCCCAAGTGTGGGTGGTGACCACATTGGGGAAGAAGGAACGGGACGTCTCCAGGTTGTGGTTATAACGCTGCGCGCCCATATCCTTTAGGCGCTGGGCCTGCTCGCGGGTCAGAGTGCCCAGGGAGCAGGAAATCTCAATATCGACGGCATCATTAATCGCGGCAATCGCCTCACCTACCTGGTCCAGCAAGCGATCATCCGGGGACTTCACCGCAGCGACGATGCAGAACTCAGTAGCACCGGTCTTGGCGGTCTTCTGCGCCGCCTCCACCAACTCCGGGATGTTGAGGCGCACGGCGCGCACTGGGGACTCGAAGAGGCCGGACTGAGAACAGAAGTGGCAATCTTCTGGGCAGCCGCCAGTTTTAATGGAGATAATGCCTTCCACCGATACGTCTGGACCACACCACTTCAGGCGGGTCTGGTGAGCGATATCGGCGATTTCCTCCAATTGGGAATCCGGGACCTGTAGTACTTGCAGTAGTTCTTCCTGGTTCAGGCCTTTGCCTTGCTTCAGCGCTTTTTCACGGGCGATGTCAATAATGCTCATGGTGTGAACCATACTTGAACAGCGTTCAGCTTTGGTTAAAATCACATAAAATTTTTCCCAGCGTTAGGCTCGGTAGCATGACGCTTTATGATGACACCCTCTCCCTCCTCCAAGAACTTATCCGCAATGCCTGCGTAAACGACCTCACGCCGGACTCCGGTCACGAGGTACGCAATGCGGATAGTTTAGAAAAATTCTTCGCGGGCGAAGACGTGCAGATTGAGCGCTTCGAGTCCCACCCAGGCCGCGTTTCCATCGTCGTGACCGTCCCCGGCGATCCGGACAAAGAACCGCTCACCCTCATGGGGCATACAGACGTCGTCCCCGTCGACGAACCTAAATGGACCAAGCCTCCCTTCGAGGCGCTCATCGAGGACGGCAAGCTCTACGGCCGCGGTTCCGTAGACATGCTATTTATTACCGCCACCATGGCCGCCGTCACGCGCGAGGTCGCCCGCACCGGCAATACGGGCGGCACCCTTGCCTTCGTCGGCATGGCCGATGAAGAGGCCCGCGGCGGTCTCGGCGTGCGCTTTATGTCCGAAAACCACCCCGATGCCTTTTCCTGGAAGAACTGCTTATCTGAAACCGGCGGCAGCCACCTGCCCGGCGCGGTGGGTTTCAACGTGGGTGAAAAGGGCGCCGGCCAGCGCCGCCTGCACGTACATGGCGATGCCGGCCATGGCTCCACCCCTTATGGCAAGGACTTTGCCATCGTAAAGATCGGTGAGGTGGCCCGCCGCATCGCCGCCGCTGAGCCGCCCACGGCTTCCAATGAGATCTGGGAGGGCTTCGTGCGCACCTTCAAATTTGACCCCCAGACCGAGCAGGAGCTTATCGACGGCACCGGTGACTACTCCAAGTTCGGCAACCTCGACGCCTACGCGCATGCCTTTAGCCATACCACCATCGCCGAGACCGTCCTGCGCGCCGGCGGCGCCATTAACGTGCTGCCTTCACATGCCTACCTGGAAATGGATGTGCGCCCCTTCCCCGGCCAGACCCAAGAGGATCTGGATGACTTCCTGCGCAGCGCGCTTGGAGACATGGCCGATGAGGTAGAAATCGAACACCTCATTACTGAAGATGCCACGCAATCCTCCACCGATACCGAGCTGTGGCGCGCCATTGAGTCCACCTCCAAGGAATTCTTCCCCGATAAGGACGTCGTCCCAGTTCACGCCACCGGCGGCTCGGATCTACGCTTTGCTCGCCGCAAGGGCGGCAACGCCTATGGCTTTGCCATGCACGCCGAGGGCCGCGATATGGCCAGCGCCAATTCACAGCTGCACAGCCACGACGAGCATCTCTACTTGGAGGATCTGAAGCTCACCGTGCGCGCTTACCGCAGCCTGGTTAATCGCTTCCTTGGCCTGTCACAGGCATAACAAGTGTGGCAAGATAGCTGGCATGAGCTTTGCACGTAAGTCCGCGCTGCTATCTGCAGCTACCGCCCTGACCGTAACCCTCGCCGCCCCTGCCGCTGCCCATGCCGACGCCGTTGATAACCTCCTAGCCAAGATGCCTGCCGGCCAGATTTCCTGCTCCCAGGCGAAGCAATACTGGACCAACTCCGCTGACTACAACCAGAAGAAGTCCCAGGCCCTCGCCGTTGCCACCGTGCACCCACGCGGCAACGAGGTTCGCGACGCCATCGGCCGCATGGACGAGGCTATTGCCCGCTGCGGCCTAAACGGCACCACTGGCCAGGGCAAGCCGGTCAACACTGGCGGCCAGCGCGGCAATGCTCCCGCACCAAAGCCGGCTCCGGCTCCGTCCCCGGCGCCAGCCAAGAACGCCAAGGTCATCGAGCTGGGCACCATCCCTGGCCAGCCGACTGTCGACGTCCCGTTCTTGGGCCAGACCTTCCGCATCCCGGATGCAGCCAAGATTGCCCAGAACGCTGTATCCCAGCTCCAGCTGCCGCAGATTCCGCAAATCCAGCAGCTACAGCAACTGTCTTCTTTCTAGCGGTCTAGCTGAAAATAGATCCCGGCATGCGCGCTGCAGCCGGGATTAAATTTATGCCCACAGTGGGGACAGGCAGGCACGGCGGCATAAGCGTGGTAGTTCATCTCGGTGCGGCAGGCGCCGCAGAGGACTGAGGGGGCGTCGGCAAGCATGGGCCCAAACTCATGGTCAGTGAGCTCGGCGTGGCACAGCGCGCAAGCAAAATACTCCCCGCAGGTGGCGCACTTATTTGCCACCACGTCCAGCGGGGAATGCCAATGCCTGCACCGGCCTTCCGCATCAATCGCGCCGTGAATCTTCATGGCCGTCAGCATACGCGCCACCCTGCTGCCACTGCTGCTTCTTTTCTTCAGACTTCTTGGCATTGCGCACTGCCTGAATACCCACCACAATGGCAATGATGATCGGCACCCACACCTTGCTGTAATCCATCAAGAATACGAGCCAATCGGGCGGATCGATGTCAATATTGAAGTCAATATTCGGCACGGGCAGCTCAATCTGCGGCAACTCCGGCACTGGGAGCGCGATATCCGGCAGGTCGATATCCGGCAGCTCCCAATCCGGCAACAACCGAGACAAGATGCGGCTGATTATCGGGCCAAGCACGATCACGCCTATGGCCCAGCCGGACTTTCCCAAGCCGCCCAGGAGCGGATACAACACCCGCTTAAAGGAGCTTTCCTCCATGGCCGTGCGGCGCTTTTCTCCTAGTGAGTCGGCCGGTGGATCGAGGGCAACTGCCTCCTCACCATTGCGGTAGTAGACGTCTAAGAGCTCGCCAAAGGGGGAGGCTTGGATATCTAGGTAAGGCTTGGTTCGCGGGGCGGAGTTCTCAAAAAGGGTGAGGTCTTTTTCGATCTTCTTCTTTAGCGAATAGCGGCCCGCACGCGGCCGATCGTGGCGGCTGCGTACCTGACCGTTCACCACAATCTGCAGGCGTGGGCTCGGGTTCTTCCGCCAGAGCCGGAGGCGTTCCGGCAGGGTTGCATCGCCTGGAACCGGGGTGAAGTCCTTCGCTTTCTTAGGCCACTGGCCCATCTCCGCGAATTCGGCATCGTATCCGCGCTGCACCTCGATAGTGCCCACCTCGGGGTGCTCTAGGCGCCAGGTCTCCATTAGCTCTTCCCTGCCTTGGAGCCCACCACGGCACCTAGCTTGCTCGCAGCCCATGCCAAGAAAACAAACACTGGGAGGTAAATCCACGTTCCCTCATTGAAATACAGGGACATGGCGGCAAAATAGGCCAGCCCAGCCACACAGAAGATGGTCCAAGAGGCGCGGAAAGTGGCGCCGTCGACAAGAGCAATGATCACCGTCAGCACGGCCATGAGGATGAGCAGGATAAGGCCGGAAACAAGGTGGTAGACGGCGGGCGGAACAACGATGAAAACCGCGACCATGGCGATGGGTGCCCACCATTGCCACCAGGCGCGGCTGGGCTCGTCTTTCGTTTCCGCTTCTTCTAGCTCCTCAAACACTCACCCAACCTATCACAGGGCTTGGCAGAACTTATGGAGGAGAAATCCTCCCTACGTCCGGCTTAATCCTCCCCGCGGAGGATACCGCGATGAGCAGGGCATACTTAGCGTTGAGTACATGAAAAGCACACCACTCATCCTCGCGGCAGGCGTGATTTTTGGTGCCATCTACGGCACCAATGCACTCCTGCCAGATATATACGACAACCCCACCTCTGAGGTGCAGGCCGGCCAGGCCCGCATCCCCGAATTATCCTGCACGGAAGAAGATGGCTCCACCAGCAGTGAACCACGCTGGGACTGTGACGGCACCCAGATCCGCGCTAAAGAAGTCGGCGTACAGGACAAAGACCAAGCCACCCGCCGGTACCTCCGGGCAATGAGGGAAGGTACGGCCATGCCGGAAGGAGACATCGACCGCGACGGGGATAAGCGCACGCTTAGCGATGGCGACCTCGTAGCCATCAGCATTGAGGGCGATGGCCCCACCACGTTCCTCTCCTTGCACGGACCTCGCGCTGCAGAACTTGCCCAGGAGGTAGAAAAGGCATGAAGAATCTGTACTGGCTATCTATCGCTTTCGGCCTGGTAGTTTCCGGCTTTTTCTTTGTTGATCGCCGTTTTACCGAGGTGGGGCTCATCGGTGCGCTCATCTGCGCTGGCTTGACGCTTGGACTGGGATTCTGGTGGTTTAGGCCGCGGCCGATGTGGCAGGGCATCCTATGGGGTGCGCTCGCCCAGCCGGTGGTGGTGAGCCTCAACGATCAGATGGTGGGGATCTCGGACAAGCTGGGGCTCACCCACCTATACGCGGCCTTCTACTCGCCGCTTCCGGAAGAAACCATCAAGCTCCTCGGCGTCGTTATTATTATTGCGGCTTTTGGAAACGTGAAGCATCCCTACCAAGCCGCCGCGATCGGCATGGCGGTAGGCCTTGGTTTTGATGCCATGGAAAATGTGCCGTTCATCCTCAACGCGGCCATCGATGACTTGGACGGCGACCTCTGGGGCGTCATCATTACCGGTATCGGACGATTCTTCACTGGCGCCTTTAGCCATGCGCTGTATACGGGGGTTGCGGCATGGGGCGTCGGCAAGCTCTATGCGGGGGCACGCCACGGATACCGGCAGGTGGCCGGATTCTGGCTGTCCGCCATCGCCCTGCATACCCTATTCAATGCCTCGACCATCATTGCGGGTGATTGGCCGGTGACCATTCTCCTTATCGCCCTCATCACGTGGACACTGGTCATTTGGGGCCTGCGTTTCATACGCAAGCAAGATAGGAAAAATGCGGCACAAAGAAGCGAAATTACTCTGCCCACCAAGGATCCAGAATATAGCTCTTGAGCTGCAAAAATACGAAGAAAAAGGCTCGTGTCCGAGGGGTGTTATAAGGTGTGAATCGTACGCAAGTTCACACGATAATTTAGGTACGATGCGCCATGGAAGAACCCTACTTTTCCACGACCAACACCACCGACCCCACCACACGCTCAGCCTTTGAAATGCGAAAGGCGGAATACGAGTTCTGGGTGAACCAAATCCCAGAACTCGATTCTGATTTCGCATTAGTTACCCGATCCCTCTACCGCACCACCGGCGTTAATGAAGGCCGGATTGGCCATATCCTCATGGCGCTGCACCGTTTGGAGGAGCTACCCGAGCTCCAAGCGCTGCAGCACCGCCTCTATCACTTAGACCTCGACCGGATTATTGCCATCAACAAGTCCCTCAACCGCTTGGGCAATCCGACGCCAGAGGTGGTGGCGCGCATCGATGAGCAGCTCACCGCTTACCTCACCCCTACCCGGCCCAACCAGACCATGCGCACGCAGGCACAGATCAAGCGCAAGCTCAATGAGCTCATCAATCTCGCCGATGACACGCTGGCCGTCACCCAGGGCCCTACACAGCCGCGCTACACCATGGAAAATTGGGGCGATAACACCTCGGCGGTGACCTTGAGTGCGGACCCGGCGGTTATCGCGAGCGTCGATAAGTGCGTCCGGCAGACCGCGCTAGAGCTAGATTGCTCGCTTGCCGACGCCACCATTGCGCTCCTCACCGGCCGCACCCAAGCCCCCGAGATCATCCTCAACGCCTACAAGGCCACCGACGTGCCCAATTCCCCGGCGTTCATTGAGTCCGTGGGCTGGCTCGACCCGGCGCGCTCCAATGCGCTGCCCTACACCAAAATCCGGGAGATGGACCCTAACCACGAGGTCAAGGGCTACGCCACTCCCGCCGCCATGGCTGCGTACCTGGAAGGTTTCGACGGCACCTGCCGCTACCCCGGCTGCAACCGCCCGGCATCTGCTTGCCAGAAGGATCACCGCATCAACCATGCGGACGGCGGGCCGACCACCCCGGCAAACCTCGCCTGCTTATGCCAGCACCACCACAATGTGAAGACCGATGGTCGTGCTTTCTACGTCATGGACCCACATACGCGCGACATCATCTGGCTTTTTGAAGATGGAACCTGGACCGCTACGGAGCCGTCTGGACCACTAGCGCCCAAGAACAAGAATTGGGTCCAGACCTTTGCGCAAACAATGACCACCCACCGCGCCCGAGCTTATGAGGAGGCGCAAGAACTCATGCGCCAGCAGAAAACCACCCCTAGGGAGGAAGAATAAATCCGCAATCTGCCTTAAAGTGGCTGGCATGACGCACAATTTGTTCACGCTAGATGAGCTCGTAATTACCCAGACCAAGTCCTTCCTCAATGATCAGTTCATGATCACCGATCTAGACGGCACTCCTGTGGGCACCATCCTTCAGTCCACCAGCCTAAAAGACATGGTGCTGAAATCCTCCCGCAGCTTGGAGGTTGCCATCACGGATGCCGAGGGAAACCCCCTCCAAACGGTCATGACGATTTCGGACCCGCCGAATTTTCTGCGGGATACCTATGAGGTGCACTTGCCGGGAATCGAAAAGCCCATGGCCGTCATTACCAAGCGTTTCTCCATGCTCAAGACAAAGTTGGACTTGACCATGGAGGGCTTTGCCGATGTCGAAATTCACGGCGACTTCTGGGATTGGAACCTCTCCATCACTTCAGAAGATCGCCTGCTTGCTGACGTCTCTAATGAATGGACTGGCATGGGCAATTTCTTCATGGGCAAAAACACGTACCGTCTGCGCATCACGCCGGGCCTCAATGAGCAACATCACGCCGCCATCATCGGAGCCGTGATGAGCATGGATATGCTGCGCACTAAGGAAAAGAATAGCGACTAGGAAAATAAAAAGGTGTTGTTGCAAAGTTGGGCGGAGAGCAGCGAAGACTCAGTTTCTCATTCCCTGATGGCCGCTGCGTGTGGGCGTTGTTAGGCCGTCTCGAAGACCTGGTTGACGATCACCGCGTCCGGGTTCGGTTGCCCGTAGGCAAACATCGCGCCTTGCCCTTTCCACAATGAGTGCATCGCCTCCATCCCTTTCAACGTCCGATATACAGATGTCCGGTTCTTAAACGCGCCTTTCGGCCCGAGGATCCGCTTCAGCCGACCATGGTCGCCTTCCAGGATGTTGTTGAGGTATTTCACCTACCGGTGTTCCACTGTTGGCGGGCAGATTCCCTCTGACTTCAACTCGGCGATTGCCCTGGCAAGGGAGGGTGCTTTATCGGCGTTGATCACTCTGAGATACCCGGCTGACGCATTGGATCTGACGGCCTTGGCCAGGAAACGCTTCGCTGCGGCCACGTTTCGCTTCGGAGAGAGGTAAAAGTCCAGGGTCTGGCCACCGGCGGTGATCGCCCGATAGAGGCAGCACCACCTGCCGCCGACCCGGATATAGGTCCCATCCGCCCGCCAAGAACTGGCCTGCCAGTCAGGTACCTGCCGGTACCACCGTGTTTGCTGGTCCAGCTCAGGGGCGTATTTCTGGACCCAGCGGTAGATCGTGGTGTGATCGACCGGCACGCCCCGCTCGGTCATCATTTCCTCCAGAGCGCGGTAGCTCACCCCGTAGCGGCAGTACCACCGCACTGCCCATAGAATGATGCCACGGGAAAATGACAACCGGAGAAGATACCCATGGCTGTGATTATTTCACGTCGCCGTTCCTACTGCCCCAACTTTGCAACAACACCTTTCAGGGTCATATGGGGGCAGTGGAGAGAAGTGGTGGATCAGTGGACGGCGGTGGATGCCGGAGTAGGCGTGGTGTGTTCCTCTTTCGACTCGGTCGGAGCCAGGCGAGCCGGATCCAGATCAATGCGGCGCAGCAGCTGGGCGTTCAGGGCCACCACGATGGTCGAGGCAGACATCAAGATCGCGCCCACGGCCGGGGACAGCACGAACCCGATCGAGGCGAGCACTCCGGCAGCCAACGGCACGGCGAGGATGTTGTAGCCAGAGGCCCAGATCAGGTTCTGGATCATCTTGCGGTAGCTGGCCTGGGACAGCTCAATCATCGACAGCACTGCCCGTGGGTCATCACTGGCTAGGACCACCCCGGCAGATTCCATGGCCACATCCGTGCCGGCACCGATGGCGATACCGACGTCCGCGCGGGTCAGAGCGGGGGCGTCATTGACACCGTCACCGACCATGGCCACGCTCAAACCCCGGTCCTGCAGCTGCGTGACCTTGGTGTCTTTGTCCTGGGGCAGGACCTCAGCGAAGACCTCATCAATGCCTAGGTCCTGACCAACCGCCTGGGCCACCTGCTGCGCGTCGCCGGTGATCATCGCGACCTTCACCCCGCGGTCCTGCAGGGCTTTCACGGCGGCGCGGGATTCGGGGCGGATCTTGTCCTCGACGGCCACCGCACCGATGATCTGACCGTCGCGGACAATATGGAGCACACCGGCCCCACGCTCGGTCCAGGCGCTTGTGGTGTCGGTGAGCTCGGCCGGGGTGGTGAGGTTGAACTCGCGCAGCATGTTCGGCCCGCCCACGAGGATCTCAGCGCCATCGACAGTGGCCCGAACCCCCCGGCCGGAGGCGGCGCTGAAACCAGTTGCACGGATTTGCCGACGGGAGGCCTCGGGATGGGCGGCCGTGGCCGCCACGATGGCGCGGGCCACGGGGTGCTCGCTGTCGGCCTCCGCGGCGGCGGCCAGGGCCAGCAGCTCGCCCTCGGTGACGCCGACAGCTGCCGCGACACCGGTGACCGCGTGCGCACCCTCGGTCAGGGTGCCGGTTTTGTCGAAGAGCACCACGTCGATGGTGCGCATCCGCTCGAGCGCCATCCGGTCCTTGATGAGCACCCCGGATTTCGCGGCCCGCTCGCTGGAGATCGCAATGACCAGCGGAATCGCCAGGCCCAGGGCATGCGGGCAGGCGATGACCAGCACCGTGACCGTGCGCACCACGGCATCGTCCGGGCTGCCGATAATGGTCCACACCACCGCGGTGATCAGAGCGGAGATCAGCGCGAACCAGAACAACAACGCCGCCGCCCGATCCGCCAGGGCCTGGGCCCGGGAGGAGGACTCCTGGGCGTCGGCAACCATGCGTTGGATCCCGGCCAAGGCGGTGTCCCCGCCGGTAGCCTCCACCCGGATGCGGACGGTGTTGTCGGTGGCCACGGTACCGGCGACCACCTTGTCACCGGTGTCGCGGAAGATGGGACGAGATTCGCCGGTGATCATCGCCTCATCGAATTCGGCGGCTCCGTCGAGGATGGTTCCGTCGGCCGGCACCCGGGCACCGGCCCTCACCAGCACGACGTCGTCGACGACCAGCTCGGAGATGGCCACGGTGCGGGTGGTCCCGTCGATGACTTTCTCGGCCTCATCCGGCAGCAGGGCAGCCAGCGCATCAAGCGCGGAGGACGCGGCCCCGAGAGCGGACATCTCCAGCCAGTGGCCCAGCAGCATGATGGTCACCAGCAGGGCCAGCTCCCACCAGAAGTCCAGCTCAAAACCGCCCAGCCCCAGGGTGGTGACCCAGGAGGCGACAAACGCCACGGTGATGGCCATGGCGATCAGGAGCATCATCCCGGGTTGGCGGGATTTCAGTTCTTTCCATCCGCCCTTGAGGAAAGGCGTTCCGCCGTAGACGAAAATGATCGTGCCCAGCACCGGGGGGATCCAGGTGGATCCGGGGAATGCCGGGAGGTGGTAGCCGAGCAGGTGGGCGACCATGGGGCTGAAAATAACGACGGGAATGGACAGAATCAGCGACCACCAGAAGCGGTCCCGAAACATTGCGGTGCTGTGTCCGGCGTGTTCGCCGTGACCATGAACGTGGTGGTCTTCGTCCAGGGCGGAGTGCGGGTGATCGTGGGGCATCGCCCGGCCGTGGGTGTCGGCATCCACGTGGTGTTCGTGGCCGGCATGATCCGGGTGGTGGGTGTGGTCTGTTTCCGGAGCGAAGTGATCACCATGGTGATCACCGGAATGGTGGGGAGTGCTCATGACGTTCCTTTCGCTCAACCCGGTCGGGGTCGAGATGATGGGTAAAATTGATCAGGATAAGACGATGTAGCCGGCCTCCTCGATGGCCCGGCGAACCATCTCCGGAGGTACGACACCGGTGACCGTGACGGTGGAAACACCACCAGCAGCGAGATCAATCTGGACGTCGTCGACCTGAGGGAGGGTCTGAAGGGCCTGGGTCACGCTTTTCGCGCAGTGCCCGCAGGTCAGGCCGGCGACCTGGAAGCTAGAGGAGGACCCTCCTGCTGACGAGTCGCTGGCGGCAGGGATGGAGGCAGTGTCTGCACGTGAGGCAGGTCCGCAACAGCTGCAACCGTGGGAGGCCATCGGCAAAAGGCGGGGCGGGGAGGTGATCATGGGAAAGCTCCTTCGGTTCGGTGGGGTGCGGAGATGCCGCCCTCTAGCGTATACCCCCAGGGGGTATATTTTCAGCATACCCCCCGGGGTATATTTTCAAGGGTGGAGGGCGCGGCCCTCACGCGGGGCAGGGTGTGGTCACCGAGCAACCTCCTCACTGTCGGAAGGGGACAGCGGGAGGTGGAGGGCAAACACCGCTCCGCGACCGGGTCCGGGGGAGGTGGCTGTGAGAGTGCCGCCGTGGGCCTCGATCAATGCCTTGGAGATGGTCAGACCGATACCGGCCCCGGCGGCGTCCCGGCTGCGGGCGGCATCCCCCCGGTAGAAGCGTTCGAAGATGTGTCCGAGCTGGTCAGATGGGATGCCCTCGCCGTCATCGGCGACGTGGATGAGCGCGGTGGACGCCCCCTGTCGGTGGACGCTGATCCGGACCTGTCCGCCGGCCGGGGTGTGCCGTAGCGCGTTCGACAGGAGATTGCTCATCACCTGGCCGAAGCGTTGCCGGTCCACGAGCACCCGGGCGGTGTCTGTAATGGTCTCGACCTGTAAATCGACGCCTTTGTCAGCATAAGCTTCCCCCGCGGCAGCAGCGGCGGTATGGAGCAGATTCCCGAGCCCTTCCTCCGCCAGGTCCAAATCGATCCGGTGTTCCTGGGCCCGGGAGACATCGTCAATGTCTTCCATCAACCGGGTCAGGCGGGTGAGTTGGTCAGCCACGATCGTGTGGGTGGCATTATTCCAGTCCACGACCCCGTCCTGGAGACCATCGAGGTAGACCGTGAGCACCGATAAGGGGGTGCCCATTTCGTGGGCCAGATCAGAGAGCATCTGGCGGCGGACCTGTTCGGTGTGTTCCAACCGGTCGGCCATGGTGTTGAAGGCATGCGCCAGGGTGGTGACCTCGGGGCCTGCTTTTCCGGCGGGCACGCGGATACGGGAGTTGCCGGCCGTCAGGCTGGTAGCGGCGCGGGTGAGATCCTGCAGGGGGGTGCGCAGACGACGCGATAACCACAGGCTGGCCAGCAGGGCGCAGATCAAGGCGGTGGGCAGGGCGACGACCAGGGTGATCAGGTTAGCGCCCCGGTAGGCCTGCTCGGCATGGAACAGCTCCAGCGAGGGGTCCTCCCGGCCGGTCATCAACATATGATCATGGAACAGGGTCGGGCCCACCATCGTGGCCACGGCCGCGGCCACTAGCAGGCTAATCACCACGACCAACACCTGGGCGGCCAGGAAGCGGAAGGTCAGGCCGGGTCCGTGATTCATGGCTGCCCCACCCGGTAGCCCACGCCACGCACGGTGTCGATAAACCCCCGGCCCTGGGTGTCGGTGCCGAGCTTGCGACGCAAGTTGCCGATGTGGACATCGACGATACGGTCATCACCGACCCAGGTGGTGTCCCAGACCTCGGTGACCAGGTCGTGGCGGGTCAGCACCTGGCCGGGGCGCAGGGCCAGGGCAACCAGCAGTTCGAACTCCGTGCGGGTGAGCTCCACAGTCGTCTCCCCCACCCGCACCTGATGGGCGACGGGGTCAAGAATGAGGTCACCAACGATCAAGGGGGTGGTCACCTGCGGTGGGGTGGTGCTGGTGCGCGGGCGGCGCAGCACCGCATGCACCCGGGTCACCAGTTCCCGGATGCTAAAAGGTTTGGTGATGTAGTCATCCGCCCCCAGGGTCAAACCGCTGATCTTGTCGTCCTCGCTGCCACGCGCGGTGAGCATGAGGATGTAGCAGTCCGAGAAGGTGCGGATCCGTCGGCACACCTCCAGGCCGTCGAGTTCGGGCAGCCCCAGATCCAGCACCACAACATCGGGGGAAAAGCGACGGGTCTCGTCCACGGCCTGGGTGCCGGTGTGCGCCTGGCGGGTATCGAAACCGGCCCGGATGAGGTAGGAGGCCACCATCTGAGCCAGGGGTTGTTCATCATCGACGACCAGCACCCGCCCCGGGGGCGTGGTGGTGGTCGGTGTGCGGTCAGCCATAGACCCCAGTATCGCTCCGGTCAGGGGGGAATACCACCCTCGCTCAGTGCCCGGCGGGGAAATCTTCATCAAATCTTCAAACATCACCCTTCGACCGCCGTCGCCCCTGTGCCCCACCCCGGGCCAGCAGCATCGCCTCCCCTGGTCGGTTCAGCAGGAGCCACCAGGGATTTCACTGCCTGCACCGCATACCCGGGGCGAGTAGAAGGACATCGCCCACGGCTGTGGGGTGGTGTCCCGGTGGTGACCCAGCCCACCGAATTCACCCTCTTTTCGCCCTGTTATAAAGCTGTGAGCAGGGTTTTTGATTTCTAGTCCGTCAGGCACCCGTGCTAGATAAAGGTATGGCATCGACCTTGAGGCGGTGCCTTCTCACGGTCTTACCACGATCCAAGGAGATTGACGTGAAACGAGCAGCGATCGCAGCCGCCGCCCTCGCCCTCACGGGGTGTTCGGCCGCGGACCCGGAACCCACCGCCGACGGGACGGTGTCCCAGGATACATTCCTGACTACCCATGGCCTGACCGCCATGGACGCGGTGGAGATCATTGATCACCTCGACCGGCAGAAGGTCACTGAGCGTCCCACGGATCTGATCGCCTCAGTGCGTGCCGATGAACTGCTGCTCTCGAGCGATGACCAGGAAGTCGTGGTCGATCTTCCCGACAATCAGACGTATGTCTCGATCGCACCCTATCTCACCTCCACCCACGACTGCTTCTACCACAGCCTCACGACCTGCCTGGGGGAACTCGACAATGAGGATATCCAGGTCACGATCACCGATGAGGCGACCGGTGAGGTGCTGGTGGACGAGGCGACAACCACCTTCGACAACGGGTTTATTGGCTTCTGGCTTCCCGATGATGCCACCGGCCTGATTGAGGTCAGCTACCAAGGGCGCACCGGCACCGCGGAGTTTTCCACCGCCGACGACGGTGCCACCTGTGTCACAGACCTGCACCTGACGTGATGGCTCAGCAGGGTCCTCACCTGCGCCTGTCTCCCGTGTCACTGAAATCTAACACCAAGGAAGGTTAAATCATGATGAACGGATTTTCCCGACGACAGTTTCTGCTCGGCGGGCTCGTCCTTGCCGGCACCGGGGCCGTGGCCGCCTGCACCAGCGACCCTGGACCCGCTGCCTCGGCACCAGGTTCCTCTCTTCGCCCCACTCCCACCCCCACTGCGCTCGGTGAGCCGACGGTGCGCCGGACACTGACCGCCCGGCCCCTCTCTCTGGATATCGGCGGCATCGAAGCCAAGACGTGGGGATACGTCTCTGACACCGGGGATGCGGCCATTGAGGCCACCGCCGGCGACGTCCTCCAGGTCGATATCACCAATGAACTGCCTGAGAGCACCTCCATCCACTGGCATGGCATCGCACTCCACAACGCAGCCGACGGTGTGCCCGGCATGACCCAGGACCCCATTGAACCTGGCGAGTCTTTCTCCTATGTTTTTGAAGTCCCCCACGGTGGCACCTACTTCTACCATTCCCACTCCGGCCTGCAGCTTGATCGCGGCCTACACGCCCCACTGATCGTCCGTGACCCGCAAGACGCTGAGGACCAGGACGTCGAGTGGACCATCGTGCTCGACGACTGGGTCGATGGCATTCAGGGCACTCCCGACGATGAGCTCGACAAGCTCACCGGAATGGGTTCGGGCGACCATAACGGGAAGAAGGGGATGGGAGGTCACGGCCAGATGATGCACGGCACCCCGGACCGGGTACTGGGCGGGGATGCCGGCGATGTGATGTATCCGCACTACCTCATCAACGGACGTATCCCCCGTGCTCACCGGACCTTCGAGGCTCGCCCGGGCGACAAGGCCCGCCTACGGTTTATCAACTCCGGCGGTGACACCATCTTCAAGGTGGCCCTCGGTGGTCACCGCATGACCGTCACCCACACCGACGGCTTCCCTGTCCAGCCCCGGGAGACCGAATCGATCTACCTGTCGATGGGCGAGCGTGTCGACGTCGAGGTCATCCTCGGCGACGGCATCTTCCCGCTCACGGCTTTGGCGGTGGGTAAGGACGACCGCGCCTTCGCCGTCATCCGCACCGCCGGCGGCCAGGCCCCCCACCCCGATGTCGACTTCCCCGAGTTGTCGTCCACCGGACTGCTTCTGTCCTCCCTGAAGCCAGCAGACCGTGCACTCCTACCCGAGGACACACCAGACCGAGAAGTCAGCATCGACCTGGGCGGGCAGATGATGCCGTATGAATGGAGCATTCTCACCGACGGCCAATCCTCCTCCGCGACCGTGCAGGAGGGCCAGCGCCTGCGGATGGTCATGCGCAACAGGACCATGATGCCCCATCCCATGCACATCCACGGCCACACGTGGGCGCTGCCCGGCAGCGGCGGGCTACGCAAGGACACCGTCCTTCTCCGCCACGGTGAAACCATGATCGCCGACCTAATCGCTGACAACCCCGGTGAGTGGGCATTTCACTGCCATAACGCCTATCACATGGAAGCCGGGATGCTCAGCTCGCTTCGCTACGAGTAACCACCACAGCAGGGTTGAGTGCCGAGGTGGGCGGGGGTGTCCCCCGAGTAGTGAACACGGCGTTGGTGTCAGGGGTGAGCAATGTGTGCCAGGAGTCAACGGGATTGAAGTATGCGTCAGCGCGCACGGCAGCAAGTTCAATGATGCGGTCGTAGCGCTTGTTAAAGCCGGTGGTTTCGGTATCAATGACCGCAAAGACCGGCTTGCCCGGTGTGCGCGGGGCGTAGCGGTTCAGGAGGTTTTCTAAAAAGCCCATGCCCTCAAGCCTAGAGGCCCATACCGACATGCCCGCCTAAACGCTATCGAACAGGTGCTGTTGCAAAGTTGGGGCAGTAGGAACGGCGACGTGAAATAATCACAGCCATGGGTATCTTCTCCGGTTGTCATTTCCCCGTGACATCATTCTATGGGCAGTGCGGTGGTACTGCCGCTACGGGGTGCGCTACCGCGATCTGGAGGAAATGATGACTTCAGCGGGGCGTGCCGGTCGATCACACCACGATCTACCGCTGGGTCCAGAAATACGCCCCTGAGCTGGACCAGCAAACACGGTGGTACCGGCAGGTACCTGACTGGCAAGCTAGTTCCTGGCGGGTGGATGAGACCTATATCCGGGTCGGCGGCAGGTGGTGCTGCCTCTATCGGGCGATCACCGCCGGTGGTCAGACCCTGGACTTTTACCTCTCTTCGAAGCGAAACGTGGCCGCAGCGAAGCGTTTCCTGGCCAAGGCCGTCAGATCAAGACAAGACAACAAGCAAGATGAGTTGTTGACACCATCGAAAACAAAAGTACGAAAGCCGAGAGCGGGAGTTAGGATGTAAATCCCCACACTTACAATCCTCGACCGGAAAAGTTCAGAAAAAGAAATAAACCGGAGGTCACGAACCCTTTCGAGTTTGTTACCTCCGGTGTCGCAGTTTGTACAACTGCTCATGGTGCCCGGGGCGGGACTTGAACCCGCACGTCCTTATCGAACACTGGCACCTGAAGCCAGCGCGTCTGCCAATTCCGCCACCCGGGCAGGGTGTGGATGTCTTAGCGACTTGATAAAGATACCACGAATGCTGCTCAGAACTACAAATCGGCAGGAAAAATAAACTATTTCGGGGAAGGAGCAGCGAAATTTCTGGGAACTTTCGCGTCGCCATCTACGTTTCGAGGGGGTGAACAAACTATACTGATCGCTACTGATCGCTACTGATCGCTGCATGGTGGAAAGGAGAATGGCTCGTGGCGTTTTCAGAAAAGCTGGCGAAGCTGGACTCCGCCATGCAACGCGGCCTTGATAACGGCATGGCCCTTGTCTTCGGCGGCAAGGTCGTTCCCGCGGAAATTGATGAGCTTTTAAAGCAAGAAGCTCAGGACAATCTCGCGCGCGGCGACGATGACAACCTTTATAGTCCGAACGTAATGACTGTGGGTGTCTCCTCCAAGGATTTGGAGAACTTGTCGCAGGATCGCAATGTGCCGGCCGATTGTGCAGACCAGTTGACGCGCTTTATTCGCAATAGCGGATGGTCCCTCGCGGGCCCCGTGATTGTGCGAGTGGCCGAAGAATCTGGTTTGCGCACGGGTCAGCTTCGCGTGTCCTCGTTTATTGATCACGAGCCCACGGAAGAGACCGGATTTGAGGCTATTTTCCACGACTTTGATGGTCAGGAGGACCAGATGACCGAGCAACACGAGAATACGGCTGATGACGCGGTAACTACCGCTTTCATTGCTCCAGATAGTCAACCCGCTCCGCAGCCACAGGGCCCCGCAGTCAACCTGATGCTGCAGGATGGCTCCTCGCGCGTCTATCACGTGCAAGAAGGCTCCAATATTATCGGCCGCAGCAACGACGCCGACCTGCGGCTTCCGGATACGGGCGTATCCCGTCAGCACGCGGAAATCACCTGGAACGGCCAGGATGCGGTTCTGGTGGATTTGCAGTCCACCAACGGCACCACCGTGAATGAAACGCCGATTGATAATTGGCTGCTTGCCGATGGCGACGTGATCACCATGGGCCATTCCCACATCGAGGTCCGCATCACGGGCCTTGATTCGCACAGCTACTAAGTTCAGTTAAGGAAGGGAGGTCGCCATGGATGCAGTCATCATGCTGGCGCTTCGCATCGGCTTGTTGGCTCTGCTCTGGATTTTTATCCTGGTGGCCTTGAACGCCATGCGCCGCGATACCAATAAGTCCGCCGGTGCTATCCGCCAACAGTCGAAGAAGGTGGGGGCACCGCGGCGTCGGGAAGCGATTAAGCAGCTGTCCATCGTTGAGGGGCCGTTGCAAGGCTCCCACATGGAATTGGGCACACTAGAGGATTGCACGCTGGGCCGAGCCTCTGATTGCGATTTTGTCACGGGCGATGATTATTCTTCTGGCCACCATGCCCGGCTATTCCGCCGCGGTAGCGAATGGGTAGTAGAAGATTTGGAATCTCGCAATGGCACTTTTGTCAATGGCGTGCGCATCGACCAACCCGAGGTAGTCGGCGCGGACTCCGAAATTAAGCTGGGCCGCACTACCGTGAGGTTGAACGCATGACACTGAAGCTGAACTTCTTTGCTAAGTCCGATCGCGGCCTCATTCGCGATAATAACGAGGACTCAGGCTACGCCGGTCCTCACCTTTTGATCTTGGCCGATGGCATGGGTGGCCACGCGGCGGGCGAGGTTGCCTCCGAGCTGATGGTCAACCACCTAGAAATCTTGGACCAAGATCCGGGCCAGGAAGACACTAAAGCACTGCTGGAAGCGGCCGCTGACCAGGCCAATGAGGCCATCAGTGATCACGTCAAGGCCCATCCAGAAACCGAAGGCATGGGCACCACGCTATCCACCATGCTCTTCAACGGCACGGATTTCGGCGTCTGCCATGTGGGTGATTCCCGCGGATACCTGCTGCGCGACGGCAAACTCGAGCAGATCACCAAGGATGATACCTACGTGCAATCCCTGGTGGATAAGGGCGAACTGGACCCAGGCGACGTCTCGTCGCACCCGCAGAAGTCCCTCATTCTAAAGGCCTATACGGGCCGCCCGGTCGAAGCAACGCTATTTACTCTCGGCGCCAAGCCCGGCGACCGTATCCTGTTGTGCTCCGATGGGCTTTCGGATCCGGTAACCGCCTCCACTATTGAGACCGCACTGGGGCAAGGCAGCATTGAGCAGGCCGGCTCCACCCTAGTGGACCTAGCCATCCGTTCCGGAGGCCCGGATAATGTCACCGTGGTTATCGGTGAAGTAACCGAGGAAAGCCCCCAGGAGCACGAACCATTCCGCGTCGGCGCCCTCGCGGGCCCTACGGAAGACCCAACCCATCCGGATTCTTCCGCCTCGCGGGCGGCACAACTCTCCCGCAAGCCTCAGGTAATTCCGCCGGCCGTCATGGCGGATGGCAAAAACGAGCGCCCAGAGCCTAATGATGACGAAGCGGAGGAGGAAACTTCCGGCCGAAAGACCGGCTGGAAGGTCCTCCTCGCCTTGCTCATCGTCCTCGCGCTGGTCATCGGTGCCGGACTGTGGGCAAAGAACTTCTTGTCCAATAATTATTACGTAGCTACCAACGAGGCACAGGAAATCACCATCCAACAGGGTGCTGATTACTCCGTCTTTGGCAAGGAACTACACTCCACGAACCAATACGTGTGCATCAATGACAGCAATTCGCTCCTCTTTTCCGGCGAGCCATGCAAGGGCGACTTTGGACCGCTAAAGGTTACGGACCTACCGGAATCTGAACGCAGCGCCGTCGACCATCTCTCCACTGGTGATCTGGGTGAGGTGCAGCAGCAAGTCAATGATTTGGGCGATAAGGCGCTCAAGCCATGTATTACTGCGCCGAGCCAAAAAGATAAGAAGGATGCCAAGAAAAACAAGCCTGGCGTCACCTGCCGGGAGGTGTAGGTTGTGAAAAAGTTTTTTAGCCGAGGGACCGAACTCGGCCTGCTCATCCTAGCCGCCATTGTCTTCGCTATTACCCTGGTCAGCCTGGAGCTTTCCCAGGACAACGCTCTGACCATGGACCTGGTTTATCTCATTGGCGGTTTCATTGGCGTCTTTACCGTCGCCCATCTGGTGATGTGCTTCTTAGCACCTTATGCCGATCAGATCATGCTGCCCATCGTGGCGATCCTCAATGGCATTGGGCTCATCATGCTGGCCCGCCTGGATTTGGTGAATGAAAGCGGGCTCGCGGTGCGTCAGGTCATGTGGACCATCGTCGGACTCGTGCTCTTCGTGCTGGTCTTGGCCATTTTGAAGGATCACCGCTCGCTGACGCGCTACTCCTATATCTTGGGTGCCGCAGGCCTTGTCCTGCTGGCCCTGCCGCTGGTATGGCCGCAGCCTCCAGGCGTGGAGGCACGCATCTGGCTAAACTTGGGTCCCTTTTCCATCCAGCCCGGCGAGTTCTCCAAGATCTTGCTGATCTTGTTCTTTGCCATGCTGCTGACGCAGAAGCGCTCCCTATTTACCGTGGCGGGATACCGAGTACTGGGTATCTCCCTGCCGCGCTTGCGCGACCTCGCACCCATCCTGATCATTTGGGCCATCGCGATCGTCATCATGGGTATCTCCAATGACTTCGGCCCAGCGCTGCTGCTGTTTAGCACCGTCCTTGGCATGCTATTCATGGCCACCGGCCGCGTGAGCTGGCTGCTTATCGGCGTGGTCCTCGTCGGAGTGGGCGGTTTTGGTATTTATCAGATCTCCGCGAAAATCCAGCAACGCTTTTCTAACTTCTTAGACCCGCTGGGCAATTATGACGTCACGGGTTTCCAGCTCTCCCAGTCGCTATTCGGCTTGTCTTCCGGCGGCATCTCTGGCAGCGGCTTGGGCGAGGGGCATCCAGAACTCGTTCCGGTGGCCCACTCGGATTACATCCTTGCCGCAATAGGTGAGGAGTTCGGCCTCATTGGCCTTGCCGGCGTACTGGTGCTTTTCGGTATGCTGGCCATCCGCGGCTTTGGCACTGCGCTGCGCACCCGCGATACCTATGGCAAGCTGGTGGCTTCCGGTCTTTCTCTTACCTTGGCAGTCCAGGTCTTTGTGGTCACCGGCGGCATTTCCGCCCTGCTGCCGATGACCGGTTTGACCACGCCGTTCATGTCTGCCGGTGGTTCCTCTCTCATGGCTAACTATGTGTTATTGGCGATCTTGCTGCGGATCTCTAACGCGGCTCGTCGCCCCATGCAGGAGACCTCGAGCAATGCGCCGAGCGATACCTCCATGTTCCCGTCGGTCCAGGAGGCTCACCGATGAATAGATCCATCCGTCTAGTGTCCTTATTCGCCATCATTTTGACGGCCATCTTGCTGGTCAACTTGACGGTGATTCAGGCTTTTTCTGAAGATAAATACGCCCATAATCCGCGGAATATGCGCGGCTTCATGGAAATGCAGACCACCCCGCGCGGACAGATCTTCGCGGGCAATACCGTATTGGCACAGTCGACGCAGAATCCAGACGAGACCTACTCGCGCTCCTACCCCATTGATTCACCGGCCTTTGGCAACTTGACCGGCTACCTGTCGAGCCAATTTGGTGCCTCGGAACTAGAGTCCTCCCAAAATGACATCCTCAATGGCACCGATGATTCATTGATGAAGCAAAACTGGCTCGATGCTCTGGCCGATAAGCCGAAGCAGGGCGCAAATGTAGAGGTCACCATCGATCCTGCACTCCAGCAGGCTGCCTATGATCAGCTTGTGGGCCCGGGTTACGAGGGCTCTGCGGTTGCCATTCAGCCTTCCACCGGCAAGATTCTGGCTATGGCCTCCAACCCTGGCTATAACCCGAATGATCTGATGGGCGATTCCGCTGAAGATGTTTGGGCCAGCCTGCAAGAGCAGGAGGGGCAGCCGCTGGTCAACCACGCCGGTGCAGAAACGCTACCTCCCGGTTCAATTTTCAAGATCATCACCGCCGCGGCCGGTCTGAACAACGGTTTTAATCCTTCCTCCACCTTGACCGGTTCCAATGTCATTACCTTGCCAGACACGGTGACGGAGCTGACTAACTATGCCAACCAAAAGTGCAACGGCCAAGATGCGGTAACCCTGCAGACCGCCTTTGCACTGTCGTGCAATACCGCTTTTGTGGAGATGTCGGAGCAGCTCGGCGCAGATGAGTTGCGCAAGTATGCCAAGGCCTTTGGCGTGGGAGAAAACTATGACCTGGGCGTCTCCACCTCCGCCGGTACCTTGGGCGATTTGCCGGATGGGGCGGCCACGGCGCAGTCCGCCATTGGTCAGCGCGATGTCACCATGACCGCGCTGCAAGCAGCTGTTATGGCGGGCACCGTGGCCAATAAGGGCACCCGCATGCAGCCTTACCTGGTCAATCGCATTACCGACTCCCAGATGAAGGACATCCGCACCACCAAACCAAAGAAGGCGGACCAGGCGGTTAACGAGGAAACTGCGGCTACGCTTACTGATTTGATGTATGCCTCGGAGCGTTCCTCCGCTGGATATGATGGCAATGGCTTTGCTTCCAAGACCGGTACCGCTGAGCATGGCGAGGGCCTAGCCCCGCACGTGTGGTACGTTGCCTTCGATCCGGAGCGGGATATCGCAGTGGGCGTCGTGGTAAAAAATGGTGGTAACTTAGGTGAGTCCGCGACGGGCGGCAAGGTTTCCGGCCCAATTGGCCGCGCTATCCTGCGCGCATACCAGGGGGAGCAGTAATGAATAGCGCCGAGAATAAGGAACATCTCCAGGCACTGATTGGCAGCGACTACGAGCTGCAGTGGGTAATCGGCCACGGCGGAATGTCCACCGTGTGGTTGGCCGATGACACCCGCAATGATCGGGAGGTCGCGCTCAAGGTTCTACGCCCGGAGTTTTCCGATAACCAAGAGTTCCTCTCGCGTTTCCGCAACGAAGCAAAATCGGCCGAATCTATTCAGTCCGAGAACGTGGTAGCCACCTATGATTACCGCGAGTTGGAAGACAACGGCCGCAAATTCTGTTTCATGGCCTTGGAATACGTCCGTGGCGAATCCCTTGCAGACCTGCTGGCGCGCGAAAATACGCTGCAGGAGGAGCTGGCTCTCGACGTCCTCGAGCAGGCTGCGCATGGCCTGTCCATCATCCACCGCATGGAGCTCGTGCACCGCGATATTAAGCCCGGCAACTTGCTCATTACGCAAAATGGCCAGGTCAAGATCACGGACTTTGGCATTGCCAAGGCAGCCGCAGCCGTGCCGCTGACTCGCACCGGCATGGTGGTAGGCACCGCACAGTATGTGTCTCCCGAGCAAGCACAGGGAAAGGATGTGACGCCGGCTTCCGACGTCTATTCACTCGGCGTCGTTGGCTATGAAATGCTCGCCGGCAAGCGTCCCTTTACCGGAGATTCCTCCGTGTCCATCGCCCTGGCGCATATCAATCAGGAGCCGGATCCGCTATCGACAAATATCAGCGCCCCGGCGCGCGAGCTCATTCGCATTGCGTTGCGCAAGGATCCGGCCACCCGCTACGCCGATGGCAACGAGTTCACTCTAGCCATCTCCGCAGTCCGCTTGGGCAAGCGCCCGCCGCAGCCCAAGTCTGCTCCACTAACGCAGCGCGCACCAGAACCATCGCCGTCCGCCTCGACGGAGATGCTGGGCAACGTCGCCCAACCCACCACGATCCATCCGGCAGCGGGAACCGCTCCAGTTAAGGAATCGAAGGGTGGCTCCTCCTTTCTGAAGGGCCTGGGCATCACCTTGCTCCTCGCGGCCTTGGCCGGCGGTGGTTACCTTGCCTACCAGCAGCTAAGCGATAGCGAGGGAACGAGCGCACCCTCCAGCACGCCGGAAACCTCGGTGGTTACGGAGTACCGCGATCCCACCACCACCCACCAAGACACCCCGGACGAAGATACGGAAGAGGCCCCAGCACCGGTGACGGTGACAGAGACCGAGCCGCAGGAGACGGAGCAAGAAGAGACTCCGCGTACTACTCACCGTGAGACACCCACGCGCCACTCGCCCACCCACCAACAGCAGCCCCCGGCCCTACCGACGCAACAGAATCCGCAGGATACGCACGTTGAAAACACACCTGAGCTGGATACTCCAGTAAACTCGCAGGCTAATGAGCTCCCCGGAGACTTGGCTGATTTACTGACACAGGAGGGTGACTAAGCGATGGTCAATGACCGCTATCGGAGAGGCGAGATCATCGGCGCCGGCGGCATGTCTGAGGTCTATGCTGCCGAAGACACTGTCCTAGGCCGCCAGGTTGCGGTAAAGATGCTCCGCCCGGAAATGGCGCGCGACGTCAATTTCCGGGAGCGTTTTTACCGCGAGGCCCAGAACTCGGGCAAGTTGAATCACCCCAATATCGTGGCGGTTTATGACACCGGGGAAACCGAGCTGGATGGCATGACCATCCCGTATATCGTCATGGAGCGGGTCAATGGACGCACCCTGCGCGATATCATTCGCGAGGATGGAGCACTATCCGCCCAGGAAGCGGCGGATATCCTCAAACCGGTAGCGGATGCACTGCAAGCCTCGCACGAAGCCGGCATTATCCACCGCGATATCAAGCCGGCAAATATTATGCTCACCAACACCGGCCAGGTGAAGGTGATGGACTTCGGCATCGCTCGCGCCTTGGATGATTCCACCTCGGCGATGACGCAAACCTCCGCCGTTATCGGCACCGCCCAATATCTTTCTCCCGAGCAAGCCCGCGGTAAGAACGCGGATGCCCGCTCGGACGTCTATGCACTGGGCTGCGTGCTCTACGAGGCCCTTACCGGTCAGACCCCATTTGAGGGCGAAACCCCGTTTGCGGTTGCTTATCAACACGTACAGGAAGAGCCGACACCACCGTCGGAGCTCATCGCGGATCCTTCACTAACCCCCACCCAACGCGTCAATATCGATGCGGTGGTGCTTACCGCAATGGCGAAGCACCCTGCGGATCGTTATCAATCCGCCTGGGAGATGGCCGGCGATTTGGAACGCCTGCGCAATGGACAGGTCACCGCGGCAGCGCGCATGCATGTTAATGAGGACGAGGTCGAGCAGCCTACCGAGATGGTGGGTGCCGCTGCGGCCCCCGCGGCAGCGCACCGCGCACCGATTCAATCCACCCGCCCCTCCGAAGAGGATGAGAAGCAGGGCGGCGGCTGGATGAAGTGGTTGGCTGCCTTCTTGGCCGCCCTCTTGGTAGCTATCGTGGGCTACTTCGCATGGGACTTCTTCTCCAATGACAAGAAGGATCCCGAAAAGCCACGCCAGACCCAATCTGCCCCGCACGACAAGATCATCGTGCCAGAGGTGGAAAACCGCCCACGCAATGAGGTGGTTAAGGAACTCGAAGACATGGGCCTGCAGGTTACCGTCAACGAGGAAGCCAACCCGGATATCCCTCGCAATAATGTCATCCGCATCAACCCCGCCCCGGGTTCCGAGCTGCAAAAGAATGCCTCGGTAACGTTGACTGTGTCCTCCGGTAAGGAAATTACTGATGTCCCGGACATCACCGGCATGACCTTGGACGAGGCCTCCCAGGCCCTCGAAGAGGCCGGCTTGGCACTCAACTCCGACGTTTCGGAGGAAAACGATGAAGCACCAGCCGGCCAAATCATCAAGCAGGATCCTGCCGGCGGCACCCAACTATCCAAGGGATCGAAGGTACGGGTGACGGTGTCTAAGGGCGTCGAAAAGAAGCGCGTACCCGATGTTTCCGGCATGAATGTAGAAGATGCCCAAAGCCGCCTCGAATCCAATGACTTTGATGTAGACGTGCGCGAGGTCGATTCTTTGGAGCCGAAGGGCACGGTGCTGAGCGTATCCAATGAGGGCGCGGAGCTGGAAAAGGGCAAGCCGGTCACCGTTGAGGTCTCCAATGGCATGCTCTTTAAGGCTCCTGACCTGGTAAGACAGAGTCAGAAGCAGGCCGAAGATGAACTCCGCGCGGCTGGCTGGACTGGCCAGCTAGTGCCGGGTGAGCCCGTGCCTACCGGCGCACTGGTGGATAGCAATAAGATTGGCTGGGCCTCTGTGAATCCAGGCGATACCATGCGTAAGGATCAAAACATTGAGGTTCGCCTGTGGAATTTCGACCCCGCTGCACTTCTGCCGCAGCCATAGCTGCTGGTATCCTAAGGTCTCAGTACGAACTTAGATAAGAACTTAAATCTAGAAAAGGTATCTTATGCCGAAGTCAAAGATTTCTCAGAGCTCCTCCGTCCCTACCTCGAGCTCTGCTACCAACCGCACCCCCGTCAAGATCAATTCGGAGGGCACCCCGAAGTGGTACGTAGCCATCATGCTGGGCCTGATGGTCATCGGCTTGCTGTGGCTCGTGGTCAATTACCTCGCTGGCCAGGACATCCCATTCATGGCGGACCTCGGCGCTTGGAATTATGGCATCGGTTTTGGCTTGGCCATCATCGGCCTGCTGATGACCATGGGGTGGCGCTAAGCTAGACCTCCCAGCCTGTTCCCTCGCTCCCTGCTTCCTGTAGGTGGCGAGGGTTTTTTCATATCTAGGAGCCACATGTCTCGCCACATTCTTGCTGCTGGCCTCATCATTTCGGTGGCCTACGCGGCCGTGCACATCGCGTTTGCCGACCCCACCCTACTCACCGGCGCCGCTCCCCTCCGGCTTTCCGTGCGCAACTACCTAGGCAACGTCCTGGGCTCGGGCATGGTGTGGGGAATCTTTAGCTACCTCATAGGCAAGAAATTCTCGGGCCGGTGGCTAAAGGCTCTCCTGGCCGGTACGGGAATTATCGTCTTGATGCTGGCCGTGCACTACGCCTTGCTCGTGGTCTTCGGTGTGTACAACTGGCGCGAGGCATTTGAGTACAACGCCCAGTGGTTTATCCTGGCTCTCCTCTCTGGACCAGTATTGGGGCTGGCCGGCGCGGCCTCGGCCCAGTTCCGGTGGTTCGACTATCTCGCCGTCCTAGGCTTCCTCCTCGAGCCTGTCATAGCAGGACTCGTCCCAGGCAGTTCCTACTTGCCCCGCACCACGACCATCCCTGGGTACTTCGCCGCTGCGACTCTCTGGCTCATCGGCGCAGGCTTCCTTATTTGGCAGCGGCGAGCACGACCCAAGGTACAGCAGGATTAACCGTTAAGTGCGACCAGGAATACCACGGCGTTGTTTACGCAGTGTATGAGAAACGGCGCAGTGAGGGATCTAAACCACAGTCGTGCCACAACAAGTGATGTGCCAGCAAAGAAGAGGTAGACCACGACCATGGGGATGCCGTGCATTACTGCAAAAATGGCCACTGTTGCGGAAGCAGCTGTGGCGGTAGGCATCTTTCCTTGCAACCAATCAAAAAGGATTCGTCGGAAGGCAACTTCTTCGATTAGGGGAATGACCACTGCACCGCACACGGCCGCGAGCACAGAAGCAACAGGACTGATGCCTATACCATCAGCAATACTTGAAGATTTTTGCTCAGTACCAAAAAGCCATCCAATCACTCCCGTAGCCGCGCCACCGCCCAGCAGGGTAAGCGGTATCCACCACAGGAGGTGCCAAAGCGAATGTGTACAGGGGAGAAATCCGAGTTCGCGGTGGGACCAGCCTAGACGCCGACAGAAACCGTACCATAAAATGCCCAACCCACTAATCGCGCCGCCTAGTGAAACCCCCAGGGCAACCCAGGACCGCTCCCCGCCGGAAAACAGCCCACAGGCGATACCGACAATCGCCGCACCAGCGAACATGGCAGCTACACTTGCTGCCGCCCACGCCATATGCACACCTCGGACCGGAGGATGAAGCTGAGAATTCTTCGATACAGTAATCATACTGTCTAACGTTCCATCCCCCGTCTAATACTTGGGAATGATTTTATTTGCGAGTTCCGTGCTTCCTCGGCGGCCCACCATCCCGGCATACCGTGCACACCAGCACCGGGAGCGGCGGAGCTGGAGGCCATATATACTCTCGGAGCGAGGCGATGCGGATGGGGCGAAAGGCGTGGCCGCAGGAGAGTTTGCAGCCCAGTCATGGATCCGCCGGCAATATCGCCGCCCACCAGGTTGGGATTCCACCGCTCCAGCTCGGCCGGGCTAGTGGCGTGGGTAGCCAGGATGGTATCCCGAAAACCGGGGGCAAAGCGTTCGATCTGCGCAGTAATCAGCTCGGTTACCTCACCCGGATAGCGCTCCGCATAGCCGCGCGGGACGTGCGCATAAGTCCACAGCGTAAGCCCACGGGAAGGGTCGGCCACGTATTGTTGGCATGCCATTACTAGGGGGTGATCGGGCATGCGCCGCTTGCCAACGTCCCCCTCTGCCTTACAGATCTCCTCCACCGTGCCTCCCACATGCACGGTGCCGGCCTGGCCCACGCGCGGGTCGGTCCACGGCACGGGCTCGCTGAGGTGGAAATCCACTTTGAAGACGGCGCTGCCATATCGCCAGCGCGCCAGGCTCCGGCGAACACGGCTGGGAAGCTCCAGCCCACGCAGCCCCAGGATCTGCTGCGGGGTCAGGTTCACAATGATCGCCTCGGCTGCGGGCAATTCCCGCAGGTCGCGAACCTCGCATCCGGTGTGGAGGCGGGCATGATGGGAACGGAGGAGGTTTAAGAGGGCGTCGATAAGAGCGCCGGTGCCGCCCTCCACTACGGGCCAGCCGCGGGTCATGCCTAGCCCGCCAAAGAGCAGGCCGAATGCGGAGGTAAATGGCCTCGTAGGCGAGGTAATCGCGTGTACCGCGCTGCCCGCAAAGAGGGCGCGGGCTTGTGGCGTAGCAAAGGCCGCTCGGCCGAGCTGACTGGCGGGCACGATGCCGGCCGCGCCGAACTGTGCCAAGCGCACGGGGCGATCGGGCCAGCGTACCAGCGGCGTTAGTGCATTCCCCACATGCTCATCAATGTGCCGGACAATGTGTCCGTGCAACCGCGTCCACGCGCGGGCATCGGCTCCCAACTCCGCGGCCGTATCCGCCAAGGAACCCTGCAAGACCCCGGCCGGGGCTCCCTCTAGCGGATGGGCCATGGGATAGGGGGCGTTAAGCCACCGCAAACCATGGGATTCCAGATCGAGGGCGCGGAACGCCGGACTCGCCACGCCAAAAGGGTGCCCGGCCGCTCCGAGATCCACAATCGTGCCCGGAAAAATCTCCGCCGAGGAGGCTGCCGCACCACCGGCCCAGTCGGCCCGTTCGTAGATATCCACGCTCCAGCCAGCCATGGCCAAACGCGCCGCGGCCGTGAGTCCATTAGGTCCTGCGCCGACGATCACAGCGCGAGGTTGATTAGCCACAATGCTCCTTATGCAGGTCAGTACCCAAATTTATCAGTCTTGCTCACACAGTGGGTAGAAAGTTATCCACAGGCTGTGGAGAAAGCCTGTGAAATGTGAATTTCACACAATTATTAACACCCTGTGGATAACTGTTTTCACGGACTTCCACAGGCGGATTTTCTTACTTCCGCACGGTCTAGACCAGCGCGATCAGGGAAAACTCCGGAAAAGCGTTCGGTAAATTACAAAAATGTAGTTATCCACATTGTGGATAAACATTGTGGAATTATTTCGCACATGCTTTCCGGTGATCAAAATTCACAGTTATCCCCAAAACCCAGCTTGTTGGGCTAAGAGCGCGAGGATTACCGCGGCCACCACAACAACACCGCCCCAGCGAAGAGAGGGGCTTTTTCGATAGAGAAAAAGGCTCAACACGAGGCCTGTGCACAACCCACCCAAGTGTCCCCACAGGGATACGCCATTGGCCAGGAAGGTATAGGCCACGTTCGCCACAACCAAGGCGATGGGCGCGCGGAGATCGAGCCCGCGCTGGCGATAAGCACCTACCAGCATGACCATGAGTGCGAAGAGCGCACCGGAGGCGCCGACGGTGGGGGTATTGAAGTCGAATTTCAAGATCATGGCGGATGCGCCTAGGCAAGAGGTGAAATAAGCGGCAAGATACAACCCGGTGCCAAGCGTCCGCTCCACTTCCCTGCCTATGAGCAAGAGCATGATCATATTCACCGCCAAATGGCCCGCGTCTAGGTGCATGAACTCCGAAGACAGCGCAGTCTGAGGGCGGAAGGGATAATCCGGTCCCCACAGGCCCCAATCCGCTGCGAGCGGGGAATCATAGAAGGTGGCTCCTAGCGTGCGCGCCTGCACCGCGGTAATCAGCCAAGCGATGATGCAGACGGCGGCGATGAGCGCGGTCGCTGGGGTAGCGCGAACATAGTTTCTCACCATGGTCATGAAGTTGTCAGTCCTTTAGGCGGGGGTCTGGCTGTGGATAGCTCGGGAAAACTGCAACGAGCCCGCCGCCGCACGAATAATGCGGTGACGGGCCCGAGGAAAAAGGCGATTACGCGATATCGATGGACTCGATAACAACGTCCTCGTGCGGACGGTCCATGCGGTCGGTATCCACCTTGGCGATCTTGGATACAACCTCCTGGGAAGCAGCGTCAGTTACCTCGCCAAAGATGGTGTGGTGGTTGTTCAGGTGCGGGGTCGGCGCCACGGTGATGAAGAACTGGGAGCCGTTGGTGCCCGGGCCGGCATTAGCCATGGCCAGCAGGAATGGGCGGTCGAACTGCAGCTCCGGGTGGAATTCATCCTGGAACTGATATCCCGGGCCACCGCGGCCGGTGCCGGTCGGGTCGCCGCCCTGAATCATGAAGTTATCGATGATGCGGTGGAAGATTGCACCGTCATAGAACGGTCCGGACTGCTCGCCCTTTGCGTTCTGGGAGGAGTAGTCCTTCTCGCCCTTGGCCAGGCCGATGAAGTTTTCAACGGTTACCGGTGCATGGTTACCGAAGAGATCGATAACAATGTCACCGTAGTTGGTATGCATCGTTGCAGTTGCGGTCTTCTGAGTCATGCCAGCCATTGTAAAGAATTTAACGCGTGCCTGCCGCGCATGACATAACGCTGTCAGCGATCGCGCTAGCCTGAAGGCATGATTCGCGCGCTTCTTTTTGATCTGGATGACACCTTGCTCGATCACACCGGCGCGGCTCGAGACGCGGTGGATCAATGGTGCCGCCAGCTCGGCCTGCCCGAGGGCCAGCATGCGCGGTTCGCGGCCATTGAACGAAAGTGGTTTCAAGCCTATGAGCGCGGCGAGGTCTCCCACCACGGCCAGCGCGCGGCGCGCTGCCGCGAATTCCTCGGCCAAGAAATGAGCGATGCCGAGGCGCTGGCCGCCTATGACGGCTATCTTTCCGCCTATCGGGAGCAATGGCGCGCTTTTTCCGACGCCCTGCCCACCCTCACCTGGGCTCTCGAGTCCGGCTTTCAGGTAGGCATACTCACCAACGGCGAGCGCGAAATGCAGCAGGCGAAGCTGGAGGCTACGGGCCTTGCGCTTGCCGACGTCCTCCTCATCCCCACCGTCGACCTCGGCTGCCCCAAACCACAACGGGAGGCCTACCTCGCTGCTTGCCGCCAGCTCGAAGTAACCCCCGCAAACACACTCATGGTGGGCGATTCCCTGGCCAACGACGTACAGGGAGCTCGCACAGCGGGTCTGCATGCGCTCCACCTCGACCGTACCGGTAAGGGAGATCTCAGCTCGCTTAGTGCGCTGAGAGAGGCTCTCCCCCAAAGAGCCAGCTGACCACGATGGCGCCCGGATCGATAACGCCCTTGCTGCGATCTCCCAGGTAGGAGGCGCGGCCTTTCTTTGCCGCGAGATCCTCGGTGTCGAGGGCGCCGGCATGGGCGGCGTCGAAAAGCGCCTGCAAGGTCTCCGCATCCGGATCCTTCACACCTAGCTCGCGGGCTTTTTCTGCAGCCGGAATGAGGGCATCGAGCATGGTGCGATCACCACGCTGGGCGCCGCCAAGCTCGTGGATTAGGTCAGCCGCTGCGTTGAGCCCATCCGCCAGCGACTCCGCCCGAGCCAATTCATTAAAGAGCGTGCCGAATACGGCGCCGGAGGTACCACCGGCGAGGACGAGCAGGCGCTTGGCCAGCCCGGTGAAGATCTCGGTATCCGTACCGCGCAGGGGAAGCTTGATGCCACCGAAGGCAGCCTCCATGTTCTGGCCAAAGTCGCCGTCGCCGGCCCGGCGGTCTAGCTCAGTAAGCGCTTCAAAAGAGGCTTGCAGGCGTTCCACAAAGGCGGTGAGCCACTGATTCTCTTCGCCCTCGGTAGAAAGTTCATCCTGGAAGGTGATGGTGGCGGGTTCCACCGCCTTCGCGCGGCCCAGGGTGTGCGGCCAGGCGGGGGCGGCAGTGGGGGCGTCGACAAGCTCGAGCAGCTCCGCATCTGCCTTGAGCAGAGTAAAGGAAGCACCGTGCATATTGACCGCGGTGACATAGGAACCCACCAACGACCGGGCTACGGTGACGCCACGCTGGGCCAACTGCGCGGCGGCCTCACCAAAGAGCAAACTCAGCTCCAGCGGGGTGGTGCCGCCTAGGCCGTTGACCAGGCACACCACTTCATCGCCTTGACCCAGCTCAAGGGCTGGCACGATCTTATCCAGGACCTGATTTACGATAGCGCTCGCGCTATCTACCTGCTCGGTGTGGGTGCCCGGCTCACCGTGAATGCCCACACCCACCTCCATCTGGCCGGCTGCAAGATCAAAGGTCTCGCGGCCGGTAGTCGGCATAAAACCGGCACCCAACGCCACGGACATGCTCCGAGAATTATCCGCGGCGCGCTGCCCTAATTCAGCAACCTTATCCACGTCATCGCCGCGGTAGGCAGCAGCTCCTGCGACCTTTTCCACCAGGATGGTCGCACCCGTACCGCGGCGACCGGGGCCGTCCTCATTGCCATCGGTGGCAATATCATCGGCCACCAGCACCGTGCGGGTGTCTACCGCCTCGGCGGCGTTGCGAGCGACGGTAAAGTTCATGACGTCTCCGGTGTAATTCTTCACCACATGGACTACTCCCCTGCCCTGGTCAGCCCACTGGGTGGCCTCGCTGACCTGGACCGCGTTCGGGGAGGTAAAGAGCAACCCCGGGCAGGCCGCTGCGAGCATGCCCTGGCCGACAAACCCGGCATGCATCGGTTCGTGACCGGAACCGCCACCGGAAATCACCGCCACTGCCGGATCACCGTCCGCGGTGCGCAGCGGCGTGGAGCGGCCAATGAAGCCAACGTCGTGCCAGCGAGCATCGGGGTGGTTGGCGATGAGCCCAGCGAGGGCGTCGGAGAGAAAAGTGTCTTGACTATTACGGAATGCGGAGTGGTTCATACTCCCAGGCTAGTGATGTTTCTTACCCGGAAGCTAGGAGGAGAAAAGAAACATATCGGTTCCATTCGGACACCCAGTGGATTCGCAGCTACTTTGCAGTTTGCGGAGGATACTAAAAGAACCACTAAGAAAGGATCCGCACATGGATTTCTTGTCCTCCCTCCACAACCTTATGGACGCAGGTTCCCTGCTCCAAAGCTTTGGACCTTATATTCTGCTCGGCGTCGCCGTGGTCATCTTCATCGAGTCCGGCGTGCTTTTCCCGTTCCTGCCGGGTGATTCTTTGCTCGTTACCGCGGCCATCCTGCGCCACGAACTCGACATCAACGCCTGGCTGCTCTTTGTCGTGGCCGCGGTGGCCGCCTTTGCCGGCGACCAGGTGGGCTTCTACTTGGGCCGCCGCTTTGGCCGCAAGCTTTTCAAGGACGATGCCCGCGTTCTGCGCACCGAACACCTCGATAGCGCGGAAGACTTCTTCCAGCGCCACGGCCCGGTGGCCCTTGTATTGGGCCGATTCGTACCAATCGTGCGCACTTTCGTCCCCTTCGCCGCCGGCACCGCGGAAATGAGCTACTCCTCCTTCTTGCGCTGGAATATCCTCGGTGGCATCGGCTGGGTAGGCTCCATGCTGCTGGTCGGCGTACTTCTGGGCGGTATCCCGGGCATTGCTCACTCCATCGACATCATCATGCTGATTGTGGTGGCAATTTCCGTGCTGCCGATGATCATCGGGTGGATCAACAAGCGCCGCAAGGCAAAGCGCGAAATCCCGGCCAGTTAAGGGCTAGTTGCCCATTTCCCAGCCGGGATTCTATGAGGTTAAGAGGACTTAGAGGGAATCACGTACCTCATCGCGAGCCAGCACCATATTGCGCAAGGAGGCCTCGGTCTCCTCGTAGCCGCGAGTCTTAAGGCCGCAGTCTGGATTAACCCACAGGCGCTCGACCGGCACGTGCTTGAGCGCAGCGCGGATGAGCTCGGCCATCTCCGCCACGGAGGGCACGCGTGGGGAGTGGATATCGTAGATGCCCGGGCCAATCTCGGAATGGAAGGTCTCGTCGATATCTTCGAGCAGTTCCATGCGGGAGCGGGCCGCCTCGATGGAGGTGACATCGGCATCGAGGCCGGCAACGGCATCGATGATTTGGCCGAACTCGGAGTAACACAGGTGGGTGTGGATCTGGGTGGTCGGCTTGGCCTCGAGTGCAACGAGGCGGAAGGAGCGCACGGCCCAGTCCAGGTAGGCCCTGCGGTCTTCCTCACGCAAAGGCAGCAGTTCACGCAAGGCGGGTTCATCGATCTGAATGATGTCGATGCCGGCCTCTTCCAAGTCCCGGACCTCATCCGCCAGCGCGACGCCGAGCTGGTCCGCAGAGATGGACTGGTGGACGTCATCACGCACGAAGGACCAGGCCAGGATAGTCACCGGGCCGGTAAGCATGCCCTTGACGTGGTGCTCCGAGAGCGACTGGGCGTACTTGGACCACTCGGTGGTCATCGCAGCCGGGCGGGAGATGTCGCCTACGACTATTGGCGGGCGGGTGCAGCGGGAGCCATAAGACTGGACCCAGCCGTTTTCGGTGGTTACGAAACCATCGAGCAGCTCGGCAAAGTACTGGACCATATCATTGCGCTCTGGCTCGCCGTGTACAAGTACATCGAGGCCGAGGCGCTCTTGCAGCTCGATGACGGACTTGACCTCATCCTTGAGTGCGGCGTTGTAATCGGCGTCGGAAAGCTCGCCCTTGCGGTGCGCCGCACGTGCTTGGCGGATTTCCTTGGTCTGGGGGAAGGAACCGATGGTGGTAGTCGGCAGCTGCGGCAGGCCGAGTTCCTTTTGCGCCTCGTTGCGCTCGGCAAAGGCGGGCTCGCGCTTGACCTCGCCGGCCGGCAGCTCCTCGATGCGCGCCTTCACCGCCGCGTTGTGGATGCGCTCGGATTCGGCACGGGTGCGCACTGCGCGGTCGCTGATGCTATAAGCCTCTGGTGCCTCCAGCGGACCCTGGGAGAGGGCGACGACTTCCTTGACCTTCTCGTTGGCGAAGGAGAACCAGGTGGCGACGTCTGCAGGCAGCTTGGTTTCTGCCTCCACGGTGTGCGGCACGTGCTGCAAGGATACGGAGGTCGATACGGACAGGGAGTCGAGGCTGCTCTCTAGGTCCTCGTACTTGGAGCGCAGGTCACGCAGGTTGGCGGCCCAGACATTGCGGCCGTCGATAAGCCCGGCAACCACGTGAGAGTTCAGCTTCTTCACGCGCTCAAGGTAGCCCTCATCGAGAGCCAAGGTGCCCACGGACAGATCCACCTGGACGGCCTCTGGCTTAAGTTCCGCCAAGACCTCAAGGCCCTTGCGCGCGGAGCCATAAGGGGTGGTGAGGTAGACCTGCGGGCGGTTATCCGCACCCAAGATGGCCTCATAGGCGCTCTTGATGTGGGCAGCAAGCTCCTCATCGGTGGCAACGGTCAGGTCCGCTACCAGGGCAGGCTCGGCCAGCTGTACCCACTTCACGCCGGATTTATCCAGCTCGGCCAGTACCTCCTGGTAGGCCTTGACGGCATCATCCAAGCGGTCGAGCGGGGACTTGGTCGCGCCCTCGGCCTGCTTGGACAGGGCCAGCAGGGTAACCGGGCCGACGAGGTATGGGCGCACGGTGTGGCCTGCTGCGCGGGCTTCTTCCACCAGCTTGATAACGCGCTGTGGGCGCGCCTTAAAATCCTGGTCATCAGAAATTTCCGGGACGATGTAGTGGTAGTTGGTATCGAACCACTTAGTCATCTCTAGCGGCGCGGTGTCCTTATTGCCGCGGGCCAAGGTGAACTCATCATCCAGGGTTTCGCCGGCTACGGCGCCTACGGTCAGTGCGGTCTCGAGCACCTGGTCGTAGTAAGCGACGTCGGCAGGAATGGCGTAGTCCTCAGTAAGACCGAGGTCGCGCAGGCGGTTATAAGTATCCAGGCGCAGAGAGTGTGCGGCGGACTCGAAGGTCTCTGCATCGATGCGGCCGGCCCAGTAGGATTCCAGCGCGCGCTTGAGCTCGCGGTTAGCACCAACGCGCGGATAGCCTTCAATCGTCGCCTTGGGGAAATTATTGTTCGTCATTGTTTACTCCGATTCGAGATAACAGGTCTTGCGTAATGTCGGGATTGTTGTGGGTATAGATATGGAGGCCTTCCGCTCCCCCGGCCACGATGGTGCGGGCCAATTGGGCGCTAAGCTCCATGCCGATTTCGTATTCCTCTTCTGGGGTTTTCGCTGCCGCGAGCCGAGTGCGCACCCTTTCGGGTACGGCAAGCCCGGACAGCTGCCCCATTCGTTCCAACCGGCGCAGGCTGGTCATGGGCATAATCCCCGGAATAAGGGGAATTTTCACCCCGGCCAACTCCGCCCTTTGGGCGAAGCGGAGGAAATCCTCGGCATCAAAAAAGAGTTGGGTGATGGCGAAGTCCGCGCCGAGGCGCTGCTTATTGAGCAGGACGTCGAAGTCCTCGTCCTCGTTCTTGGATTCAGCATGGCCGCTGGGATAGCACGCCACGCTTACTGCGAGTCGGCCGGCAGCAAAGCGGGCCGCTTGGTGGCTCTCCAATTCCCGGATGAGGCGAACCAGTTCATCGGCATGCTGAAGGTAGTGTTCTGGCATGCCCCCTTCAGGGAGGTCACCCCGCAGAGCTAGCAGGCCACGCACTCCGGCATCTACCAAGCGATTAATCCACCCGATGAGCTCGTCGCGCGAGCCGGCCGTGCACGCCAGGTGCGCCAGCGGGCGCATAGCGGTGTTCTGCGAGATTTTCTCAATGAAGGCCGCGGTTCCCTCTAGCCAGCCGGAGCGCTGGGAACTGGTTACCGCGATGTAATCGGGGTGATAGCTTTCCAGGACCTCTAGCAGGCGGTCGATCTTGGCGGCATCGGCATCGTGGCGCGGTGGGATTACCTCGAAGGAAAGGGCGAGGCGCTCAGGTACATGGGATTCCTCTTCGCTTTCATAATCCAAGGGCGCGGAAGCCGAAAGTCGCGGGCTCATAGTCACCTCCTTTGCTGGTCGTCGTCGGTGCGTTGACAAAAACGTACCAAGCTGTTCAGTTTGTGCGGTAGCGATTTTGCAATGGTATTACCATTGCAAGCCCGCAAACTGCGAGGTTGGCGAAAAATTGGCTGAATAATAATCGCACATTCTGAACCAAGCGGTCTATTTGTGACCCGTTCCCCCAGCACGCCGCCGCGCTCACGGTGGTACACCACCCACTACGTCACTATGCTGGGTGAAAGCGAATTGATAAATCTGAGTTAAGGAGTGTTCCACCCCATGAACCCCACCACATTGAACCTGGCCTTCAAGACCGCATCGAACCTGTGGAGCCAGTTCAACAACTACCGCGAAGAAAAGTCCCGCGAAGCCTACACCGCCCTAGAGGAGGCTGCGCAAAAGATGGACGAGCGCGATAACGGCAGCTTCGCCGAGTCCCGCCGCCAGGCGGGCGCCGTCACCCGCGCCGCACACTCCCGCCTCGAGCGCGCCCTGGAGGAGTTCAACAACTACCGCGAGGACGCCACCGAGCGCCTGAACGACGCCAAGGAAGAGGCCACCAAGAAGGCTAAGAAGGCCCGCAAGCAGGCCAAAAAGGATTCTCAGAAGGCGCAGAAGAACCTCAAGAAGAAGTCCGCCAAGGTAGCCAAGAAACAGAAGAAGCAGAAGTCCTCCAAGGGCTGGATCTTCGCCGGCATTATCGCTGTGCTTTCCGCCGCGGCCGGTGCCGCCTACTACTGGCTGCGCTCCAACGACAAGCCATCCCAGACCCCACCGCCCGTGGATGACTTCCAGTCCGCCTCCCACACCGCCCCTGAGTCCACCTTGGTCTACACCTCCACCAGCGAGAATGACACCCAGTCTGACCTCGTTGAGGAAGGCGCTGTACGCGATGAGGAACTGCTGGGTTCCATCGACGAACAGCTGGCCAAGCACCGCGAAGAAGAAGCAGCTCAGCCGGCCGACACCACCCGCATCACCGATGACCACCAAAACGAGGGCAAGCACCGCCTGTAGACCAAAGAATAAATACGCTTTCCACCCCGCCGTGGGGGTATATTCAGCGTTGCCTAGATCTCATTTCTTTGCTTAGACAAAAATCTCTTGATTGAATTCCCACATTAGGGATCTTTCTACAAGGAGATGAACAATGAGCTTTGAGTCCCTCACCGTCAAGCTCAAAGACGGCTCAACGTACTACTTCCCAGCGGGTGCGGTGTCTAAAGACCCTTCCTCTCGCGTGGATAACCTGCGCTTCGCCATCGATAACGGAACCACTTTCCACTCCGTAGACGAGGCCGGTATCGAGCGCGAGTTTAACGGTCACGACGTCCGCAATTACCACCTCGCCTAAGCGGCAGCCACATCCCTTCCCCACAGGTCACTGTCCTGTGCGGAGGGGATTTTCGCATGCGTACCCCGTGCTGCACCACTGGCGTCTATCGTGGATTCCATGGAACTTCGCGCAACCCAAGAATCTGACCGCACCTACCTCGCCCGCCTCAACTTCCTCACCGATACTTTCGGTGACGAGCACGGCGAGCTCTCCCCTGACTTCGCCGCTGATTTTGCCTTCTACGTGGAAAATTGGGATCCCAACCAGGGCGGTTTCATCGCCTGGGAGGAGCTTGTCCCGGCCGGTGGCGTGTGGCTCAATTGGGGCACGGAGGACAACCACGGATTTGGCTTTGTCGAGCCCGCCATTCCGGAGCTCGCCATCGCGGTCGAGGCCCGCTATAAGGGACAGGGCATTGCCACCGCGCTTATCGACGCCGCTATTTCCCTCGCCTACACCCTGCATGCCCCCGGCATCTCGCTAGCCGTCCACCCCGATAACCCCCGCGCCAAGGGGCTCTATGAGCACCTCGGCTTTGAACACGTGGGCAGCCACGAGGGACACTTTGTGATGCTGAAGCGCTTCTAAAGCGAGCGCAGGCGGGCGTGCGTAACGTAAATCGGCTCATTATCCACGGCCGTCTTAAATTCCTCGGTCAGCCCAGCCATAACCGCCTCGCGCGCCTCTTCACGAGTGCCGTGAAAGCTCATGACCTCGCCATCCACTGCGGCCTCGCCACGTTTGCGCACCACAACGTATTCTGCGCCTTCCGGCGCCGAGACTTTCTTCTCTGTGGAGGTAAAGGGATCGTTGTAGCGAACGTTGGCGGCCATGGTTAGTCTCCTAATGGTTTCGCGTAATAGTAATAATTCCCCACTTACTGTACTTAAAATTTCCTCCCCGCGACCGTGCGCGTACATCCCTGCCATTTCCGCCGACAAAAATGGAGTTTACATCGAAAAATCGCGACATCGCCCCCTAGCTGCCCTTGCGCAGAGAAAAGTCCGGCGCCCTCCGAAGAGGAAACCGGACTTCATGCTGTGGAGCATAGGAGAATCGAACTCCTGACCTTCTGCTTGCAAAGCAGATGCTCTACCAATTGAGCTAATGCCCCAGTGCCTACACACTTTACTACCGCAGCCGAAGCAACCACAAACCGCTTAAAACCTGAACCACTCAAATCACTTTGGACACTTTAGGCATGTCCTATCACTTTGGTTACATTCGGGCGCTAGGGTCATGGGCACATCATGTCCACTTTCCCTCATTTTTAGGAACACTATGCGCCGCATCCTCACCTCTGCACTCACCGTGCTTATTGCCGCCGCCATGCCAGCAGCCGCTCATGCACAGTTACCGCAAATCCCGCGATTGCCTGCATCTTCAAGCACGGATATTCAAGGAGAAATCAACCATCGCCTCGAGGATGCCCGCGCACAGGTCGAAGATTTCAGCTCCCAGGCATTTCCACACTCTGCCCCCGGGAAGAAGGCACCCGCCGCCCCAGCTCCAAAGAAGCCGCAGCCGCGCAGCGAAGGTGGCGTCGACTGTGCCAATTGCGTAGCTATCACCTATGACGACGGCCCCGGTGCCGAGACCAACCGCCTACTGGACAAGCTCAAGGCGAAGAACGCGCACGCAAGCTTCATGGTGCTAGCCCCCAACGCATATCAGCATCCTGAGCTGCTCAAGCGCATGAAGGCCGAGGGCCACACCATCGGCAACCACACCAAGAGCCACCGCCAGCTCAACACCCTGTCCTATGACCAGGTATCCCAGGAAATCGACGCCGGCAATGCCGCCATCAAAAAGGCCACCGGCCAAGGCACGCGCTGGGTACGCCCGCCCTATGGCGCGACCAACGCCACCGTGGATCAGGCCACCCGCGATAAGGGCGTCTCCCAAGCGTTGTGGGACGTCGACACCGTGGATTGGAAGGACCGCAACTCCGACCATGTGTGCTCCGCGGCCGTCCAAGGCGCCCGCGCCGGCTCCATAGTGTTGATGCACGATATCCACCCCACCACCGTGGACGCCGCCGATTGCGTTATCGACGGCCTGCGCGCCAAGGGCCTCGAGCCAGTTAGCCTAGATCGCCTCCTACGCACCCCCGTGGCAGGTAAGCGCTACTACGCTCGTGGTTAATGATTGATTTTGCCCTGACTGCCGACGCCGTCGCTCCCCAACTCCTCGGCTGTACCCTCACCCATGCCGGGGTAAGCATCCGCCTCACGGAGGTTGAGGCTTACCTCGGTGCCGAGGATTCCGCTGCACATACCTTCAATGGCAAGACCCCGCGCAATGCGGCCATGTTCGGTCCGCCGGGTAGGTTCTACGTCTATATTTCTTATGGTATCCACCGCAACGTCAATATCGTTTGCGCCCCTGATGGCACCGGCCAAGGCTGCCTGCTGCGCGGCGGCGAAATCATCGAGGGCGCCGATATCGCCTTCGCCCGCCGCGGCACCACCGATTTTCATAATCTTGCCCGCGGGCCAGGAAACTTGGGCAAGGCCTTAGGCTTCACGTTGGAAGATAACCACCAACCAATTCAGATTGTTGAGCGAACTTCCGAACCAGAATGGGTACGCGGACCGCGCATCGGCATCTCGAACAACAAGGAAGCACCCCTGCGGTTTTGGATCCCTTTCGATAAAACCGTCTCGGGCCGCCGCGGCTATCCCAAAAAGTAACGAGGAAGCTGCCTAATAGCGCCCACCGTAGCGCTCATCATTCTCAATGGCTTTAATGATCCGCTGATTGATCTGCAGCATCTGGCGGATCTGCGTGCGGGCCAAGTTATCCATTACGGACTTCCGAGCCTGCTTAGCGTGTCCAGGCGCGGTCTCTACTACCTTATCCCAGCCGCTATCCGTCAGCTGTGCCATGGTGGTGCGGCCGTCAGTCGGGCACGGCTGGCGCACGACCCACCCTTGCTTTTCTAGGCGCGTAACGACCTGGCTCAAGCGAGACAAAGATCCATTGGCGGTAATCGCCAGATCACGCATACGCATCTCGCGATTTTCCGCCTCAGATAGTCGAGAGAGCACCGTATATTCAAAAAAGCTCAGGCCTGCGTCATCGCGCAGCTGAGCATCCAAAATATTGGTCAAGCGAATATTTACGCTCATTAGGGACATAAATGATGCGAGTTCTTCATCATTTAGCCAGTAGTCATCGCGCTCGGTCATGGGATTTATTCTATCAACTTGGCTTTGATTCTAAAGTGACTCATCACTGCCCTAAACGCAAAGACCTTAGTGCCCAAAGGACGTATCGATCGGCCGCTGCCCTCTTGGCAGCTTCTCCGCCACCAAACGATAGGAATCCGTGACTAACTCCTCTATCAGCTGTTGGTCCAGTTCTGCGTGTGGGTAGACGGAAACCCAATGCCGCTTATTCATGTGGTAGCCCGGCGCAATGAACGAATACTGCTGCTGTAGCGCTTGGCAGTCCTCCGGCTCGGCCTTAATGATCATTTGCTGTTGACCTGTCACCGCTGTCAGTAACAGGAAAATTTTGTCGCGTACCTTGAATACTTCCCAGTCGGGCCCGAAAGGATGCTGTACCTGCGAGCCGAGCATCTCTTCGGCGCGCTGCCGTGCAACTGTGTAGAGGCCACTGCCATCCATCATCGGCTCCCTCTTCGAGACTGGCTTAGTGCTGTCTTCAACGATATCGTCCATCCAAACCTCGGTTTTCGTCGACGGTTTTGCCGGTTTATATGGACGAAAATGGTGATCCGAGTGGAGCGCTCGCCATTGTGTCACTTCTCAGTGCGCTTGGGAACGACCGCGGAAATAAAAAATGTCCGGCCCCTCCGAAGAGGAGGCCGGACTTCATGCTGTGGAGCATAGGAGAATCGAACTCCTGACCTTCTGCTTGCAAAGCAGATGCTCTACCAATTGAGCTAATGCCCCATTGTTCCGTGGTGGGCCTAGCTGGAATCGAACCAGCGACCTCATCGTTATCAGCGATGCGCTCTAACCGACTGAGCTATAGGCCCTTGTGCGGAACGAGAACTAACTCTACATACTATCCCCGGATTTATACAAATCGCCTGCTCAAGAAGCTTTTCAGACCATTAGCAAAAGGGGAAGATTCGTACTGAAGAAAGAAAAATGCCGGCACCCGAAGGTACCGGCATCTTCAAACGCAAGAGAGGTGCTAGCGGTTGTCTAAGTCGACTCGCAGGCCGCCAAAGACGTCCACGATGGCGTTATAAATAACCGCCATCAGAGGCGCCAGCAATGTAAGGAGAACGGCGAAAATAACGCCGATGAGCGCGGAGGCGGAGATGACGACACCGAAGGTGACCTCGAATCCGCCGCCGACGCCGCCGACGAGGCTATTGAGCGATTCCCAAATCCCCACCTGGTTCAGGCCAATATAAAGCAGGCATACGGCCAGCATCCAGGCGATCAGTCCGACGAGTGACAGGGCCAGACCGACGCGGAACGCCGAAATAGGCGAGATTCGCGTAATCGTTATGTCTCGTCGTGCCATTAATTACTCCTCATCCTTGGAAGCATCGCCAGCCTTGTGCTCCTGCTGGACCTCATCCACGGTCTTTTCGCCCTTAGCCACGGCCTGAGCGTCTTCCTCACCATCTTCTTCCACGTTGCGGTCGATGGCAAGCAGTTCGACATCGTCACCCAGGTTGACCAAGCGCACGCCCATCGTGGCACGGGAGGACGGACGAATCTGGTCCACCTCGGTGCGGATGACGCCGCCGGCGGAGGTAATGGCGAAGATTTCATCATCCTCATCCACAGAGATGGCGCCGATTAGCTTGCCGCGCTTCGGGGTGTACTTGAAGGTCATGACACCCAGGCCACCGCGGCCCTGCGTAGTGTATTCCTCGATAGCGGTGCGCTTACCGTAGCCGCCGGAGGTGGCAACCAAGAGGAATTCGCCATCGTGGACCACGGACATGGACAGCAGCTGGTCATCGCCGCGGAAGCGCATGCCCTTCACACCAGCGGTAGCGCGGCCCATGGGGCGCAGCTGGTCGTCGTCCGCAGTAAAGCGGATGGCCTGTCCTTGCTCGGAGGTGAGCAGGATGTCGTCGCCCTCGGAGACGAGCTGTGCGCCAATGAGAGCATCGCCCTCGTTGAGGTTGATGGCGATAAGGCCAGCGGAACGCGCGGACTCATAATCGGTCAAACGGGACTTCTTCACGCGGCCCTGCTGGGTAGCGAGAACCAGGTAAGGAGCATCCTCGTAGGACTGGATCTGGATGACCTGGGCAATCTTTTCTTCCGGCTGGAATTCCAGCAGGTTTGCCACGTGCTGGCCACGAGCGGCGCGACCGGCCTCTGGCAGCTCATAAGCCTTGAGGCGGTAGACGCGGCCGAAGTTGGTAAAGAACAAGATCCAGTCGTGAGTGGAGCAGACGAAGAAGTTCTTGACAATATCGTCCTGCTTGAGCTCAGCGCCGCGTACGCCCTTGCCACCACGCTTTTGCGCCTTGTAGGAATCCACCTTGGTGCGCTTAGCGTAGCCCGTAGAAGTAATGGTAACTACAACGTTTTCGCGGGCAATAAGATCCTCATCGGTCACATCGCCGGTTGCCGGAATGATTTCGGTGCGGCGTTCATCGCCATACTTATCGACGATCTCTGCCAGCTCATCGTGGACAATCTGGCGCTGGCGCTCCTCGCGGGCGAGGATATCCTTCAGATCAGCGATCTCGCGCTCGATTTCCGCCAACTCATCGATGATCTTTTGGCGTTCCAGGGCAGCCAGTTTGCGCAGCTGCATGGCCAGGATGGCGTCGGCCTGGATATCGTCGACGTCGAGAAGCTCCTTCAAGCCCTCGCGTGCCTCGTCCACGGTGGGCGAACGGCGGATGAGGGCAATGACCTCATCGAGCATGTCTAGGGCCTTGACCAAACCGCGCAGAATGTGGGCGCGCTTTTCGGCCTCATTCAGGCGGTACTGGGTACGGCGAACGATGACCTCGATCTGGTGCTCCACGTAGTAGCGCAGCATCTGATCCAGGCGGAGGGTGCGCGGCACGCCATCGACAATGGAGAGCATATTCGCGCCGAAGGACGTCTGCAGCTGAGAGTGCTTGTAGAGGTTATTGAGCACCACGCGAGCCACGGCGTCGCGCTTGAGGGTGACGACGATGCGCATGCCAACGCGGTCGGAGGATTCATCCTCAATCTTGGAAATACCCGCGATCTTGCCGCTGGCCACGGACTCCGCGATATTGGAGATGAGGTTATCCGGGTTGACCTGGAACGGCAGCTCGGTAATCACAATGGTCTGGCGGGATCCAGACTCCTCGATGGAGGTCACACCGCGCATGCGGATGGATCCGCGGCCGGTGGTGTAGGCATCCTTGATGCCCTGATCGCCCACGATGAGGCCCGCGGTGGGGAAATCCGGGCCCTTGACGCGTTCCATGCAGGCTTCCAGCGCAGCCTCTTCATCGGCGTCTGGATTATCCAGTAGCCAGTAGATGGCCTCAGCCAGCTCGTTGAGGTTATGCGGAGGGATATTGGTGGCCATACCCACGGCAATGCCGCCCGAACCGTTCATCAGCAGGTTTGGAACGCGGGACGGCAGTACGTCCGGCTCGCTGGTTTTGCCATCGTAGTTGGGCGAGAAATCAACGGTGTTTTCGCGGATATCGCGCACCATCTCCATGGCCAGCGGAGTGAGCTTACACTCCGTATAACGCATTGCTGCTGGGCCATCGTTACCGCGGGAGCCGAAGTTACCCTGGCCATCCACCAGTGGGTAGCGCATATTCCACGACTGGGCCAAGCGCACCAAGGTGTCATAGATGGCGGAGTCACCGTGCGGGTGGAACTGACCCATGGTGTCCGAGACCGGGCGGGCGGACTTTACGTAGCCGCGCTCCGGGCGGTAACCGGAATCGAACATCGCGTAGAGGATGCGGCGGTGCACCGGCTTTAGTCCATCGCGCACCTCCGGCAGGGCACGGCCGACGATGACGGACATGGCGTAGTCGATGTAGCTCGACTCCATCTCCTCATTAATGTCAATGGGAAATATGCGATCAAAAAGATCGTCGTTATTGTCACTCATAACGCCAGATTCTACCCTTTAGCGCCTTTCAGGGCCCGAATTACCGCACGCATGGTATCACCGTGGTACCACTAAGGCATGGCAATGACATTGCGGCTTACGGCCGAACAAGACCACGCGCTCACCCTGCTGGCCTCGGCGCAGGGTACCTCCAAACATGAAGCGGTAGTGCGCGCCATCGTTGCGGCGGCAGCCCGCACGCTTGCCGACGCCCACGTGCAATCCACCGCCCGCGCCCTCCTCCCCGGCCGCGCTGAACTGGAGGCGGAAATCCGCCGCGCCCGGCCCACTCAGTCCTAGGTGATTATGAGTACCGAACAGCTCTACCTTTTGGCACGCGAGTTTTGCGCGCGCTTTAACGTCCGCATCACCAATTTTGCTGCTCTTGCGGCCGCTGCGGCGGCCAGCACTGCCAAGGTGGAAGGAATAGCCATCCACGATAGCCACCGCGATGCCGCCCGCGCTATGGCGGAGGTTTTAGCCCGCGTTCCGGCGCTGAGCGGGTATAACGCAGAGTTCGCAAAGTTCACCGTGCGCGTCTACCTTAGTGTTAAAGAAGTTGCCTAAGTTTTGGGAAGAGTGACCCAAGGAAGGAACTAGCACCATGTCCCACGTCAAGAAGATCGCCGTATCGAGCCTTACGGCCGTTGCCCTAGCTGCCACCGCCGTCACTGCTCCTACCGCTACTGCAGCTGAGGCGGATTCCTGGAAAGACGAGGTAAATCCGGAATTTGAACAGGGCCAGACTGGTGGTTCCTCTACCGGTTCTTCCCAGCTGGATCTCACGTTGATCATCACCGCAGCGGCCGCGGGCGTCACCGCCCTGGCCAGCGCCGTGGCCCTCTACTCCCCCAACGTGGATCTGGAAAAGGCAGCCCGCGATGCTGGCTTGGGCCAGATCGCCGATCAGATTGCTGCCATTCAGGCCAACCTTCCTGGCCTGCCGGGACAGCCGGCTTAATTCGCGTAAGGTGGTGCAGCATGGCACATCTTTCTGAACTTATGTCAGGTCCGCAGCGCACTGCGGTGATAAGCGATTGTGGCGAGCTGGTTGAGAGGGTCGTCGCCAAGCAATCGGGCATTACCGGCATGGCGCTGAAGGGCGCAGTCGCCGCCGCGAAGAAGGTCGACTCCGCCATCATCACCAAGGCGCTAAGCCGCGTGCTACCGGATGTTCTCGACGCTATGGACCCGCACTGGCAAGAGTTTGAAAACAGCTCTGAGCAGGATTTCGGTTCCTTCCTGGAGCCGCGCAGCGCCGAGGTCAGTGATGCCATCATGGCGGTAGCCGATAAGCATGCCGAGCAGGTCAACTCCCCCGCACTATCCAAGCCTTATAACTCCCTGCGCGCTAAGGCTTCGAAATTCCTCACCCCTGCGGTTCCGGATTTCGGCCGCGTGCTGCAGAAGCATATGTAGATTCCGGCAGTTGAATCGCCTTCTAAACGCCAGGTATAAGTGTGGAAGTGACTACTTCCGCAGCTAACCAGACCGAGTACCCTGCCGGCCAAGATCCCGCTCGCTGGCGGGTACTTATCGTTTTGCTCACGGCGCTCTTTATGTCGCTGCTGAGCGTATCCATTGTTAATGTGGCCCTGCCCTCTATTCAATCGGGTTTAGGGGCCTCTAATTCGGATGTACAGTGGGTGCTCTCCGGCTATGCGCTCACCTTCGGCGTCATCCTCGTGGCGGCCGGCCGCGCCGGAGATCTCGTCGGCCGCGGCGGCATCTTTCTAGCTGGCATCGCTATCTATTCCATCAGCGCCGCAGTCGCCGGTTTTGCCCCTAATGCTGAGGCACTCAATGCCGCCCGCTTTATCCAAGGCATAGGTGCTGGCCTGCTTACTCCCCAGGGTGTGGGCATGATCCAGCAATACTTCCGCGGCCCCGAGCGGGCCCGTGCCTTCGGCTATTTTGGCTCCACGGTGGGCCTCGCCGTGGCCATTGGACCGGTACTTGGTGGCCTACTCATACGCCTGGGTGGCGCGGACCTGGGCTGGCGGTTGACTATGCTGGTCAATTTCCCCGTCGGCCTTTTTGCCATCATCTTGGGATTGATGTGGTTTCCGCGGCCGCTGTTTTCTCGTGTACGCGATGAAATGGGCAATAAACTGGGAATTTTCAAGACCCTAGCCACCCTTGATCCCATTGGTGCTGTCATCCTTGGCGCCGCCGTGTGGGCCATCCTCTTCCCCTTTATGGAGTCTTCTGGAACACCTGGCGTGTGGTGGCTGCTGCTCCTGGGCGCGTTTTTGCTGGTGGCATGGGTGCTGTGGGAGCGACGACACAAGGCCACCGGTCATCCACCAATGGTGGATCTTAATATCTTTGCTACTGCGAGCTTTCGCAATGGCACCATCATCGCCACCTTATGGTTCATGGGCATTACCAGCATTTGGGTGCTCGTCGCGCTCTACTTCCAAAGCGGTCTCGGGCACTCCGCCCTCGCTGCCGGATCCGTAGGCATTCCGGCCGCTTTGTTGAGCTCTATTTCTGCCACACTGGCCGGCCGGTCAGTGTCCGTCCACGGCCGCAAGGTCGTGGTTATCGGCATGATGGTGACCATCTCCGGGCTCGTTTCCACCATTGCGCTCATCTGGGCCACCGAGCAATGGGGTACCAGCGAATGGTGGATGGTCCTGTCGCTCTCCTTGGTGGGCGGCGGGCAAGGCTCGGTCATCTCCCCTAACCAGACGCTCACCTTGGCACATGTCCCTCAGGCCTACGCTGGATCGTCGGGCGCTGTCCTCCAGACCGGCCAGCGCATCGGCACGGCCATCGGTCTTGCCGTCATCACGGCCACAGTCTTTGCCACCCTGCACGGCACGAACGCGGACTGGCCGCTTTCCATCGTCGCCGGCTTCGGCGTCATCCTAGCCATGTGCCTAGCCTCCCTGGGATTCGCCGTAGCGGATCAGCGCAGCTCCCAGGCCTAGGGCTCGCGCTTTAAAACGCCACAATTAAAGCCCACCGCAGTATTTTCCACGGTGGGCTTTGTGCTGCGGTTTAGATGTCTAGGAAGCGGACGTCCTTGGCGCGGCGGGTAATGAAGGAGCGGCGGGCCGAGACATCGTCACCCATGAGGATGGAGAAGAGCTCATCGGCGCGCTGCGCGTCTTCCAAATCCACGCGGCGCAGGATGCGGGTGCTCGGGTCGAGCGTAGTTTCCCATAGCTCGGCGGCGTTCATCTCGCCCAGACCCTTGTAGCGCTGGATGCCGTCATCCTTGTTGATCTTGCGGTTTTGCTCCAGACCCTCGGCCAACAGCTTATCGCGCTCGTCGTCGGAAAAGGCATAGCCCGGAGTGCCCTTGGACCACTTGAGCTTGTACAGCGGCGGGTTAGCCAGGTACACGTGCCCGTCCTCAACCAGCTGTGGCATAAAGCGGAAGAGCAGGGTCAATAGCAGCGTAGCAATGTGCTGGCCGTCGACGTCAGCATCGGCCATGAGCACGATCTTGTCGTAGCGCAGCTTCTTGATATCAAACTCCTCGTGGATACCGGTACCCAGTGCAGTAATAATCGCCTGGACCTCAGCATTCTTGAGGACCTTATCCATGCGGGCCTTCTCCACGTTCAAGATCTTGCCGCGCAGAGGCAAGATGGCCTGGAACATGGAATCACGGCCGCCCTTAGCGGAACCACCTGCGGAGTCACCCTCCACGATGTAGAGCTCGGAAATCTTCGGGTCCTTGGAGCGGCAATCCGCGAGCTTGCCGGGCAATCCGCCCAGGTCGGTGGCGGATTTGCGGCGCACCATCTCGCGGGCCTTGCGGGCAGCCATGCGAGCATGTGCGGAGGACACGGCCTTATTGATAATGGCCTTTGCCTCAGCCGGATTGGCATCGAACCAGTCATTGACGTGCTCGTTCACCGCACGCTGGACAAAGCCCTTGATTTCGGAATTGCCCAGCTTGGTCTTGGTCTGGCCCTCGAACTGCGGATCGCCCACCTTGACGGAAATGACGGCGGCCAAGCCCTCGCGGCAGTCATCGCCGGAGAGGTTGCCATCCTTTTCCTTGATGAGCTTATGCTCCTTGGCATAGCGGTTCATCAAGGAGGTTAGGGCCGCGCGGAAGCCTTCTTCGTGCGTGCCGCCCTCGTGGGTATTGATGGTATTAGCAAAAGTGTGCACGGACTGCTTATAGCCCTGATTCCACTGCAGTGCTACTTCCACCTCATGATCTTCGCCCTTGGCATCGAAAGAAACGATAGTCGGGTGGATCGCGGTCTTGGACTTATTGAGGTACTTGACGTAATCGGTCAAGCCATCCGGGTAGTGGAAGGTGACCTTCTTGCGGCGCTTCTTTTCCGCCGCAGCTTCCGCCGCTTCACCGGATTCTTCGTTGAAAGTATCGCCAGCGTCCGGGGCATCATCGAAGGAGGTTTCATCCGCACTGGTCTCGCCGGATTCTGCATCGGCTATTTCTTCCAGCTCGATCTGCTCTTCGGTAACGCGCTCATCGATGAGCTCAATGGATAGGCCCTTATTCAGGAAGGCCATTTCCTGCAGGCGGCGAGCAATGATGTCGTAATCGTACTCGGTAGTTTCAAATACTTCCGGATCCGCCCAGAAGCGGATCTTGGTACCCGTGCCGCGGGCGTTGCCACCCTCAACGAGATCATCCGGGACGGCATTCTGGAAGTTTTGATACCAGTGCTTACCATCGCGTTTAATTTCCGCTTCTACGCGGGTAGAAAGTGCGTTCACCACGGAAATGCCGACGCCGTGCAGGCCGCCAGATACGGCGTAGGAGTCGGAGTCGAATTTACCGCCAGCGTGCAGCTGCGTCATGACCACTTGGACGGTAGGTGCGCCGGAGGCGTGCATTTCTACCGGGATACCACGGCCATTATCGATGACCTCGACGCCGCCATCTTCCAGCAGTTTGACGGTAACCTTATCGGCGTAGCCGGCCATAGCCTCATCGACGGAGTTATCAACGATCTCCCAAATGAGGTGGTGCAGGCCGCGCGAACCGGTCGAACCAATGTACATGCCGGGGCGCTTACGGACGGCCTCGAGGCCCTCCAGGATCGTAATTGACCCGGCATCATATGCGTGTTCTTCAGCCACGGATTCGTGCTCTCCTTTTGGCTATAGCTAATTCTAAGACCTTAACTATTCTACACGGATACCCCCTACTGAAAGACACCCCACACCCGTGAGAGATAGGAATCTGGCGCGCTCTGAGGTTATTTAGGATTTAAAGGTCGGATCCAAGTGCAACTTATTAGCCATACGTATCTTGCGATCCTTGTGGTTTCACCCACTGCCGCCCCTCATAATTTCGCTGCTGCTTGGGCCCATGAATGCGCAGCTCAACAATGACATCCGGGCCTAGGCGGTCAGAGATTTTCCGCAGGATTTGTCGCTGCAGATAGCGCAGCTCCGTAGCCCAGGTGGAGTTATCGCAGGACACATAGACAACCTTGTCCTTAATCCGTTGCGGCTGCGTATGGGCGGCGATGCGCTCGCCCACGAGATTCTCCCAATTACCCATCACCCAACCATTGGCCAAGTCGTGCTCCCAGCCGCGATTGACTACCTCGCGGCTGATTTGGGCTCCCAGGCTCGGCACCGCCAGCGTTCGCCGTTTCTTCCTGCCATCTGGTCCCGTAGGAATGCCCCGTTGATAGCCCATATACCCCTGCTTTTGTGCCTTCTCCAGAGAGGGCACCGGCATCTTTGGCACAGGGCGGGTTAGCTTCGGCGGGTTCTTGGAGGTGGACCGTAGCAATTTAAAGTACTGGGTGACAGGATCAATGCGCTGCTTGCCGACGCCCCCTTGTTCCTCACTCATCCTTGTCACCATCCCCATCCTCAACGGCATCCTCAGCGCTGAGCTTGGAGATGCGGCCGGTATCGGTATCTTCCACGCTCACGCGGTAGCGCACGATGGGTTCCAAGTTCCCCGGTAGGTCCTCATCTACCGCCGCGGTAATGAGCACCTGCTCGGCCTCGGCGGCCAGGTGGACAAGCTGCTTGCGGCGCTTGGCGTCAAGCTCGGCAAATACATCATCCAAAATGAGCACCGGATCCGATCCTCCCTCTTGCCGCAGCAGATTAAACTCCGCCAGGCGCAGCGCAATGGCATAGGACCACGTCTCACCATGGCTGGCAAAGCCCTTGGCCGGCTGATCACCCAGATTAAGCACCAGATCGTCGCGGTGCGGGCCCACCAGGGAAATGCCGCGTTCAATCTCGCGCTGCCGGGCGGTGGCCAACTCGGTAAGCAAGACGGCCTCTAGTACCTCGCGATCCGAGGTATCGATAGTGGACTTATATTCCACCTGCGCCGGCCGCGATTCTGGTGCCAGGCCGGAATAAGCGGCGGGGATGTGGTCCAAGAGGGCGTCGACAAGCGCAAGGCGCGCGGCGATTACTTGGGCGCCGAGCCGGGCAAGCTGCGCATCCCAAGTATCCAAGGTAGCCAATGCGGCGGCACCGTCGCTATCGGAATAGCCGCGGCGCAGGCTGCCGGAGGCTGATTTCAGCAAGGCATTGCGCTGCTTGAGTACCTTGTCATAGTCGGCCTTTACACCCGCAAGGCGCGGAGTCCGCGAGGCAATGATGCTATCGAGATAAGCGCGCCGTCCGGCCGGCTCCCCGCGCACCAAGGCCAAATCCTCCGGGGAAAAGAGCACCGTTTTTACCACGCCCAGCAGCTCACGGGGGCTGCGCAGGCGCGTGCGATTGATCTGCGCTTGATTGGCCGCGTGGGGTTTAATCAGCAAATGGGTAGTGAGCTCGCGGCCCTGGTTCACCGCGGTAATAGACACCCGTGCACTATCGGCACCCTGCCGCACCAACGGTGCATCGTGAGATACGCGATGGGAGGAAAGATGGGCAGTATAACCAATGGCCTCGACGATATTGGTCTTGCCAAAGCCATTGCGCCCGACAAAAAGGGTGATCCCGGGCCCTAGCTGCACATTAAGTTCGGGCCATGAGCGAAAATCCCGAACATCGAGATCCCTGACGTACATTAGCCCGGCAGGCGAACCGGCATGAGCAGGTAGGTGAAGTTGGTCTTCGGCGTGGGGAAGTTGCCATCTTCATCGGCCTCAGGCAGCTCTTCCGGTTCTGGGATCATAATGGCTGGGCGGGAAGGCTCGGTGAAGCCGAAGACCACGCGGTCGGTGTTGATGACGGCCAAGCCATCTTTGAGGTAGCCCGGATTGAAGGCAATGAGAAACTCATCGCGGCCATGGAAGGCGCACGGCAAGGTCTCGGTCGCATTACCGGCATCCGCGCCGGCAGATAGGGTTACCTGACCATCGGCGAATTCCATGCGAATCTGTGCATTGCGATCCGTCAGCAAAGAAACGCGACGGATTGCTTCCTGCAGCGGAGCCACCTCAATGGAGGCAATATTGGTGTGATTCTTCGGCAGCAGCGGCTGCACATTGGGGAAGTCCGCATCCAGCATGCGCGTGGTGGTTTCGCGGTTATCCGCGTGCAAACCAAAGAGACCATCCGCACCAATATTGTCATCGGTACCTACGGCAATCTCTACCGGAATGTTGAGATGCGGGTCCAGGGAACGACCGGTTTCCTGGAGGGTCTTAGCAGGTACCAATAGCTTGGCTTCGACATCCGGGGACTTCGGCTCCCATTCCAAGGTGCGCATGGCCAGACGGAAGCGGTCCGTTGCCGTCATCTCAATGTCTTTGCCATGGATATCCATGTGCACACCGGTGAGCATAGGCAAAGTGTCATCCTTGCCGGCTGCGGCAGCGACCTGGTGGATGGCCTCGACGAAAAGCTGTGGCTGGATAGTGCCCGTAACCTCTGGCAATACCGGAAGCTGAGGGTAATCATCCAGTGGGATCAGTGGCAGCTCGAAGCGAGAGGAACCACAAGTAACCAGTGCCTTGGAATCTACCTGGGAGATCTCTACTTCCTTGTTGGGCAAAGAAGCAACGATATCGGAGAGGAGCTTGCCGGCTACCGCAATCTGTCCGGGCTCATCCACCATGCCGGCGATGCGGACGCGGGTAGAAACCTCATAATCGAAGCCGGTGAACTCAAGACCATTGTCATCCGCGGTGATCAACATCGCGCGAAGCACGGGCTGAGTGACCTTGGAAGGCAGGCTGCGAGCAACCCACGCTACGGCGTTGGCAAGGTCATCTTTGGCAACGCGAAATGACACGGCTTCATCCATGGTGCGAAGAGCTCCTCTGAGGCAAGTAGGAAATTTGTTACTTACAAAAGACTGGCTTCCAACTTACCGCATTGGGCGCGGTGCGCCACAACGTGTAATTCCATCTTTGCCCGCTCGATCCGCGCCTGGCCGGAGGCGGGGCGGGCCGAATTCCACACACCCTCTTTCTTCTATACAGATCAGAGAAATAATTTAGTAGTAGTAATAAGCGGTGTGGGATCTGTGGGTAACTAGGTAAATGACAAGTTCATGGCGCAGATCCGGGGTGTGGCAAATCTTGTGATCTTGCTGTGATCAATCGGGGTGAATTGTGGACAACTAGTGGGATCGCCGTTTTATCCACAGGTTTTGTCATTTGATCACTGATCTACACACAACACTGATCACAGGGTGGTTCTCCCAGCACAAGGCCTGTGGAATTAAAAACTGTGAGTAAGATCTATGAATTACAAAGTTGAAATTACACAAGTGTGAATAACGCTGTGGATAACCTTTCTTGCAGATAAACGGCCCTTTTTAGAGGGTTTCGGGCCTTATTTGTGAAATTACACGGGTGTGCCGGTGCGGCGTGGAGGATTCTGTCTAGCTTTCTAGCTGGTTTCAACCCCAAGTGACCCGGGCGAAATCTGGGAAGCGGGATCGGGAAAACAAAAGCGCCCTCCTTATATAAAGGAGAGCGCTGAGGCAGCACGCTAAGACTTAGGCGCGACTGCGATTCTTGATGCGTTGGGTAAGCGCCTGGATCTCGTCATAGGTATTGCGCTTTTCAGTCATCTCTTTGCGGATTTTGCGATCGGCATAAATGACGGTGGTGTGGTCCTTACCGCCGAACTGTTCACCGATCTTGGGCAGGGATAGCTCGGTAAGCTCGCGGCACAAATACATTGCCAGCTGGCGAGCATGCGCTACCGCGCGCTTCTTGCCGGCGCCGCGCAGAGTTTCTACATCAATATCGAAGAAGTCTGCCGTGACCTCCATGATTGAGGTAGCGGTAATCTTTCGATCAGCGGAATCCGGGGCCAAATCGCGCAATGCGATTTCCGCCATCTCTACGTTGATTGGCTCATCTACCAAAGAGGAATAGGCCGAAACACGGATAAGTGCGCCTTCGAGCTCGCGAATGGAAGATTCAAAGCGCGAGGCAATGAGCTCAAGCACGGAGCGATCCACCTCGGTGCCGTCATTTGCCGCCTTCTTCATCAAAATCGCGATGCGCGTTTCCAGATCTGGTGGCTGAATATCGGTAATAAGACCGCCTTCAAAGCGCGTGCGGAGGCGATCCTCCAGCGTTGTCAGCTGCTTCGGCGGGCGGTCCGAAGACAAAATGATCTGCTTATTGGCTTGGTGCAGCGCATTGAAAGTATGGAAGAACTCTTCCTGGGTGGATTCTTTGCCCTCCAAGAACTGGATATCATCGACCATCAAGATGTCGAGATTGCGGTAGCGCCGTTTGAAGGATTCCTGGCGGTCATCACGCAGCGAATTAATATAGTCATTCGTAAATTCTTCCGAAGACACATATTTCACGCGCAAACCCGGGTGCAGCACCTGGGCGTAATTACCAGCGGCGTGCAAAAGGTGCGTTTTGCCTAGACCAGAGCCACCCCAGATGAATAGTGGGTTATATGCACGGGCGGGATTTTCGGCCACGGCAACGGCTGCACCATTGGCAAAACGATTCGAAGACCCGATAACGAAGCTATCGAAGGTGTGCTTCGGATTCAGTGAAGTTTCACGGTTGGGATCATGTGCCGGAGCCTCGCGCGGGATGCGAGCGGAATTAGAGCTAGCATCGGTGAAATTTCCCGCGGACTGCGCCTGCTGCTGGTTATAGTGCTGGGCAAGCTCATCCAAGCTGGCTGGGGCATGGCTGGATTGCCAGTTGTTTTGGGCGGGTGCCGGTTGTGAACCGGTATCAGAGTGTTGCGGGCGCGGAATGTAGTTCTGGGGAGGCTCCGTGCGCTGGGGTTGTTGCGCTTGCGGAGCCTGCTGCTGTTGCGGGGGAGCTGCCTGGGGAGAAGGCTCTGTGGCTGGTGGTTGTGGTTCTTGCGGAGTAGCCAAGGTAACCGCGAAGGAGCAGGGACGTCCGAGGTGTCGGGTTAAGGCCTTGGCGATGTACTCGCCCAATTCATTTTCGACCACATTTTTGGCATCGAGATTCTCGGCGGCGACGAGGGTGTAGCCCTCGACCATCATGATGGGGCGGACCAGTTGGAGGTAAAGGCGCTGTGAATGGGAAAAACTAGGGACCTCGGAATTGGGTTGCTCGGATTGTGCGAGCAGGTCATCAACGACCGCGCGCCAAATGGCATGCAGGCTCGCTTGTGGGTCAGTCACAACAGGCTACCTTTGTGGAATTTAGTCGGGAACGGGTGGACATTGAATAACAATTTTCACCGTGGATTCCACCGTGGTTTTCACAGTGGTTTTTATCGAGTCACCTCGATCTCCACAGAGTTATCCACAGGTGTGGATGAAAGAGTTATTCACAGCTTAGTTCATGGCTGTGGATAACTCTTCATAGGCCGGTTTATGGCATTAAGCTGCGGAAACTACAAAAGTCTCAAGCGTTGATTTAGAGTTATCCACATGCCAGGCTTGGCTGTGGAATTTGATTCTTCTGTTGTACCGCCGAAGCGGCGGGTGTGTCTAGTGAGAAAAATTCACCCCCTGGACGCCGATCTGGATAGGTCTTCCAGTGCGGTGGATTCGGCGCAGTAAGAGCCCGGAATCTGGCCGCCTAGCTGCAGGAAAAAACATTTATGTAATTTCGGGTGTACCCGGGTGTCGATTTGTTTCTAGCGGCAGAAATCACGTAATCTGGCATGGTCTATTGCAACAAAGAGTTGCGCGTGAAAGTGACAGCGTCACCTCGCACTGGCTGGGCCCGTCGGCTCGCCGTGCACCGGAGAGACTGTGATGCGTCAGGTTCATGGAATCTAATCATCAGTGGGTGCGCCGCTGTTAGCGGTGGTGTGCCTACGCACAACTTCAAGGAGAATTAACGTGGCAAAGGGTAAGCGCACGTTCCAGCCGAACAACCGTCGTCGTGCTCGTAAGCACGGTTTCCGCACCCGCATGAGCACTCGTGCAGGTCGCGCAATCGTTGCGGCTCGTCGCAAGAAGGGCCGCGCAAAGCTGACTGCGTAAGTTATGCTTCCGGCCCAGCACAAGCTCACATCGCCGACACAGTTTCGGCGCACGATGAAGGGCAGTCGCCGGGCGGGCACTCGTACGGTAGTCGTGCATGCGCGCGATAACGCAGGTACGGACAAGGAAGCCGAAATCGCAGCCACTGGGCCGCGCTTTGGCTTAATTGTTTCTAAAGCCGTCGGGAATGCAGTGGTTCGCCACCGCACCTCCCGACGGCTTCGCCATGTGTGCATGACTTTCATTCCCAAGCTGCCTGCCAGCGTGGATGTGGTCATTCGTGCACTGCCCGCTAGCGCCACTGCTAGCAGTGAGCAATTAGAAAAAGATCTTGCTAAAGCACTGCGCAAGCAATGGGATATCTAAATTCCCGCGGGGAGGAAATTCCCCCAGCCAGAGGATTGGCCAAACCAATGGTCAAAGTGGTTCGTTTCTACCAAAAACATGTCTCTGGCCTTAAGATGGTATCGACCTGTCGGTTTGAACCGACATGCAGTGCTTATGCCCTTGAAGCGCTATCCAAACATGGCGCATTCAAGGGTACGGCGATGGCAATTGCCAGGGTCTGCAAATGTGGCCCCTGGCATCCGGGCGGATTTGATCCGGTTCCGGATACCAACAACAACTGAGGATTAAACACTCGTGCTTAATTTCATTTATTGGCCAATTTCGGCCGTTTTATGGTTCTGGCACTGGCTGCTTTCCCTCGTAATGGACCCATCCTGGGGCATTACGTGGATTCTGGCCATTGTGCTGCTGACCTGGACGCTTAAGGCGCTGATGGTCAAGCCGACTATCAGCCAGATTCGTTCCTCGCGCAAAATGCAGGAAATCCAGCCTAAGGTGCAGGAAATCCGTGCGAAGTACGGCAACGATCAGACCAAGGCTGCACAGGAAATGCAGAAGGTCTACAAGGAATCTGGCGTTCGTCCAATGGCCGGCTGCCTGCCGGTATTCGTGCAGATTCCAATGTTCGTTGGTTTGTTCCACGTACTGCGCTCCTTCGACCGCACCGTTGCAGTAGCCGGTGGCATTGGCCACCCCAGCGGCGATCCAATGTCCATTGAGGAAAACGCTAATACCGCAAACTACATCTTTAAGCCGGACCTGGTCCAGCAGTTCTTGGATGCCAAGATTTTCGATGTCCCGCTGGTCACCAACCTGCGCTTGAACTCGCCGATTGTGGAGGGCGTAACCACCAGCCAGGCCGCCGTAATCATCGTTCCGATGATCGCCATCATTGCGGTCATGACGCACTTCAACGCCCGCATGAGCCTAAACCGCCAGGAACAGCGCCGCGCCGCCGGTAAGACCCAAGCGCCACAGGGCCAGAATGCGGAAATGATGCAGCAGCAAATGGCCATGATGTCCAAGATGATGCTCTGGGTCATGCCAGCCATGTTGATCTTCTCCGGCTTCATCTGGCCAATCGGTTTGCTGTTCTACATGATGGCCAATACGGTCTGGACCTTCTTCCAAACCCGCATCGTCTATGCCAAGATGGACCGCGAGGAAGAAGAAGAGGAAGCCGCGAAGGCTGAGGCCAAGCGCACTTCCGCACCTAAGCCGGGTGCCCGCAAGAAGGACAACCGCACCAAGAAACAGCGCAAAAACAAATAAACACGGAGGAGAACCCCATCGTGTCCAAGATGGACCCGTCAGTAGTATTCGGCTCCCGCTTGCCCCTCGCGCAGGCTTACCATGATTCGCTCGCTACAGACGGGTCCACTCGTGGTTTTATAGGCCCACGGGAGGTGCCGCGTTTGTGGGACAGGCACATTATTAACTGCGCCGTCGTCAAGCAGGCAATCCCCGAGGGTGCCACGGTCATCGATGTAGGCTCGGGCGCCGGACTGCCTGGCATTCCGCTGGCCATTGCGCGTCCAGATCTGCGGATAACCCTGATCGAGCCGCTATTAAAGCGCTATAACTACCTCAACGAGGTGGTAGAAGAGCTCGGTCTCGACAACGTGACGGTCCTGCGCGGCCGAGCTGAAGAAGGCCCGATCAAAAAGGCCGTGGCGGGGGCCGATGTGGTGACCTCGCGCGCCGTCGCGCCCCTGGGAAAGCTTGCGAAGTGGTCGCTGCCGCTAGTGCGCAAGGGGGGCGAGATGATCGCACTGAAGGGCTCTTCCGTACACGAAGAACTAGAACGCGATGCCGCTGATATCAAGAAGGCCGGCGGTGGAAAGGCCGAGGTCAGCACCATCGAGGGAACCACGATCATTCGTGTCCCGCGCGTGAACTAAAGTAGACGGCATGACTAATCCGCGCCTTATCACCATTGCTAACCAGAAAGGCGGCGTAGGCAAAACCACCTCCGCCGCCAACTTGGCCGCAGCGCTTGCCGCAGAGGGCAAGAAAGTGCTGGTGATCGATCTCGACCCGCAGGGAAATGCTTCCACGGCCATGGGTGCGGAACATAATTCCGGCACCGATTCCAGCTATGAGGTGCTCCTCGGGGACTGCAGCGCCGAGAAGGCTATGCAACCTTCTTCGCACAACGAGAACCTTTTTTGCATCCCCGCCACCATCGATTTAGCTGGCGCGGAGATTGAAATGGTCTCCTTGGTACGCCGCGAATTTCGGCTTTATGACGCCCTGCATAATGGCTTCCTCGAGGAGCATGGCTTCGAATACGTTTTCATTGACTGCCCGCCATCGCTAGGTTTGCTTACCATCAATGCGATGACGTGCGCGGAAGAGGTCATCATCCCGATTCAATGCGAGTACTACGCCCTCGAGGGTGTGGGCCAGTTGCTGGGAAATATTTCCATGATCCGTGAACACCTCAACGAGGATCTGCATATCTCCGCCGTGCTGTTGACCATGTATGACGCCCGCACGCGCTTGGCAGAAGATGTGGCAGATAACGTTCGCGAGCAATTTGGTGCCGTGGTGTTGGGCAATGTTATCCCGCGCTCCGTGCGCGTTTCGGAGGCGCCGGGATACGGTACTACGGTTATTGATTACGCTCCTTCGTCCACCGGTGCCCGCGCCTATCTTGCGGCGGCGCGCGAGCTTAACCGGCGCGGCGATTATCGCCCGCACCCGACCACCGGGGCGATTGGCGTGAGCCCAGAGATTTACGCGGAATTGGAAGGATAGGAACTCATGGCAGAACAGAAGCAAGGTGGACTCGGCAAGGGTCTCGCCGCACTCATCCCATCCGGCCCTGATGCCCCTACCCGCAAGCCGCGGCTGGGAGATTCCGCGGCGGATATCATCTTGGGAAATGCCACCCCGCAGCCTGGCCGCAAGGGCGGCGACGGCAAGCGTGTAAAGGGCGCGCCCACCATTCAACAGGGTTCTGGCTCACAATCTTCGAAGAAGCGTCAGGCCACCCCGGCTCCCATCGGTGCGACCTACCGTGAGATTTCCATTGGGGATATCATCCCTAATCCGAAGCAGCCACGCACCGTCTTCGACGAGGATGAGCTGGGCGAGCTCGTTCACTCGATCCGCGAGTTTGGCCTCTTGCAGCCCATCGTTGTTCGCCCTTCCGAGGAGGGTGGCTTCGAGCTCATCATGGGTGAGCGCCGTTGGCGCGCTTCTTCCAAGGCGGGTCTGGCTACTATTCCAGCCATCGTGCGCGATACCAAGGATGACAACCTGCTGCGCGATGCCCTGCTGGAAAACATCCATCGCGTGCAGCTCAACCCTCTGGAAGAGGCACACGCCTACCAGCAGCTATTGGAAGAGTTTGGCGTTACCCAGAACGAGCTGGCGGACCGCATTGGCCGCTCGCGCCCACAGGTGACCAATATGCTGCGCCTGCTTAAGCTGCCGGTAGAGGTACAAAAACGTGTAGCCGCTGGTACCTTATCCGCCGGCCACGCGCGTGCGCTTCTATCTTTGGATGACACGGAGGCGATGGAATATATAGCCAACCGCATCATCGCGGAGGGCCTGTCTGTCCGCGCCACTGAGGAGGCAGTCACCCTTTATAAGCGCGATGGCAAGCCGGCCGAATCAAAAAAGAAGCAGTCGGCGCCACAGCCACAGTACTTTACCGATTCTGCCGAGCGCCTATCGGACCGCTTTGACACCAAAGTCACCGTGACCATGGGCAAACGCAAGGGCAAGATGATCGTGGAATTTGGTGATCAAGAAGATTTTGAGCGCATCATGGCACTAATGCAGCCAGGTGGATAACTTTCGAAAGATGGAAAGTTTAAACAAATGCTATTTTGCGGTCACTTAAAATATTCGATCTTTTAATCCCAAGGCAGGCTTTAGTAGCAGCACTGATTATTTAACTCCTAAAGTCAGGCTAATGGCTTTCTGAACTTTCGATTGACGTCTCCAGGTATTTAGATTTGATACGGACGTAGGATCCCAAAGGGGGTCTTGTGTCGTTCAATAGAATGTTGCTAACTTTGGGATGATGAATTATTTGCAATTATTGCATTGCTGCCGATTTTGCTTTATGTAGTTAAATACCTCTCTGTGAAGTTTTACAATTCACTTGCAAGGAAATCGGTACTCTTTGTCAAAGTGAAAAGTAGAAGAAGTAATTGGTACACCCCTAAATTGCACTTTTGATCTGCTCGGGTTGAAAGGCCGTCAGAGAGGGACGTTGGCGTTACTCTCCTATTCTGATTCAGAATCGTTCAATGACAGCTACAGCCTGTCAAGCAGAGCGTGTTCGACTCGGATCATTTGTCCGAAACTCCACGAATTGACCATAAAATAGTCACAGTGAAGATTATGGGAATCGGATGGCTCAGTTCTACCGTTGTTTAGGTTACTTACCAAAAATAAACGGACTTTTAGATTGTTCCGTTTCAAAATCAGGGCTAAGAGGGATACCTTTTCTTTCTTGGAGAAGCAAGATAGCAGTAAAACCTACGAGGCTTGCAGCTACTAGATAGATTGTAACCGCAACTGTTGTGCCTGTTGCATCTACTAAAGATGCAGCGATCATAGGTGCAAATGCGCCGCCGAGAATTGATCCAATGGCATAAGATATCGATACCCCTGATGCACGAACGGATGCAGGGTAGAGCTCAGCATACATGGCGGACTGGGCACCATAAGTTAATCCTAGGCCTACAGTTAGAAAGATAAGCGCGACATAAAGAAGGCCCAGTGAAGCTGAGTTGACCAGTGGGAAGAGTATTCCAGCTCCAATTGCCTGTACGAGAAATCCAATGAGATAAGTCCTTCGTCGACCGATATAGTCCGACACCCAGCCGGCGAATAGCGTGAATATTAACCAAGTTACGGCAGACAAAGTAACTGCGTTGAGCACATCACCGCGCTCAAAGGAAATGGGTCCTTCTGGGTTGGTGGCATAATTTTGAATATAGCCTCCTGCTGTCATATAACCTACAGCTCCGTTGCCTGCAAATACCAGTGCGGCGACAAATACAAGAGGTAGATGCTGTTTGAAGAGAACTCCAATGGGATTCGGGCCCTCATGACTTTTGTTGCCCGCTATAACTTTGAAAACCGGCGATTCATCGACGCCGATTCTTACTACGTAGCCCACGACAACCAACACGAAGGAAAGTAAGAAGGGGACGCGCCAACCCCATTGAAAGAATGCATCTCCGGGCGCAATTCTATTCATAATGGATAAAATTCCCGAGGACATGAGAAGACCGATGGGAACTCCAATTTGGGGTCCGGCACCGTAAAGGCCACGCTTCTGGTTCGGAGCATGTTCAACCGCCAGCAATACCGCTGATCCCCACTCCCCTCCAGCGGATACGCCTTGAATAATGCGGAGAAAAATGAGCATAATGGGAGCCCATAGACCTACCGTTTCGTAAGTAGGTAAGAGGCCGATTAACGTGGTTGCGCCCCCCATGGAGAAAAGTGTGACCATGAGGACGATTCGTCGACCGTAGCGATCTCCATAGTAGCCGGCTAAAAACGCACCGAGGGGCCGAAACAAAAACGATAGGCCCACAGAAGCGAAAGACACGATGCTGGCCAAACTTCCGGTTAAGGGAGAAAACATTACTTGGTTAAAAACGAGTCCGGCTACTGCAGCGTATAGAAAATAGTCGTACCATTCAATCGCCGTACCGATTGTGGTTGCAGCTACTACACGTCCCATTTCCTTGGGAGAGATCGCGGAGGGGCTCGAAGCATCCATCATGAAGATCCATTCAAATAGTAGAAATGAAGATTATCAGTAGATACTAATCGAATGATTCGCTTCGAACCAAGATTTGTGGGCAGATCTCGTTGACTTAGGACTGCTCAGCTTGAAGGAGTTCAGAAAATTTATAGGTACCTGTCACAACTGTATCCTGATCCATGAGATACATACGCTTTACCGCGATGACGATGGCCTCAGCAATATCGTCGCGGCGGGACGGATTGGTGAGGATCTTTATGTCTTCTGGGTTGGTGAGGTAGCCCAGCACGATCTGGATGACCGGCATTTGGGTCAGGCGAAGCAGATCCCAGGTGCGGCCGTGGTTGCCGCAGTCCAGCAGCTCGGTGCGTGCGACAATCTCACGCTGGATAAAGCCGGATAGGGTCTCACCAATAAGCGAGGAATTGCCGGATTCGGAACCGAAATAGAAGGTGGCAACACCATTGGCCTTCTCATTGGGGTAGGAATCACAAGCCAAAGAGATGACAATGTCCGCATCGAAGGCGTTGGCCAACTCCGCGCGGGACTTCACGTCCGCATCGGAGGTCCGAGGACGGGAGATGATGGTCTCCATGCCGGCGGCAATCATGCGTCCCTCGATGCGTTGGGTGAGGTCCCACAGGATCTCTTGCTCAGAAATATCACCAAAGCGTCCCTTGACCTGTTGGCCGGCGTCGCCGCCGCTCAAGGCGGGATCGATCACAACGCGCTTGCCCGCCAGTTTAGGGCCGGCGTTGCGCACGCGCTCGCGCTCTTGGATATTGTGCGCGGATCCGCCGGTGATACGGCGGCCAAGCAGACTGAGGGCGCGGATGGTGGCGGGACCGCATACACCATCTTCTTGCAAGCCACAGTTGTGTTGGTATTCCTTGAGCGCCGCGTAGGTATTGGTGCCAAAATGGCCGTCTACGCGCTGCTGGTAAAAGCCCAGCTCCTGCAGCTGTTGCTGGAGCTGCGAGATATCATCACCCACGAGCTCATTTGCGGGCTCGTAGGCAAGTACACGGCTGCCGAGCGTATACGAGGCCTGGCGCAGTTCGCGCAGGGTGAGATCATCGATCTCTCCCGTGGGCACGATGCCGCGCGATTGCTGGAAGGCCTTGAGGACCTCAGACAAATTGGCATCAAAGCTCTTGTCGCTCTCGGAGTACTTCTGCTTTTTCCACGCAGAAAGTTCCCCCTTGAAATCTGACAAGAGGCCGAGACGGGCCAAGGTGGCGCGAGCCTCAGCTACACGCACGCTTGTATCGCCGACTCGAAGAACGCGGTTCACGTCTTTTACCCCTTTCACAGCCCGTGTTTAGGGGCCGCATTTCAGAATTTCTACACGCTTAATCTAATAGGAATTAGATTAACAGTTAAAGTTGCTTTTTCACTTGCGCCACGATGTCATCTTTAGAACGCAGACCAACAAATTCGTCTACCTTCTCGCCGTGGTTGAAAATCAGCACGTTAGGGATGGACATGATCTGGAACATGGCACCTAGGTTGCGCTCTTCGTCGACGTTGACTTTGGCGATGGTGACCTCGCCGTCTAGCTCCTCTGCTACCTCTTCCAAGATGGGGGATAGCTTCTTGCAGGGGCCGCACCATTCGGCCCAGAAGTCGACGACGACGGGCTTATCGGACTCGATGACGTCCTTGCGGAAGGTATCGGTGGTTACTTTCTTGACGTTGCTCATACTGAATTAACGGCTTTCTGCGAGGAAATGTTCCGCATCAATTGCCGCGCGGCAACCGGAGCCGGCCGCGGTAATTGCCTGCTGGTAGTGGTCATCCACCAAATCACCGCAGGCAAAAACGCCAGGCTGGGAGGTCTTGGTGGTGGGTTGTTCAACTACAACATAGCCATTGTCATTTAGCTCGACCTGACCATTGAGGAAGGAAGAGCGCGGATCATGGCCAATTGCTACGAACATGGCAGTCACGTCCAAGGTAGAGGTCTCGCCGTTGGTGACGTCCTTGAGCTTGAGACCGCCAACTTTGCCGTCGGCTTCAATGACCTCTTCGACGACCTTATTAGTCTCCCATTTAATCTTCTCATTGGCCTGGGCGCGCTCCAGCATGATTTTAGAGGCGCGGAAGTTCTCGGAGCGGTTCACAATGGTGACGGAGTCCGCGAACTTGGTGAGGAAGGTTGCTTCCTCCATGGCGGAGTCGCCGCCGCCGATAACAGCAATATTGTGGTCCTTGAAGAAGAAGCCATCGCACGTAGCGCAGGTAGAAACGCCGCGGCCGGTAAGTTCTTCCTCACCTGGAACGCCAAGGTGGCGCGGGGCGGCACCGGTGGCGAGGATGACGGCGCGGGCCTCGAAGAACTCGTCACCCACGTGCAGCTTCTTAATATCGCCTTCTAGCTCTATCGAGTCAACGACTTCCATGCGCAAATCCGCACCGAAGCGGATGGCCTGGGCGCGCATTTCCTCCATCAGCTCAGGGCCCATGATGCCCTTTTGGAAGCCGGGGTAATTTTCTACCTCGGTAGTATTCATAAGCTCGCCGCCGTACTCGAAGCCCTCGAAGACAATCGGGTTGAGCTCGGCGCGTGCCGCGTACAGCGCGGCGGTATAACCGGCAGGGCCGGAACCTACGATGGCAACATCGTGGACGGTCATTGCTAACTCCCTTAAATCAGAGTGTGGTTTCGCGTAACGCCATGAGTCTACCCGCCACACTGACAAACGTCGGTATTAGCAAACTCACCCAATGGCCGCGCGTAGGACTTCCCTCGCTCGGGCGCAGCGGGATTTAATGGTGCCGGGCTTTACTCCTTGAGCAGTGGCAACTTCTCCGACGCGGAACCCGGCGACGTCGGTAAGCACCAGCGCTTCGCGTTGATCCTCGCGCAGCAACTGCATGGCTTCGCGCACCGCCAGCTGCTCCGCTAGGTTTTCGGAAGGATTATGCGCGAGCAGCGGGTTGCGATCGTCGTCGAAGTCCTCCGTATCTAATGAGGCATTTTCCCTATTCGAGCGATGGTTGAGGTAGTCATAGCCAGAATTTTTCACCAGCCGGTGTAGCCAGGTTGATAGCGCGGATTCGCGGCGATACGAGTGCAGGTTGCAGCTGGCGCGCAGGAAGGCTTCCTGGACCACATCTTGGGCATCGTGATCGTTTTTGGTGTAGCGGCGTGCCACGGTGGTCAGCCGCGTGCGGTGGCGTTCCACGATGGTGGAAAAGGCCTTATTATCCCCTTCAATGAAAGCATCAACTAATTCTTCGTCACTGCGGTCATGACTCAGTGTCATATGTAGATTCCCCCCGGATCAACAACTGTTAACCACAGTGTGACCCGAGGGGAAGCAGAGCGCGAGCGCTGGACAGTACAGTCTATTGACCAGCCCGCACGCGAAGCGTGCGCCGCAGATTATCGCGACACTCGAGCAGCACGCGGCGCAGTGCTCCTGGCAGCTCACGGTGCAGCAGACGGGTGGTGGCGTCGTCGGCCATGGGCAGCTGTGGATAGAAGCCGCGGATGAGGCGGTTGGCAATCTCAATCGGGTGCGCGGCCCAGATCTCTTCCACGCGGGAGAAGAATTCCTCCGCAAAGGCCTCCTGCAGTGCAGCTGAGCGCGGGGCATTGAATCCGGCGACCAGCGCGTCTACCTCGGCATTGGAGTAGGCGCCCGGCGTGAGCGCCTTATCGAACGCGGCACGCTTGGTCTCTGGCGTGGGGAAAGCGTGGCTGGCTCCGAGGAATTCCGTAGCGCCGGTCAGCGTATTATCGCGCTGTTTTTCTTTCTCCAACTCGTCTAGTTCTACGGCATTTCGGGCGGCGAGTGCGCGCAGGATGGACCAGCGGATTTCGGGGTCCAAGCGAAGGCCGGCAATGTCACCGGAGAGCAGGGCCTTAAGGCGCGCGGTGCCTGATTCCTCCGGCGTTGCGGCGAGTGCGCGGATGGCGGCGCGAGCGAGTACAAGCTGGGCGTCCGAGGCTGGTTCGGCCTCGTCCAGATGGCCCCAGATCGCCTCGGCATAGTCGGTGCGGACCTGCTCGCGGTCGGCTTCCGAAACATAATGGGCAATCGCAAAATTGGCATTTGCGCAGGCAGTAGCCAGCAGCGTCGTGTTGGTCTCGTAGGCTTCGTGCTTGACGACGACCCCCACATAATCAATCGCCGACATTTCCCCATCGCGGGTGAGGTTCCATAGTGCGGTCCAGATGATAGCGCGGGTGAGATCATCTTCGATTTCGGTCAGGCGGTTCCCTGCCGTTTCTAGGGAGGTGTCGTCGAAGCGGATTTTGGCGTAGGTATGGTCGGCGTCGTTAAGCAGCAGCAATTCTGGGGCCGGAAGGCCGGCCGCCTCATCGATAATGGTGCGGGTGGTGTCATCGCCGGCGGGGAGATCGATGTCGATCTCGCGATACTTGTGTAAGTCGGCATCAAAAAGCGAGGCGGTCAGGCGGTGTGGCCGGCAGACGTCCTCGGCTTCTGCAAGGATGGCCAGCTCCGCAATCTTCTCGCCTTCGGTGTGCAGCTCCGGGATGAGCGTATCTGGACCCCACGTGCGCAGCCAGGCTTGCGACCAAGCATCAAGATCGCGGTCTGTGTGCTTTTTTAGCGCCTTCAGGAGGTCATCAAAGGTGGCGGCGGCAAAGGCGTGCTCCTGGAAGTAGTCGCGCGCCCCAGCGTAGAAATTATCGCGACCGACATAGTGCACCAGTTGCTTGAGCACCGCCGCGCCCTTGGCATAGGTGATGCCGTCGAAATTCTGGCGCGCGGCATCCACATCTGGGATTTCCGCCTTGATTGGGTGCGTGGTGGGCAGCTGATCCTGCAGGTAGGCCCAATTCTTGCGGGCGCCGGCAAAGTTAGCCCAGGCCTCGGTGTACTCGGTGCTGTGCACAGAAGAATCCGCGCCCATGAACTCTGCGAAAGACTCCTTGAGCCATAGGTCATCCCACCACTGTGGCGTAACCAAGTCGCCGAACCACATATGGGACATCTCGTGCAGGATGGTATTCGCGCGGCCGGCATGCTGCGCGCGGGTGGCGTGGGAGCGGAAAATGTAGTTCTCCGTGAAGGTGACGAGACCAGGGTTTTCCATCGCGCCGAGGTTGTATTCGGGCACAAAGATGGAATCGTACTTGCCCCACGGGTAGGGGTAGCCAAAGTTCTGGTGGAAAAAGTCCATACCCTGGGCAGTAAGGTCCAAGATTTCCTCGTCGAGGTACTCAAACATGGACGCGCGCGCAAAGGCGCGCAACTGTGCCGAGTGGCTGCCATCCGGGGCGGTCCACGTGCGCTCTTGATACTGATAAGGGCCTGCCGCAAAAGAAGTCAGGTAGGTCGACAGCGGCGGTGTCGGCGCGAAGGTGACAGTGGCGAGATTGTCATCCTCATTGCGCTCGACTTCTGGTTGGTTAGAGAGGATCTGCCACTGCTTTGGTGCGGTCATGCGCACGTGGAAGACGGCCTTGAGATCCGGCTGCTCGAGGCAGGGGAAGATGCGGCGAGCATCGGAAGGCTCGAGGTGTGAGTACAGGTAGGTCGCGTTATCGGCCTGATCGTGCATGCGGTGCAGGCCCTGGCCGGTGCGCGAATAGCGAGAGTGACTGATGACCTCGATGGTCAGCTCCTCCCCTACCGGCACGCCGTGTAGCCGGATGATGCTGCCATCAAAGTCCACCTCCTGCGGGGTGCCATTGACCTTTAGCTCAGCGACCGATTCTCCCAGGTAATCCAGGAAGAGCTCGGGCTCATTGCTGGTCAGCTCGAGGCGGGTAGTCACGCGGTAGGTGGGGCTATCGAGTACCTCCGAAAGATCAAGGTGGAGGTGATAGGCGCGCAGGTCCACCGCTGCTGCGCGTTCTTGGAGCAATTCGTGCTGCGTCTTATTTTGTGGTGCGGTCATACTTAGGAACTATAGTTACCTCCGTCACGTAGGGTGCGGGGTTGGGGTCCTAAGTTCCGCTGCCTTCTAGGAGCAAAATACCCAGCGGTTATCGGGACCTCGCTGTGGACCTGTTGGATCAGTTTTGCCTATCCCACACTCTGCAAGTGGCGCAAGATGTCAGTGACCATCAGCAAGCGTTACACCACACTAAAGGACACAACCACTGCGCTGTCACTCTTTTGCCTATTTGGTATTTACAGTCCCTTTATTTTTAGCTGACCGATTTTAGTAATCTAACCAAGAACAAGACTAGGAAAATAATCCCGCAGGCTGTAGCGGCAATGAACATTTGTTGAGCTTGCTCGAGCAGCCGTGTTGCCTCGTCCAATGCATCTCCAGTGTGAATATAGGTCAGTGCATTGTGGGTTGCATTAAATCCGATGGCGAATCCTACACAAGTTATTAGCAACGCTGTCAGCTCGAGTAGCTGAAGAAGTAATTTCATCTGTTTAACCTATGTGGTGGCACTGCTCACCCCGGAACTTACCAGCGATGTACAAGCGCGCACATTGCTGCGAACCTGATTTTACATAAACATTATGTGGTCCATTGTCGGCCACGGCTCCAAAACCGCAACCTGTGTGGGTTTTGCCGACAAAAGTACGGTGGATTTGTGCCCCGTTGCGATTTTGATAGTCGACTCGCCAGTTGCAAACAGTTGAAGGGACTCGATACTGCACTCCTTCATTTTCAATATGGTTCCGAGAGCCGATTATCCTGTGCTGCAATTCTCCTGTGGTGACTTTGAAATTGTTTCCTTTATAGGTGAAGCCAAACCCGTTGATTGGTTGATATCCAGAGGCGCTGAGGGGTTGAATTGCTTTCCCAGGGGTGCTGTTTTCTTTCGGCACATAGTTATACGCTGTAGGGTCAGCACTTTGGGCTTCGCCTCCCTCAATAACCTGGTAAGAGGTCTTTTCTTTAGGAGGAGCAGCTTTTACATCGGTGGCATCGGCTTCCCCTACTGATGTAACAGCAGATACAGCAACCAGCACGGAAACCATTAAGAATTTTTTAATCATATGAAAACTATGTCACTGCTTCTTGTGCTCCGCAACTTCTGCAGCATGGTTTGTGTCACACTTAAGCATCATCTGAGACGGCCCACTTCTCGCCCTAGTGGGGTTGCCTGCAAATCGTGGACACGTTGTAGGGCTACCTAGTGGTTGGGCGGCTATTTCTTTTTTGCTGGTGGTTAGACCAATCTGCTTCTCGAGGTCGACGAGGCTGACCATCCCGAGTGTGGAGTGCCGGCGGTCTGGTCCAGTCGCTGAACGCTGAATTGCGTAAAACCACCCGTAACAGGGGGCAACTCCCGAACGACACTGAGGCGCTGAAAGTGCTGTGGCTAATGATCTCCAACATCGAAGACAAGCGCGCTGTCCAGCGAGCGGAGAAGGCGAAGCACAACATTGAATGCAACAGCTTTATTGAAGGGATGAATGCCACCGGGTGGAAATAATCCATCAACCAACTAGCCGTCGCTTGCCCCGACCGATTCGCGGACCACTTATAAACCAAACCCCGCACACAAACAACTTGACACGCTCACAACGAGCGACTTGCTCAGCACGGGATTGCCGCTTCCACTGGGACGGTTGGTGGCTTCTATGACAATGCTCTGGCTGAAAACGTTAACGGCTCCTACAAGAACGAGCTGATCCATACCCGAAGGTGGGATGACGTTGTCGAGGTAGAAATCGCGACGTTCGAGTGGGTGTCATGGTGGAACGAGACAAGGCTCCACCAAAGATTGAGATACCGAACCCCGGTCGAGGTGGAAACCGAATTTTGGAAGCAGAACCCGCCACAGGCAATAATAGAAATCAAGGCAAATGCCTAGGAACAAAACTCGGGGCACTTCACCTGGGTATGCATTAAAAGCATATTCAATAAGGTTTTCTTCATTGTTTCCCGAAAGTGCCACTTTGGTTGCCCCTGCCACAGACGGGGTGCCAGCCTGCGCTGCGCTTAGTGCAAGTTGGTGAAGATGGATGCCTCCGACCTATCAATCCATGCTTGGCGTCTTCAAACCCTTATGGCGTGAAACTGCGCGCGGAGGTGGGCACTCTCGTCTCAGCACGCAAGATTTGCGAAAGAACCTAGTTGCCGCCTCAGGTGCACAGTATGGTGGGCCTCACGACTAGATCTAAAGACGTGCAAGAAAATAATCGTCCGAAAAAATCAATAACCTCGGCGATTTACTCCTACTTTCGTAGTGCAGGGATCGTTCCGAGGCTTTCAAGATAAAGACTAGCATTTCCATAATGAGTAATCCAAGGTCGACCCCCGTACCGCTATCGCAATGGTTTTCATCCGCGCGGATGAGCCGGTACGCCGATCACCCCACGCCAGAGACGCTATATCTTTGGAATACTCACCTCACGAAGACCTATCTCGCTGACATTGAGCATGTTGAAGTGCTTCTTCGAAATTGCATTAATATTGCCCTAACCAGAAGGTACGGTGACCGATGGTTTGATGACGATCGAATACCTTTCAACGTTGCAGCAAAGAAGAACATCCGCAAAGCGAAAAGACGAGCTGGAGGAGAAGGGGCCCTACCGGGAAAAATCATTGCTGAACTCAGCTTCGACTTCTGGCGTTACCTTTTAAGTAACCACTATCAAGCAAGCATCTGGCCTCAGGTAAAGAGGGCGTTGAAGAAACCCCCTGATAGCAGACAGCAGTTCGAAGAGCTTGTAGTCATTGTTTATGAAATGAGAAATAGGTGCTCTCACCACGAATCAATCGTTCAACAGCGCGATAGAGCCCGTGAAGTCGCACATCTCGACTCCGTTGATAACGCTATCCAAGAAATAGCGGGTTTCATTGATCCTCATGCAGCAACATGGATCAAGAACAATTCCAGAGTCTCCGCTTTACGAGCACAGCGCCCTTAGGCCCATATCGCAGTGCAAAGTGGGAAACTGAAACCGTCATCATAGTTGGTGTGCATTCTAACTATTTTCCGTTGAATCATGCCGCCGCCTCGTTCGCTAACATCCAAGGATTACTTTTCGCTAGGCAAGGAACGACGTTTCAAGAAAGTCCTCAAGACTCCAATAGTCAGGATCGAACCAAGCAACGCCCTCGTCGACTTCGATTGTGACTAAGTGGTCAGGCAATAAGATGAGGAAATTATTTGTCTCGGTGCGGATTCCTTGGCGTTGTAGCTCTTGTGCGACTCGTTCAGTGCTCTTCTGTGCGGTCTCGGCGGGGCGACGATTAAGGTCAACGCCATAGAAAGTATCCGCGATTGGTACCTCCATGTACTTCATTTCAACGGTGACGCACTTGCCATCCTCCACGCAGCACAACATTTTCCATGAAAATTACTTTTTATGTCTTCATGTTCACGCTGAAATGCCTTCCCAAGGGTAAGGAGTGGCTGTACCGCTATATCGGAAGACGACGAAAAAGCCCGCAGCCAGAAGGTGGCTGCGGGCTTGGAGAAGCTTAATGCTTCTAGTGTGTCTGGGGCTACGGGTCTACTGCTTGATAGCGGAGACCTCGAGCTCAATCTTGATCTCCTCGGAGACCAGCACGCCGCCGGTCTTCAGCGGAGCGTTGAAGTCGATGCCGAAGTCCTTGCGGTTGATCTTGGTGGTTGCCTCGAAGCCCAGGCGGGTATTGCCAAATGGGTCCTCAGCGGTAGCAACATCTTCTACATCGAGGTCGACGGACTTGGTGGTGTCCTTGATGGTGAGGTCACCGGTTACGGTGCCGTTGCCATTCTCATCAACGTTGAGGTTGGTGGCCTTGAAGGTGATCTCCGGGTACTGCTCTACTGCGAAGAAGTCCTCGTTCTTTACGTGTGCATCGCGGTCATCGTTGCCGGTGGTGATGGAAGCGGTGCGGATGGTTGCCTCAGCAGCGGACTCGGCGATGTTCTCGGCCACGGTAATGGTGCCCTCAAAATCGGCGAAGTTGCCACGGACCTTGGTGACCATTGCGTGCTTGGCGACGAATCCGATAACGGTGTGGGCTGGGTCTAGTGCGTAGGTACCTGCTGCGAGGGACATAGTGAATACTCCTAAGATTGTTGCTTGCGTTACACCCCACAGTGTACGCACTACTCCTAAATAGTCAACACTTGAAGTAACAAAGTTTAGAAATCGCAGCTCATGGAGTTTTGTGTTGAGGAAAAATAAAAATTAAGGCCGAACTGAAGGCGATTTTCTTCAGTTCGGCCGTTATTTCATGGACCGCAATGTGGGTTCACGTATCCGAAGTTTTCCTAGGGCTGTCCAACGAGCCCAATGTCTGCGATGGTTGCCTTATTGGACTTGGGTAGCTCGGTGATCATGAGCAGCAGCCCGTCGAATTGCTCGGGGGTTTTCTCCAGCTCGATGTCTTCCTTGCCGTTTTTGAACTTGCCTCTTGCCAGTTGGTACAGAGAGCCGGCCTGTGGGTTTTCTGGGTTGAAGCGGTCACGATTAACGCCATAGACGGCATACTTCGCCCCAGTCGAATTGGATTGCACCACCGGCAAGACTGCGAAGTGCGTTGGCGAATCCACAGTGACGAGGATGCCGGTGTCCTCCTCTTCGGTGGACCAGGTGGTGGCCGTTTTGCCGTCGATAAGCGCAGCGTCGTCCTTGTTATCAGGGACGGTAATCGCAGAGGAAGGCTGGAGACGCACCGGCGGGGTATCCGGAATGTCCGTGCTGCCGTGGATGGTTTCGCTGACCGGGTTAGGCGCCTCCACATTGCTGAGCAAGGACATGATCCAGGTGGTGAGCGCGGCCATTGCCACGACGAAGATGGTGGCGAAGATACCGATGACGATGACGCCGGAACCGGAATAACCGCGGCCGCCGAAGCCAGGCTCTTGGGCCGGGTCATCCTCTTGGGCCGGTTCTTCTTCTGCCTTTACCGGCAAGGCCTCGGGTGCTTCCTCCGGTTCCTCCGGTGCGAAGTCGTGCAGGCGCTGGGCGATGCCGGCCAAGGTCAGCGCTTTTGCCTCCTGCAGCTGTTCCATCTTTTCCTCGCGGCTGTCCTCATCAGCACTATCGAGGGCAAAGTGCGCGTCCTCGACGCGCTGGGCGGCCTCGTTGGCCGAGAGGTTGGCATCTTCAGAAATATCGCGCAGCTTCTTCGGCGAAGGCTCCGTGGACTCCACGAGCAGCTCCAGGGCGGAGCTGAGGGCCTCGCGGTCGGTGGCGGCGGAGGTGCCATCCAGTACGGCGGGGAAGGCCACCTTGACTACACCGTCGGTAGAAACGCGGAAGCGGTCGCGGTGTTCCACTCCGAGGATGAGGCCGGCATCGTGGGCAGCGGCGGCGTCAGCAAATAGCGGCGCAGTAGCACGAGCCACAGAATGGGGGTCGAGGTTATCGGCCTCAGCCACCTGCTTGAGGGAGGTGCCCTCGAACCAATCCGCCACCACCAGGCAGCCCGTGCGGTAGGACAGGACTTGGATATTATCCGCCACGGTATCGAGCTCCAGCTCGGCAAGGCGGCGGGTATTGCGCGAAATCTCGGCGGAGCGGCGGGCGGCAACTCCCGGAGTCGATGGCGCAATCGGTGCCAGGCTATTGGTATCGACGAACGTCAACGCGACTAGGCGGCCGGTGGACTGCTCGCGTGCTTGCCAGAACTGTGCACCGGTGACCGCACCGTGATCTTGGAGCAAGCGGAAGCGACCATCCGATACCGGGGCGCCCGGCACGAGGCGTGGGCCGCGGACGATACCGGCGGACATTGGTGGCGGTACCAGGGTGGCATTGAAGGCATCCTGGGTGAATACCGGCCGGATTTCCGGCACGTCGGGCTCCTCCAGCTCGATAGCCTTGGAGGAATCGACCTTGATGAAGCGGGACATGCCCGGGATGCGCTGCAAGGCGCGGGCCAGGTTCTGGACCTCCGGCAAGGAGGACTTAGAGAGCACCAGGCCGGTGGCGATGAGGAAGATGACTCCAAGCACCGCGACCTTGATCAGCGAGACGATGGAGGGCAAATTCTCTGGAAGGAGGTAATTCACGCCCCAGTACAGCACCCAGGAGACAACCAAGCCTACGAGACCGGCACCAGAAGCCCACAGCACGGTCTGCGTGACGGCTTTGCCGCCGAGGCTGCCGAGCTTGCGCTTGAGCAAGAAGCCACCGATGACCGCACCGGAGACGAAGCCAAAGCCATTGGCCGTACCGAGCAAAATCACCACGCGGTCCGGGTTGGACGTCATCAACGGGGCCAAAAGCGTAAGGACGATCTTGGTCAGCGTGATGCCGGCGATGATGAAGGTCGGCGTCCAGGCTTCCTCGCGGGCATAGAACACGCGCAGGTGCAGCAGCACTAAGGCATACGGGATGAGCGTGAAGGCGGAGAAGCTGATGGTCAGGCCAAGCTGCTCGGCGCTCTCGGCGCCGTAGGCACCGTATTGGAAGAGGGCTCGGGCAATCGGTACACCAAAGCCGGTCATGAAAATGACGATGGGGATAAGCGCGATGAAGGTCAGCTTTGAGCCCAAGGTCAGATCGCGGACTACGGCATCAACATCGCCGTCGGCGGCGTTGCGGGACAGGCGCGGCATGATGGCCGTCAGCAGCGTCACGCCGATTACGCCATAGGGCACCTGCAGCATGAGCCAAGCATTCTGATAGACCAGTGGGGCGCCGGCATCCGCATAGGCGGCTACGCGGGAGGTGATCACGTAGCCCAACTGGGAGATAGCCACATAGGTGATGATGGCCAGAGCCATGCCACCGAATTGCTTGATGCGGGCATCCAAGCCCCACTTGGGGCGCAGGTTAATGCCGGCCTTTTTGAGGTACGGCAACAAGATGAGGCATTGCACCATCACCGCCGTGGTGGTGCCCAAGCCCAATAGCATGACGTGGGGATCGGCTACCGGGGTGGGCTCGTGCGGGTCGAGCTGGCCGGGCAGGAAGCGATAAGCCAGCAGCACGCTAATGGAGATGACGTTATTGACTACCGGCGCCCACGCACCTGGACCAAAGATATTCTTAGTATTAAGAACGGCCTGGAAGAGGGCGAAGAGGCCGTAGAAGAGGATCTGCGGCAGCAATAAGAAGGCCAAGGAGGTTGCCTGCACGGCATTGGCCTTGGAATCTTCCGGCAGCATCATCCTCGTTAAGAAGGGTGCGAGCACCACGGAAGCAATGGTGACTATGCCCAAGATGGAAAAGGCCAGGGTAAATAGCCGCCGGACAAAGGTCTCGCCTCGGTCCGTGTCTTCTTTTTCGGCGCGTACGAGAACGGGCACGACCAGAGAGGTCAGCACGGCACCCAATACGATCTCGGTGACGAGGTTGGGGATCTGGTTGGCGCTACTAAACGCGGTGCCCACCGTGGCACCGAGAGTGGCGCCGATGAGCATCTGGCGCAGGAAGCCGGTGACACGGGATAGCAGCGTCGCGATGGCCATCGTGCCCGTCGCGCGGATGACGTCCTGATTGGATGATTCGTTTTCCGCGTTGCGTCCGGTGAGCGCGGACTTGTCCTCCTCGGGAGGAACGGTGGTGTCCTGCACCGCGGGCGTGGGGCGCTTTTCTGGCACCGGAGCGGGAGGAGAGGCGCGGACGATTCGGCCGCGGGCACCCGCTGGGGCGGGGTGCTCTGCCGGCACGGCGGCATCCTTCGGGTCAACTACACCCGCAGGTGACTTCTCCACGTGTTCGGCCTCGCGGCCAGTTTTATCAGTCATAGAGGATACAACTTCAACTTACTTTTTAAGCCTTTGTGATTTTTTGCGCCGATGGCGGCCTAGCCGGAAGAGAGTGGCGAGGACCAGCGCAAGAGCGCCGGCTATGCCGACGCCATACACGCTTACGATACCGGCACGCGTTTGCACAGCGATACTGATCGGCTCCGAGATGGTTTGCTTTTCTGGGGTGGCAAGCCACAGGCCAATGTCTGTGCGATCGACGTCCTTAGGCATATCGGCGGTCATGGATACAGTAATAGAGCCCTTGGCCGGAATACGGACACTCTTGGGCGTGTTGAGGCGCGCGCCATCGGGGGCATCGTATTGCAGCTTGGCCTCCACCGGTAGCGGAAGCCCATTTTCTGCCACGATGAGCAGCGGCGATGACTCGGATACGCGGGTATAAACATTGCCCGGTGGGATAAGCGCCACAGAAGATCGCAGATCGCGCAAAGTATTCGAATGCACATCCATCGTGTGGGTGAACCTTCGCCGCGCTTCAGCATTGCTGCCCAAGCTATCGCGGTTGGTCAGCGAAAGCGCGGCCAGCAAATCCCGGCGCAAAGGCAGGACGAATTCATAGGGAGTCAGTGCGATATCTGGATCATCGACCATGATATTCATCAGCTCATCGGTATAGCGGGCCTGCTGCTCCACGCGGACGATATCGGATTCGGCGAAGGCGGCGGGATCACTAAAGGGGCTGCCAGGCAGTGACCCCGGAACGGCGGTTTCCTGCTTGAGGCTGCCGACGGTACGCGCATGGGACTGGCCGGAATCGATGAGCGCTTGGGCGGAGTCAAGCGCGTATTCGGCGGCGCTGGGATCCAAGTAATTGGGCAAACGCGCCACGGTGTCATCGCTAGCGGCCAAACGCAACGCGGCGCCGCCGGTGATGGCGCGGGAAAGTTCGGAATCGAGCGAGTAATCGTAGCGTAGCTCCGGGTTGGAATAGCCCACCGTCTGTGGCTTGGAGCCGGTTTGGGCTAAAAGGGCGCCCAGGGAGGCGTCGAAAGTCACGGCGTGGCCAGGCCACGAAGTATTATCAGCCACCAGTGCGGGCAGGGGCAGTTGTTGATCCACATAGCCGGAGCCAACCGCGAGGACAGAGGTTGCTGGCTTGGTGCCGAGGATTCGCTCGATGGTGTGGTTGCCGCGCTGCAGCCCCTCGTAGGTAAGGAAGGGATTATTCGCCTTGGCCACGGATGAGGCATTAGCGTTTGCCCACGGCATAGACATAAAGCAATCGAGTTCACGCAGGCGCTTGAGCCAGCGGGCGGCATCCTCTTTGCCAGTGCCGGGTTCGAGGTGCACATCGTCGTTGTTATTGAACCACGAATCACGCAGGCGCTTAGGACGCTCCGCCTGAGCCGGGCGGGCAGAGCCCACCTTATAGCCCTCCGCCATGCGGTTGACCGTGTCCAAGAGGGCGGGATCGATGGCTACGCAGCCTGCCCCGCGCAGATCGTGGTCCGCATAGGTGCTCACCAAGCGATCGAGCCGGCCGCCCTCAGCCAGCTCGGTGGCTAGCTCATCGGAGGCGAGAATAAGGTCTTCTCCCCCAGCGCCGCCTGGTACCGAGTCGATATCGGCGCTAATGGGATAGACCACGGTGAGGTCGTGAGGTTTGGGCTCCGAGGGGGCATCGCCAAGCGCCTGCTTCTTTCCCTGCACCTGGCCTATTAGGCGTTCTTCCGCAAAGCTGACCGCTTCGCCGCCGACAGTGCCGGTGAGGGTAAATAGCAGCGGATAGGCGCCGGCGTCTTCGATGGCTAGGGTCTGCTCGCCGTGTAAGGAGGTGGGAACCTGGAAGGTAACCTCTCGGGTTTCGCCCGGTTGCAAGGGCGCGGTGGTGGTGCTGGGGCCGTAATACGGGAATTCGCCGGTGGCCAGCTGCGTGCGAGCCTGTGCGGTACTCTCCACGGCATCGCCACGGCGGCTGGTCAGCTGGAGGTCTTCCATGGCTTCATCGGTGGGATTGTGCACCTGGAAGGTAAGTTTCAGTTCCTTGCCCACGGTGAAGGGTTCGGCCTTGATGAGATCGAGAGTGGCCCGCTCTGGTCCGCGCGCGCCCAACCATGCCTGGATATCCTGCTGTTTTCCCGCAGCCGAATCCATCTGCGCGGCGGCCTCTGGCAGCGGCAGGCACAATCCCCACCCCGCTACCGCCAGGCAGCCGCCCACGGCGGCCCAAGACTTCAGGCGTTGGCGCATTACCGTGGGGTCACTTTCCCCGCGGCGGCTTCCTTTCGTGCGAGATCGGGAAGGAGATCATGCGCGATGCGCGCCAATTTGCGCTCGTCGGCGTAGGCCAAATGCTCGATGAGTTCAGAGACGGGAATCCATGCGACCTCGGTGACCTCCGGATCCTCATCGTTCATGATGCCGTCTACAAAGCGCAGCAAGTGATGGTGCACTGTTTTATGGATGCGTACCCCATCAGAGACGAACCAATAATCAATCATGCCGAGGTCTGCAAAAACCTCTCCGGAAATGCCGGTTTCCTCCCATACCTCGCGCTCAGCGGTGACTTCTTTGGCCTCGCCATTTTCTACGTGGCCTTTGGGCATGGACCACAGCAGGCGTCCGCGACGGTCGAGGCGGCCGATGAGCGCCACATAAAGCCGGGAAAGATCTACCTGGCCAGTGGCATCGACGCACTCCGCCAAACCAGAGACAACAAGGCCGCCGGCGGAGGTTTCATCGCGGGTTTCCATGGCCGTGGATTGGCCATTGCCACCGCGGTAGGGCCTGCGCTGCTGAGTGCTGCGGCGCGCGCGATTATCCGGCCGGCGGCGCCGCCTGCGCCGGGACCGGTTACGGTTGCGGCCGCCTCCCTTAGAGGGGCCCTGTTCTTGGTTAGTCATCCCTGCCAATCGTAGTAGACTCTCACCCGTGAATTTTCAGGACACTCAGCTAATTGGCGTTCTTGCCCGCGCGGAATCCACCGTCTCCTCCCTCAGTGACCTGCTGGGCGGTTTGGTGGAGAAATTTGCCGCCCGTGGTTATTCGCTCTACCTTGTGGGCGGCTCTGTGCGCGATGCGCTTTTGGGCCGCTTGGGAAATGACCTGGACTTTACTACCCCGGCCCGCCCCGAGGTGGTCAAGGAGATCCTCGATGAGTGGGCCGAAACCGTGTGGGATACCGGCATAGACTTCGGTACCGTCTCCGCGGCCTACAAGGGCCAGCAGATTGAGATCACTACCTTCCGCTCCGATTCTTATGACGGCCAGTCCCGCAATCCGGAGGTGGTTTACGGTGACACCTTGGAAGGCGATCTTGTCCGGCGCGACTTCAAGGCCAATGCGATGGCCATTGAGCTGCTTGCCGACGCCTCCTTTAAGTTCCACGATCCCCTCCACGGCCTCCAAGACATAGCTGACCGGGTGCTCGATACTCCGGATAAGCCGGAGATCTCCTTCCACGATGATCCGCTCCGCATGCTGCGTGCGGCTCGGTTTGCCTCCCAGCTAGAATTTCGCGTGGCCGATCGCGTCGTGGAGGCCATGCGGGATATGGCTGGCGAGATCCAGCGCATCACCGTGGAGCGCGTGCAGGTGGAGCTGGATAAGCTCATCTGCGGCACAGCCCCGTGGGATGGCATTGATCTACTGGTATCTACGGGAATCGCGGACTATATCTTCCCGGAGATCCCCGCGCTACGCATGACCGCGGACGAACACGCGCAGCACAAGGACGTCTATGCCCACTCGCTCAAGGTGCTAAGCCAGGCTATGGATCAAGAGGAAGATGGTCCTGATCTTGTCCTGCGCTGGGCGGCGCTGCTGCATGATATTGGCAAGCCGGATACCTTCGATAACACCGATGGCAAGGTCTCCTTCCACCACCACGAGGTGGTGGGTGCCAAGCTCGCCCGCAAGCGCCTGCGGAAGTTGAAGTATCCCAAGGCCACCACGGAGGCCATCGGCCAGTTGGTTTATTTGCACATGCGCTTCCATGGGTTTGGGGAAAATCAGTGGACTGATTCCGCCGTGCGCCGCTATGTCACTGATGCCGGCGATCTCCTTCCCCGGTTGCACAAGCTGGTGCGCGCCGATTGCACCACCCGCAATGCCAAGAAGGCCCGTCGCCTCCAGCGCACCTACGATCAGCTCGAGGAGCGTATCGAAGAGATCGGCCGCAAGGAGGACCTGGCCCGCGTGCGTCCAGACCTCGACGGCAACGAGATCATGGAAATCCTCGGCCTTAAGCCTGGCCCTGAGGTGGGCCAGGCGTGGTCTTATCTCAAGGAGTTGCGTCTGGAGCATGGACCCCTCGAGCGCGAGGATGCGATTGCGAAGTTGCGCGAGTGGTGGGATTCTAAACAGTGATGTTTGCCGATAGATTATTCAACGCCCTCGAGCGCAATGACCCCGCCCCCGGCCAGCTGCTCATCTCCGCTCCGGGCATGCTTTCGCCGGAATTCGCGCGTTCCGTCATTCTTGTCATTGAGCACAATGACATGATGACCTTCGGCGTGGATCTGACCAAGCGCTCCGAGGTGGCGATTTTCAATGTGCTGCCGGAATGGCTTCCCGTCGTGGCCAAGCCGCAGGCGCTGTATATTGGCGGCCCGCTCAATCAGCAATCCGTCGTAGGGCTCGCGCAGACCAACCAGGGCGTCGATCCGGACAAGCATGACCGACTTACCCGCCTCGCCCCGCGCCTCGCGCATGTGGACCTGCGTGCCGAGCCAGAAGAGATAGAGCCCCTGGTCTCGGGCATGCGCATGTTTGCCGGCTACGCCGAGTGGGGCCCAGGCCAGCTCGAGGAGGAAATCGAGGCCGGCGAATGGTTCGTCTCTCCGGCCCTTGCCCAAGACGTTATTACGCCGGGCCCGGCCGACCTCTGGTCCGATGTTATGAAGCGCCAACCCATGCCATTGCCGCTGTATTCCACTTACCCTGTCAACGTAGAAGACAATTAATTCCTATCGAGCTGCAGGCAGTGGGCTACACTAGCCCGCATGCGTGAGGATATTGCACAAGGCTTGCGGGATACCTGGGCCGCCGCCATCGGCCTCATTCCCCTTGGCCTAGCCTTCGGCCTGCTCATGGTCCAATCCGGCTTCAGTTGGTGGTGGACGCCTATTTTCTCCATCGTCATCTACGCCGGCTCGATGGAGTTCCTCGCCATTTCCATGGTCACCGGCGGCGCCACAGCCGTGGCTTCCCTAGTTACCGGTTTCATGGTGAACTTCCGCCATATTTTCTATGGCCTCACCTTTCCCCGGCACCACATTCGTTCACGGGTGGGCCAGGCTTATTCCACATATGCGCTTACCGACGAAACCTATGCCATCGTCTCTTCCCTCCCCGCCGATGAGCGCCCGAGTGGGAACCAAATACTCACCATCCAAATTTTTTGTCAGGCTCTGTGGGTAGGCGGTGGCATTGTCGGTGCTCTCGCCGGCCAGGTGATTCCCTCTACCGTGCAAGGTATGGAATTCGCCCTGGTGGCGCTCTTCGTCGTGCTGGCGATGGATTCCTTCCGCAATAACCAGGATTTTTCTTTGCCCTTAAGCGCGGCGATGGTGGGAATCCTCGCGGCCGCCTTTGCTCCTGGACAACTCCTTATGGTGGCTCTCAGCGTCTACTTCATCCTGCTCGTTATTCGGTACCTATCCCCACGCGTCGATGCCGCTTTTAGCTTGCGTAGGCGAGACGACCTGAAGCGATTCCGGGAGGAGTGCTAAATGCCCGCTGTTACCCTTGCTTCTATTGCGGCCGTCCTGGTTCCCGTCGGCCTAATTACCGTAGTACTACGCCAACTTCCTTTCTCCTTTGTGAAATGGATGAAGGATAGTCAGTTCTTTTCCTTGCTCGGCATGATGATGCCTGTCGGAGTGATGACTATTTTGGTGGTGTATACCGTGCACGGGCAGGCCGGCGCCCCCGGTGGTATTTGGGCGGCTCTCCTTGGCGTGGTGGTCACCTTCCTGCTTCACCTGTGGAAGCGGGAGTCAGCGCTGTCCATTTTCGGCGGAACCGCCTTCTATATGCTCCTCGTCAACGGAGTCTTTTAGCCCTTGCGACTCTTATAGGCCGAACTTGGCGGTGGCTTCGGACCACAGGGCGTCGAACCGAGACTGGTCCACGTACTGCGCGCTAATGTCCGGAAAATCATCATAGGTATCCGGGTGAGGAACAACCTCTTGCGGCTGATCTACGTTTCCCGTGGAACTAGTTGGTGTTGCTACCCCGACGATGACATCCGAGGGATCCAGTGCAATCATGCGCACCATGCGGCAGCTGCTTGCATCGCGCTCTTCCATTTCCGCCATGTGGATCGCTGAGCCCACGCCGGGCACGTTCAATTCGGTTCGTACGTACAGGTAGTTCGTCATGGCTTCTAAGTGTAGCTACGTGCTAGGACGCTGCGCGTAACGGGCCGCTAGCCACGAGCACATCATCAACTGAACCTGGTGATAAATCATCAACGGGAGGATGAGTAGGCCAAGGGATGCGCCGCCAGAAGCGAAGATGACCGACGCCATTGGCAGTCCCGTGGCTAAAGACTTTTTCGATCCACAGAACTCGATTGCAATGGTGTCGGCGCGATTGAATCCCATCTTTTGGCTTGTCTTTCTGGTGAGCCACAGCATGAAGGCGACGAAGGCAGCAGCGAACACAACTAGGAAAGCCAGATCCCACAGGGAAATAGAGGACCAAATTCTGTCCACCATACCCTTAGAAAAAGCGGAATATACCACCATCGCGATTGAGCCGCGGTCCACGACTTTAGTGGCCTTGCTTTGCGCAACCTTCCCCACCCAGCGCCGAGTAAGCTGACCTAAAACAAATGGCGCCAACAATAGGAGGGCGATTTCGCCGAATACTGACGTATCGATGTGAACTTTTCCCCCAGGCCCCATCAGGAGCATGACGAGCAATGGAGTGATGATTACTCCCACCAAGTTTGAGGCGGAAGCCGATACGATCGCGCCGGCCACGTTCCCCTTCGCGATTGAGGTGAAGGCAACCGAAGACTGCACCGTGGATGGAACCAACGTGAGGAATAAGATACCTAAGTACATGTCGTGCGATACGACAGCGGTGAGTGGCCGCAGTGCTATGCCTATTAGCGGGTAAACCACAAAGGTAAAGGCGAGAATTGTGAGGTGTAGCCGCCAGTGTTTTAGTCCGTTGAGGGCTTCTTGAGTGGAAAGCCTCGCGCCATACAGAAAGAAAAGTAGCGCGATGGCTACGTTTGTTAATTGGCCGAATATGTCAGCAAAGCTCCCGTGGGCTGGTGCGATTGTCGCAATGATGACCGCCAGGATAATGAGGACAATAAGCGGGTCGGGCTTCTTCAAACGCTGCAGCATGCTAAGAGTTTAAACCCGATTCGTCTTCACATGTTGCAGATACTCGGGCCAAGAAGACACAACCCGTGTAGTTTCACGTGAAACCACACGGGAAATGCACTCTAGGCCGTGGCGACGTTAGAGCCGTCTTGATTAACTTCGAATTCTTCCAATGGATCGCGCCCTGGGCCGGAGATTACGCTTCCATCGCTGAGATTGTAGGAGGTGTTGTGTGCCGTGCAGGTTGCCGTCATGCCATCGATCTCGGTGATTGGATTACCCTGGTGGGGGCACGTTTGGGAGTAGGCCTTAAACTCGCCTTCCTTGGGCTGGGTGAAGATCACGCCATCGACAATCTTAGCGGAGCCAATCGGAATCTCGGTCGCCGCAATTTCTGCGGACGGAGAGGAGCCACAGGCCGCGGCGTAGGCGCCTGCAAATGTGGTGGCGGTTCCAAGCAAGAACATTCGACGAGAGCACTTAATCATGCCTCTACTCTAGCTTGTCGGTCTTGTGTATTATGCCGTTCCCGTTTGCCCGGTTGAAATTATAGTTTCACGTGAAACTCTGAACTTAGTCAGCTAGGAGTCCCTCCCACGTCTCCGGAGAGCCATCGGAGGTAGCGATAAGTTCATAGGTACCGGAGTCAATTCCTAGATCGTCAACGATGCTCTGTGCAGATTGCTGTTCGTGTGCTTCTGCTACGGACGTCGTTACCTTGTGGTCTTGCTCAGCGTAAGCGCCGATCACAAAAGTTGAAGCGGCGATGGCCGCCAGGGCGGTACTTTTCTTCATGCACTATATTCTGCCCTTCCGGGGGGCTGGTTGCGCTTTTGCCTGTCAGGGTTCCATGACACCTTTACGTAACCTCTACCCTCTCTCGCAGAAACTGGACAGCAACGGTAAATCAACTATTTGTTTATCCAAGTATGGGGTCAATCAAGAACACGGGATATTGAGAAATTCGACAGTTACTAAAAACACACAACACGCGGCCCTTCCTAATACCGTCACGGTTACTAAACATAAGTGCTTGTGGATGCCCTCTATTCACATGGGATAGCTACAAAAATTCCCCTTCTGGACGGAAGATGAATCTTTCTCCAGAAGGGGTTGGTTGCGCAGCAGTGCGTGGCTACCTGTCGGATTCGCGAGCGGCGTGACGGAGCGCGTCTACATCAACCTGGGGGGCGGATGCTGCGGTGACCTCTTCCCCACCGCAACCGTCGGAACCACAATTACAGGATTCTCCACAACCCTCCTCATCCGCGTGTGCTTGTTCGTAGAGGAACGCGGCACGTGAGCCGAGGTTAGAACCGATGGAGAGGGCTAGAACAGCGGCCACAAAAGTAAGAACCGGGATGAGCCACATCCAGCCTTGAGCACGAAGCGCGACGATGCCGCCAAAAACTAGACAGACACCGCTAAGGATCCAGAATGGTCCAGCGACGCGATGGGCATTGTCCCATGCTTCACGAGACTTGCGAATTTCCTGTAGGCGCAAGCCGATATAGCTGTTTCCAGGTAGGCGCTTGGTTGAGGCCAAGGCTCCCACGACGATAAGAAAGACGGCGAGGATTAAAAAGATGATTCCCACAGCGATCATGTACTTAGTTTAACCTTGTAGCGCCAAGATAAAAATCGCGGCTGGGGCGAGTGTTCTGAATATGCCTCCGGTCGGGTAGTATGCATTTAAGGTCAATCGATAGATATTGAATCGACCGTTGCCTCTGTACCGCGCTGTTTCACCTTGAAATTGTTTACCAAGGGGCGAAACACCCGATTTGATTGTAAGTACATGAATCTCAAGAAACTCTCGGAATCTTTACTGTTCCGCATCATCGTCGCCATCATCCTTGGCGTGGTGGTGAGCCAATTCGCGCCAGAATGGTTTGGCCGAGTATTCGCCACCTTCAATGGACTCTTTAGTAACTTCCTCAATTTCTTTATTCCGGTCCTCATCTTCGCGCTTATCGCCCCGTCGGTTGCTGGTCTGGGGCGGGGAGCCGGAAAATGGTTGGGTGTTACTGCAGGCATTGCCTACGGCTCAACGATTGTTGCGGGTCTTCTTGCCTACGTACTTGCGCACTGGCTCTACCCCGCAATGCTCAGTGGTCAGGATCTGATTACAAATGTCTCCGATATCGATGAGGGCGCACTCACTCCGTACTTCGAGGTGGAAATGGCGCCGCCTTTTGAGGTTATGACGGCGCTCTTGTTGTCATTCTGCATCGGTGTAGCGATGACTACAGTGAAGTCCGATACCTTGTATGCGGTCACAAAGGAATTGGAGAGCGTAGTAGTCAAGGTCATTTGGGGCTTTGTAGTGCCAATTCTGCCCTTCTATATCTTCGGCATGTTCTTGGGCCTGGGCATGAATGGCAATTTGGGCTCGGTGCTCTCGGCCTTCGCCAAGGTCCTCATTCTGGCAGTTGTCATGACTCTGGTTTACCTGGTGCTTCAGTACATTATCGCTGGTGCAATTACCGGCAAGAATCCTTTCAAAGCACTGCGCAATATGGTGCCGGCATACTTCACCGCACTGGGAACCTCCTCCTCCGCCGCCACCATCCCGGTGTCTTTGGAGTCCACCTTGAAGAATGGCATTTCGAAGCCGGTTGCAAGCTTCGCTATCCCGCTGTGCGCGACCATTCACCTCTCTGGTTCCATGATTAAGCTGACGCTCTATGCCTTTGCGATTGTGTACATGGCGAACCTGGATATTAGTACGAGCACCGGGCTTGGTTTCATCTTCTTGTTGGGGATCATGATGATTGCGGCACCAGGTGTGCCTGGCGGCGCGGTCATGGTCGCAGCTGGACTACTGGCGGACATGATGGGCTTTGACGATGGCATGGTGGCACTGATGATCGCGGCCTATATTGCAATCGACTCGGTTGGCACTGCCGCCAACGTTACTGGCGACGGCGCCATTGCGATGATCGTGGACAAGTTCGCAGGCGACAAGAAGGGCCCTACTGAAGAGGAACCTGCAGAAGCAACCGCGTAGAGGCTTTCTTAATTCGGACCCCTTCTCAGCTGCTGATAGCTGATAAGGGGTCCTTCTCGTCTTCAGGACTACTTTTGAGTCGCTGCCTTCATACGAGCTACATACGCGGAGAGTTCTTTATGCAATGCATTCTCATCGGAAATGCGGCCTGGAGTTCCTTCCACTGGCCTGCCTTCCGCGTCTGTTTCACGTGAAACGTGGCGATCAATAATCTTGGTGATTGCGGAGCCTGTAATGGCCCCCGCTGCCCCAGCGGTCACGGCATCGCGCACGTGTTGCGGCTCGGAAATGCCGAATCCCAGCAGTACTGGAGGTCCGTCGAATTTATTGATGTTGGCGACGACATCTTCGAGCCCAATAGTCTCAGATTCCTTTTCGGCACCCGTGACTCCATCTCGTGATACTGCGTAGATATAGCCGCGTGAGCTTTGAGCGACGCCCTCCAGGGTGTGCGCAGTTGCGCGGGCCGGGGCGATAAATATTGGATCAATACCGGCTTTTTCTGCTGCGGCGATGAAGGGAGCGCCTTCGCGCACGGGGACGTCGGGAAGCAAGATGCTGTCCGCGCCCGCTTCTGCAAACTCGGCGTAGAAGCGGTCGAAACCCCGAGTGAACGCCACATTGCCGTAGATGAGCATGCCGATGGGAAGCTCGGGAAATTCCGCGCGGATTGTTCGCACCTGTTCTAAGGCGGAATCTACGGTGGCGCCGCCGTCGAGCGCGCGAAGGTGGGAGGCCTGAATGGTGGGGCCGTCGGCCACTGGGTCAGAAAATGGAACGCCTAGCTCCAATGCATCGGCTCCGGCCGCGACGACGGTTCGCACGATGGCCAGCGTGTGCTCCGGCGTGGGATCGCCCAACATGAGGAATGGGACGAAAGCGCCCTCTCCCCTGTTGTGTAGTGAGTGGAATAGGTCTTCGAATCGGCTGCTCATTAGTTCCTCTCCTGGAGCTTAAATTCTGGGTGGTTCTCAAGGGTGTGGCGAACGTAGTCGATGTCCTTATCGCCGCGGCCGGAAAGGGAGACCAAGATGGTGATGTCCTCGTCCTTACGCTTCAGGGCGTAGGCCAACGCGTGAGAGGATTCGAGGGCCGGAATGATGCCTTCCTTAGTGGAAAGAAGCTGGAATGCTTCGAGTGCTTCGGCGTCAGTAATGCCGACATATTGCGCGCGGCCACTGGCGTGTAAGTGCGCGTGCTGTGGTCCTACACCTGGGTAGTCGAGTCCGGCGGAAATCGAATAGGATTCTTCCACTTGGCCGTCCGCGTTGCGCATGAGGTAGCTGCGGGCGCCGTGGAGAATGCCAACCGTACCGTTGTTGATGGTCGCACCGTGCTTGCCGGAGTCTAGGCCTTCGCCGCCAGGTTCGGCGCCGACGAGTTCGACTTCCTCTTCTTCAATAAAATCTGCGAACATACCGATTGCATTAGACCCGCCGCCGACGCAAGCCACTACAACATCCGGTAGCCCACCGGTGCGCTCAAGCATCTGGGTCTTAGCCTCTTCAGAAATGACCTTGTGGAACTCTCGGACGATGGTTGGGAATGGATGGGGTCCGGCCGCGGTACCGAGGAGATAGTGGGATTCATGGAAAGTGGCGGTCCAATCACGGAGGGCTTCATTCACCGCGTCCTTAAGAGTTCCGGATCCGGTGTCGACGGCGACGACCTTCGCGCCCATCAGCTCCATACGGAATACATTTGGCTGCTGTCGGGCCACATCTTTCGCGCCCATGTAGACCACACACTCGAGATCCAGTAATGCGCAAGCAAGTGCAGTAGCGGTGCCGTGCTGGCCCGCTCCGGTCTCCGCAATAATGCGTGTCTTCCCCATCCGCTTTGCTAGCAGTGCCTGGCCGAGAACTTGGTTCGTCTTGTGTGCTCCACCGTGTACGAGGTCCTCACGCTTGAGGAAGATGCGCGCCTTGCCTCCGAGGTTCCTCGCCTCTGTAATTGGCGTGGGACGGCCGAGATAGTCACGCAAAAGCGCGCTTAGCTCTTTGCGAAAGGCTGGGTCGTTTTGTGCATCGATAAAAGCCTTCTCAAGTTGGTCGAGTGCTGGGATGAGGGATTCGGGGACGAACTGTCCGCCGAATTCACCAAAGTATGCCGGAAGGAGCGTTTCACGTGAAACTGTCATCGTTCTCTTCTTTCTATGGGTGTGTGTAGTTTCGGATGGTGCCAAAGGCTTGGGCGATCAATGAGGAGTCCTTGCGGCCGGGCGCATACTCCAAGCCTGAGTTGAGGTCCAGTCCCGAGGTTCCGATTCTTAGTGCCTCTTCGAGGTTCTCTACCCGGAGCCCTCCGGCGAGGAGAGCTTTCTCCTTCACTTCAGGGGGAATCGTCTGCCAGTCAAATGTGGTTCCCGTCCCGCCACTGCCGGAGTCGAGGACAAGAGCGCCTACCTCTGGTACTAGGTCCGGTGTCAAGGCAGCGAAGTCAGGGTTATTCATGTCGATGGCTCGCCAAAGGCTGAGGCCATCAGCGACGCCGCGAACATCTTGAAGGAATTCCAGCTCTGCTTCCCTACTGCCTTGGAATCGGGCGTGAAGCTGGAGAACGTTGAGGCCGGGGATCCTGGTTAGGTTTCCTAGCGTCTCCAGATCCGTAGACCGCGTCACGGCTACGTACTCCAAATCTGGTTCCGCGGAAATGATGCTCTGTGCGGTTTCACATGAAACACTGCGGGGCGAATCCGGTGCGAAGATGAGGCCTCCATAGCGGGCTCCAGCAGCGCGGGCTGCTTGTGCGGAGGAGGCGGTGGTAAGGCCACATACTTTATTGGTACCAAAGACTAGGTCGCGCGCCGCCCGATCGATGTCCTCTTGGGAGGTGAGTTGCGAGCCTACAAGGAAGGCATGCGCGTGGGCTCCTAACCGGCGGACGGTGGCGTTATCTCGGATTCCAGATTCGGAAACTATCACCTTTCCGTCTGGAACATGGCGGGCTAGGCGTTCGGTGCGGCCTAAATCAATGCTGAGGTCGTGGAGATTGCGGTTGTTGATGCCGATGATATCGACGCCAAAATTCACCGCGCGATCGACTTCGTCCTCCGTGATCGCTTCAGTCAAGACGTCCAGGCCGAGTTCGTCCGCCAGTGCCTTGAGCTCACCGTAGGTGTCATCGTCGACGATAGACATCATGAGCAAGATGGCATCGGCGCCATAATAACGCGCGGCATAGACCTGGATGGGATCGACAATGAAGTCTTTGCACAGCACCGGCACATGGGTGGATAGCGCGACAGTCTGTAAATGGTCATAGTCGCCGCCAAACCGATCGGGCTCGCACAAGACCGAGATGGCGGAGGCGTAGCGAGAGTAGATCCGGCCAATATCGCCCGGGCGATAGTCCTCGCGAATTTTGCCAAGGGACGGTGAGGCAGACTTGCACTCTAAGATGAAGCGGTTGCTGCCACGGAGGGCGTCGGCAAGCGAACGCTCCGATCGTGGCACACTAGCCAGGTCTACGTGGGATAGCCGCTCACGGAGTGCGGGCAGGTGAGTGCGGCGCTCGGCGACGATCTCCTCGAGCACCGTAGGTAAAGCGTTCTCTGACATTAATTCTCCTCCCCTACTGCATAATTTGTGCTCTCGTGGAGCGAGAGCCATTCTTCAACAGCGCCGCTGCCAATCAGTTCCTTTGCGTGGGTGACTCCCGCCGCGATAGTCTCCGTGGTCCCGTTGAGGTAAAACATGGCGCCGGCGCTGGCGGCAATGGCGTCACAATGGGCGGGCTCGCCACGGCCGGCAAAAACCGCACGGAGGGCTTGAGCATTGGCGGCACCATCGCCGCCGGCTAGGTCTGCTAGCTCGTGGCGCTTGATGCCGAGGTCTTCTGGGGTAAGCTCATAAGAGACAATCTCTCCGTCGTTGAGCTCCCAGACCTGTGTCGTGCCGTGGGTAGCGATCTCATCCGTGCCAGCACCATGGACGACCAAGGCGCGTTCCCGGCCGAGCTCTCGGAAGACTTGCGCGATGAGTTGCCCTTGGGCCGGGTGTGCGATGCCCATGATTTGCAGTGACGGGCGTCCTGGGGACAGGAGGGGACCTAGTGTATTGAAGATGGTGGGGATACCTAGCGCCTTGCGCACCGGTTGTACATGGGCGACCGCTGGGTTGTAGGCCGGGGCGAATAGGAACGTGAAGCTGGAGGCTTTAAATTGGCGCACCGCCCGGGCGGCGTCTAGGTCCAGTGGGATATTCAGGGCTTCGAGAACATCGGCCGATCCGGACTTGGAAGAGACCGAGCGGTTGCCATGCTTGATCATCCTCACTCCCCCGGCGGCGGCAACGAGGGAAGCGCCCGTAGTGATATTGATAGTATTCGCGCCATCGCCACCAGTGCCGGCCGAATCCATGAGTCCTTCTCCGGTGAGGGGGAAAGGATAACCCACTTTCAAGAAAGCTTTGGCCGCGCCGGCAATATCTGCGAAGGTCTCGCCGCGGGTGCGGATATGGGTAAGAAGCGCCGCGATATGAATATCGTCGTAGTCGCCCACGGCCAAGGGGGTAAATACCTCCATGGCTTCTTCGATGGTGGGCTGAGAATTATTCAGGAAGGCTTGCAAGGTACGCAGGGGTGTGTGATTCATTTTAGTGCTCCGTATCCATAGTTGCGGGTGTATATAGTTGGTTAATGCAACGCTCAAGCATGGCGGGGCCGCGGGGCGTGAGGATGGACTCGGGGTGGAACTGCATGCCGAGGGCCCTACCATCGTCCGTTTCGGCCGCCATGGCTACCTCTCCGATGTCCGTGGACGTACGCGCGAGGCATCTCATCCCCCGAGGGAGGTCCGTACATCCAAGCGAGTGATAGCGCGCCACCGGGACTTGCGTACCAAGGTGGCCCGGTTGGTCCGGCTCGGTATCGGTGGCAAGGCCCTGAAAGACGGGGTGCATAACGCCGGCCTCGGTCAGGGTCATCGGGAGGGACTTCCCGTGCACCGGGCCGCACGGTTCGACCGCGCCGCCGTGGTGCTCGAGTAGCGCTTGGAAGCCGAGGCATACGCCGAGGATTGGGGTGGTGCCTAAGGTGGCGCCGATAAGCTCCATCATGCAGCCGGCGTCCCGTGGATGACCGGGGCCCGGGGAAAGCACAATGATGTCGGGTTGCGTGTGCAGCACGTCGTGCACCGCTACGGTATTGCGAAACACGGTAATATCGAATCCAGCGAGGGCATCGACGAGGTTGTAGACAAAAGAATCGTGGTTATCCAGAAGGACAATATGCGGCGAGTTCATCGCTGTACCTCCAATTCGGCTCCGTGTGCCATGGCGATGGCATGGAGGACGGCGTAGGCCTTATGCACCGTTTCATCGGCCTCGGCTTGCGGCACTGAATCCTTGACCACGCCGGCGCCGGCCTGCACAACTGCGGTGCCGTCCTGGACGTAGGCCGAGCGGATGACGATGCAGTTATCCATGGCTCCATCGCCGCGCAGGTATCCCACCGCCCCGCCATAGGAGCCGCGGCGCTTTCCCTCCGTGCAGCGCACCAGTTCGGTGGCGCGAAGTTTGGGCGCTCCCGTAAGCGTTCCCATGTTCATGCACGCGCGGTAGGCATCGAGCGCATCGAAGTCCGGGTGGAGCGTCGCCGTGACGCGGGAGACCAGGTGCATGACCCGTGAGTAGCGGTCAACGTGCAGGAGTTCTGCCACTTGCCGGCTGCGGGGCACGGCCACGCGAGCGAGGTCATTGCGTGCAAGGTCCACTAGCATCGTGTGCTCCGCAATCTCTTTCTGGTCTGTACGCATTTCTAGCTCGTTGCGAATATCTAGTTCATGGTTGATGCTGCCATCCGGGTTGAGCCCGCGTGGGCGAGTTCCGGCGATGGGATAGAGCTGGACCTGCCTATCTTCTGGTGTGAATTTGAGATTTGATTCTGGCGAGGCGCCGAAGAGCTCATAGGCGGCACCGCGGACGTAGAACATATAGGGCGAGGGGTTGGTCTCGCGTAGCGCCCGGTAGGCAGCCAGGGCGTTTGGGCATTCCACGGTGAAGGCGCGCGCGGGCACTACTTGGTAGATATCGCCGGCGTGAATATTGCCTTTAAGCTTGTCGACGTCCGCCCGAAACCCTGCATCATCCACATCGGCCATCGCCCGGATCTTTTCCTTTTGGGGCACCGCGGGACGAGCGGCCGCCGGCAGTGAGGCAAGAGAGTCCAACTCTTCCTGCAGGCGCTTGTCGTCGATGTCCCAGCCTTCTAAGCGTGCGGTCCCCTGTAGGTGGTCTACCGCCAGGACGGTTTGGGCTACCAAGAATTCAAAGTCCGGGTAGGTGTTGGCCCCGGGCTTAACCTCGGGCAGTTCCTCAAAAGTAGCGAGGTAGTCATAAGCGAATCCACCCCCAAGGAACGGCAATAATGGAGAGGAATAGTTGGCTTCTAGTTGCAAGAACCGCAAAATATCGGCGGTAGATTCGGCAAGAAGCCGTTCCCGCTCGTCGGGCTGTGTGGACAGCGAGAATTCGAAAATCGCCACGGTAGTTTCACGTGAAACTAGGCGATGGTGGAACCGGTCCTCGAGGGAAGGGAGGAGCGTCTCCCCTGCTTCCGTGAGAGCGTGTACCTCGACCCTCTGGCCGTGGCACGTTACTTTCAGGGCCGTCTTGAGTACGGCAAGGCAATTGAGATTCTTCTTGGTCTCAATGTCCGCGCTTTCAAGAAGTAGGGAGTCGTGCGGTTGTGCGAGGGCGTCAAAGATTGCGGCTGCATCGCTGCCGTAGGAGATATGGCGAGTGGCGGTGGATGGCATTGCAGTGCCCTTTCGATGGGTGTGGGGAACGGGGAAACGGATAGTGAGTTTCCGCGAGCAGAGGCACTAAAACGCCAAAAGGCCCGCAGAATGCGAGCCTAAAAATGGGAGGTGGAATAGGGCCCGCGGGTTACGCGCGCCACCACCAAACAGTAGTCATCTTCTTCATAGCAGTCATGCTAACCTACATTTCTATAACCTGGCAGTTAATCGTTAAAAATATTCATCCTCCCCCCTATGTGCTTGTGCTTGGCGCCGAACAAAGAAAACCAGCTAACGAATCGCGGTACTGTGGAGTGCATTCACGCAATGGAGAAAGGTGATGAATATGAGCATCGACCAGAAGGAACTACTAGCGAAGGTCCCCACTCAGCTTTTGATTGGCGGACAGTGGCGCGACACGTCTTCCGGCGAGACCTTTGACGTAGAAAATCCGGCGACCGGCGCGACCATCGCCACGCTGTCGTCGGCGAATTCTGATGATGCGGTGGCTGCCCTCGATGCTGCCTGTGCGGTACAAGATGAGTGGGCGCGCACCACCCCGCGCGAGCGCGCAGATATTCTCCGCCGCGCCTTTGAATTGGTACACGAGCGCGCCGATGAGTTCGCCACCCTGATGACCCTTGAAATGGGAAAGCCCTTTGCCGAGTCGCAAGGTGAGGTCACCTATGGCGCGGAATATTTGCGGTGGTTTAGTGAGGAAGCTACGCGTGATTATGGCCGCTACTCCCCTGTCCCGGAAGGCACCTTGCGCATGGTTACCCGCCGCAAGCCCGTGGGTCCGTGCCTATTGATTACTCCGTGGAACTTCCCCCTAGCCATGGCCACCCGAAAGGTTGCCCCAGCCGTTGCAGCGGGCTGCACCATGGTTCTGAAGCCGGCCAAGCTGACGCCGCTCACCGCGCAGTACTTCGCGCAAACCATGCTCGATGCCGGCCTGCCACAGGGCGTGCTCAATGTTGTCTCCGGCAGCTCCGCGTCGGCCATTTCAGAGCCCTTGCTTGCCGACGCCCGCTTGCGCAAGCTTTCCTTCACCGGTTCTACCCCAGTGGGCAAAACCCTCCTGAAGGGTGCCGCGGACAATGTCTTGCGCACCTCTATGGAGTTAGGCGGTAATGCACCGTTCATTGTTTTCGAGGATGCGGATATTGACCAAGCGGTTGCGGGAGCTATGGGCGCCAAGATGCGCAATATTGGCGAGGCCTGCACCGCGGCCAACCGTTTCTTGGTGCACGAGTCCGTGGCAGAGCAGTTTACGCAGAAGCTGACAACAGAGTTTGAGAAACTTGTCGTTGGTAATGGCATGGACGAAGGCGTGACGTGTGGTCCGCTGATTGAGGCTAAGGCCCTCGACAATGTTGCAGCCCTGGTTGAGGATGCGGTGGACAAGGGCGCGACAGTTGTCACCGGTGGCACCCGCGGCGAGGGCGCGGGCCACTTCTATGCGCCCACTATCCTGAGCAATGTTTCACGTGAAACTCGCGTGGCTCAGGAAGAAATTTTTGGACCGATTGCGCCCATCCTTACCTTCAAGGACGAAGCGGAAGCACTAGAGATTGCGAACGATACGGAGTACGGACTTGCCTCCTATGTATATACGGAGAATTCCGATCGCCTCTGGCGCGTTGCCGACGGCCTCGAGTTTGGCTTAATGGGATTCAATGCCGGTGTCATCTCTAATGCCGCTGCCCCATTCGGCGGTGTCAAGCAATCTGGTTTAGGACGCGAAGGCGGCGCCGAAGGTATTGAAGAATATACCTCGGTGCAGTACTTGGGTATACGTGATCCTTATACCGGAGCCTAAAGGTTTGAGTGCTTTACAAGGCGGGAGAAACCAGCCGGGTTCCCTTTGCGCGATCCGGCTCAAGCTATTTATGCAAAGTCTCGTGAACAGCGTTTCCTAAGCGTGCACGAATCTGTGCTACCTGCCCAGTGGGTAGCATTGTGCCAGCTCAAGGCGTGACGATTGCCGGTAGCCGCCTAAACGAGGGCGGCTTCGATAAGAGCCTGTAAGGGCTCTTGATTCACCTTTGCAGCCTGCGGGGCGTATAGTACCCCTCCGTATAATTCAATTTCTATTTCCTTCGTCTGCGATGCGCGGTCTTATGGCCAGCGCGTGGAGAGGGAATTTTCTTTTTGTTATTTGGAGTGAGTATATGACGCCTACAGAATCTGCAGCGGCCAAGCCGCAGCTGATTACGCCTACGTTTGTCCTTGCGTGGGTGGCTAATTTTTGTCAGTTCTTGGTCTTTTACCTGTTCGTAACCACCATGGCCCTCTACGCGGTAGAGAGCTTCGGGGCATCGGATACCGTCGGTGGTTTCGCCTCCAGTGCCTTTGTTCTGGGCGCGACGTGCATGCGCGTGTTCTCCGGCTGGATCGTGGACCGCGTGGGCCACAAGAAGGCGGCCTTGACTTCCTTGGCCTTCGTCACAGTTGTAGCTGTGGCGTACTTTTTTGCCCATAATGTTGCGGTCTTGATTATCGTGCGAATGGTGCACGGCGCGGGCTATGCCTTGACCTCCACCGCACTCATGGCGGTGGCGCAGTCCGTTATCCCACACGAACGCCGTGCGGAAGGCACCGGATACTTCGCCCTGGGCACTACCCTTGCAACCGCGTTTGGTCCAGCTATCGGCCTGCTCTTAGCCAATAACATCGGCTACACCACGCTTTTTGCTGCCGCCCTTGGTGCAAATATTGTTTCCCTGATCCTGGCCTTGGTGCTGCGCTATCCGGCCGAGGTTTCCTCCGAAAAGCCGGCCTTTACGTTGAGCAATGCCGTGCACCCCAACGTGGTGCCCATCGGTCTATTCATGCTCCTCGTCGGCATCGCCTACTCCGGCGTGGTGACCTACCTCAACGCCTACGCCCGCAAGGAAGACCTGGCCACCGGCGCAGGGCTCTTCTTTATCGGCTATGCGGTCACGATGCTCATCATGCGCTTCTTCTTGGGCCGTATGCAGGACCATAAGGGTGATAATGCCGTGATGTACCTCGGCTTGGCCGCCTTTCTCGTGGCCCTGCTGATCATGGGCTTCCCCACCAATGACGTCATGCTGGTGGTCGCGGGCGCCTGCACCGGTTTGGGCTTCGGCACCCTCAGCCCCGCCTGCCAAGCCATCTCCGTGCGCTCGGTTCCTACCGCGCAGATGGGCGCCGGTATCTCCACCATGTTCCTGCTCATGGACCTCGGTATTGGCCTAGCCCCGTTCGGCCTGGGCCCCATTGTTGGGGCAACGGGCTTTGACACGATGTATCTCATTCTCGCGGGTCTCGTGGTCATCGCCGCTATCTACTACTTCTTCGTGCACGGCCGCTTCCCTAAGGCGAAGGGGCACCATCTGAGCTTTGAAGCGGGCAAGTAACACAGCCACTGCCCCTCCTTCGCACTCGGCATGAAAAGCACGCCAGCGCTAAGCGCTGGCGTGCTTTTGTTTTGCGCGCACTCCGGGCAAGAAGAGGGTGCTGGCCTCGCCGGTAAGCTAAAGGCCCTGATACAGCCTGCGGTCCCGGAAGTAGAGTATGCGCCGAGACGCGCTGAGCTCGACATGAGGACGCGGCAAGGCGATACCTTTCGAGCAGTGCCAATAGTGATGGGGAACGTTCAAGGTGGATTGGATCGGCGGACTATGAGCCCTCGTGTAACTAGGTGCGAAGCGAGTTCTGTTGGTGAGTGGGCAGGCAGCCAGCATCTACAACGCGCCGGGCAAGGGCGCGGTCGCCCATCTTGGCGGCAAAGGCCATGCGCATGGTGATGCCGTGGCTGGGTGGGGTATCCAGCTCAATGGCGTCGCCGGGGCGAATGCGGCCGGGGGAAATGATGCGCAGGTAGGTACCGCAGTCGCCACGCGCGGTCCAGCGCTTGAGCCAGCCGCGCTCCCCTAGCCAGCCGGCGAAGGTGGCACACGGTTGGCGGGGCACGGATACCTCAAGCACGGCGGTGCCGATGCACACGCGCTGATTGATGAGCAGAGCAGACAGATCGATGCCCTGCGTGGTGAGATTTTCGCCAAAGCCCCCGGAGGCCAGCGGGCGGGAAAGTTCAGATTGCCAGTAATCCAGTTCCTCGCGGGAGTAAGCGTAGACGGCCTTATCGTTGCCGCCGTGATGTTGGGTGTCACCAATTATATCGCCGCGCACGCCGGACCCATCGCCGTAATGGGGTCCGGGCGCTGCCAGATCGATAAAATCCTGCGGCTGCTTGTCGATGCCCGAGAACTCATGCCGCCCGCTCGGGTCCGGCCGGCGGACGGCGACATTGGTAGAGATGACCTGCATGCCTGCCACCCTAGCTGAGCGTGAGCGCCTCCGCGGTGAGAATATCGCGGTAGAACAGCTGCGGGGCGAGGGAGACGGCCTCGGCGAGCTGTGGGAGGGCGTCGTCAAGCGCTGCGGCGAAAGCAGGGTCCGCCAGCTTGCCATTGGCCACGCCGCGCGCCGTGATGGCAAAGACATAGGAAATAAACGGCATCCAGGCGGAATCGCCGAGCTCCGAATTGCCATCGCCAAAGGCGTCCAGCGCGAGCAGGGTATGCAGGACGGACTTATCGACGCCCAGCTGTTGCAGCGTCACCCGCAGCTGCATTGCGGTGCTACGCAGGTTAGAAATGGTGCCCAGGCGGGTGAGCGCAAGGTCATTGGCAAAGCACTCGCGCAGTGCGGCAATGCGGTGGGCATCATCGCAGAGCTGGTCGCTGTCCGTTGCTGGCGTAGGTGCCTCGCCCGTTGCACTCATCAGCAACATGGGGCGGGTGACATCGTCGACGCCGGTGGACGGCACGCGCGCGAGGGAGGCGGAGCCGTGGGCTTCGACGTAGTCATGGGCGGCGTCGGCAAGCGCGGCCAAGAGTGAGGAAGGCTCGGCGGCCGACTCCTCGCGCTCCTCGCGGCGGAAGGTGCGGGAGACCAAGCCGGTGCGGACAAAGGCGCGCATGCGCTGCCCCGGCTCAAAGTCTGCGGCCATAAGGGCATCCATGCTGGCGCGCGGATCCGCCTCAATCTCCTCGATGATTCCCTCGAAGGTTTCCTTGGCCTTGGGGGCTAGGCGGCGCATAGCCGCGTAGGTAGGCCACATACCCTCGGTGTTTTCGGTTTCGCCGTCCTGGAAGATGATGAGGGCGCTCGCCGGCGGGTACTGCGGCGCGGCCAAGTCGCTGGCCGGCTCATCCTCGCGGAAGTCCACGATGAGGTGGCCGGCGTCCAGCAGCTCCTCGGGCAGCTCAAAGCCTTCCTCCGTGGGCTCCAGCGGTTGCGGCTCGCCCGCAGGATTGCCCAGCGGCCACGCCCAAGCCAGCAGCTCTACCTCCTCCTCATGCGCCTGCTCGGGGACGAGGATGCCGTCCTCAATGGTTGCGCGGGCGACCAACGGTGCCTTGCGCACGGTGGCGATGGCGGCATAAATGAGGTCGCTGGCCGCGGTGGCCTCATATTCCATGACGCGACGCTCAAAGCTGCGCTTTTGGTGCGCTGCGCGCTCCTTTTCCGGCAGTCCTTCGAGGTATTCTTCATAGGACAACGTGGACCACAGGAGGTAGAGCTCCAGCGAGGTCTTCTTCGTCAGCGCCGACTTCAGCGCGCGGTTAGGCACGGACAGGCTGGTGGCGGCCTCCGTAGAGCCATTGGCGGTGACAAGGTCCCTAATCTTCTGGTTTTTATCAATAACCACGAACTTTGCCAGCGGCAGAGGCTCCGGCGAGTGGATGGTAAAGAGGGCATCGGCATCGAGCTGATCTGCCAGGATGACTTGTTTATCGAGGTAATCGACTGGTTCGGCCGCGGTGCGCTTGACCCGGGTACGAATCGTCGCCGGTTCCACCTGGAAGGTCAGCTCATAGCCGGCCTCGCTGCCGATGGTCTCCTCGCGTACGCTCTCGTCCTCACCAAAGACGCGCTGGCCCTTTTTCATCTGGATGGGCTTATTCGGCGCAGAAGCCAAGGCATAGCTAAACGGAGAAAGGTTGCCCAGGGCGTCGATGAAGCGGAAGTTAGTGCCACGCGGGCCCTCGTTTTTGGCGCGCATATGCAGTGTTTCCGCGAAGTTAAGGTACTGGATATCCACCAGTTCCTCATCCTTGTACAAGCTAAAGCGGTAACGGCCTACCCAGGGATCTTCGAAGGCATCTGCCGGGAGTACCTCGTGGATGCCCTCCGGTAGCTCATCCTCTAGCACGGCCTCCTCTTCCCCACCGATGGGGACGTAGGTCAATTCCATGCTGAGCTCTGTGTTCGCGATGACGCGCGGTGACTGGGTATAGACCAGCTCGCCATCTAGCCCGTGGGCATTGGGCAGCGACTTGACGGCCATATCCCAGACAAAGTCAGGGCTGCCAGACACCTTGATGGTGGCGGGCTCCTGTTGTGGTGCCTCCACCGTGAAGGATTGGCTCACCTCTAACGGGAAGATGGACCAACCCTCCCAGGCGCCGTGTGGGCGAGGCTCGCCGGCCTTAGCCTTGGTGAATTCCGTGCCAGCAGGGGCGATGCAGGTATATGAGCCTTTAGGCATCGCTGCGGTGGTATCGACCGGACGATGGGTGGAATCCAGCACTAAGCCGCCATTGGCCACGCCAGGGAATTCCAAGGTGTGCTCTTCAAAGGAGACGCTCAGGTGGCTAAAGGGGTGGGGTATGCTGATCCACAGCCCGGGCTCCTCGCCCTCCACGTAGTAGAACTTACGAGTGTCCTCGCTGTCGTCGAGCAGCTGAGCGGACACGGTCCACTGGGGATCCTCTGGCTCATAACCTGCGGTTAAGGCTGGTAGGTACAGCTCCAAAGTGTGGGTAGCTGGGGAGAGGCGCAGGTGCGGAATCCCCTGAAATACCGCTGCGTCTGCAAAAGATGAAAGCTGGCTGCGAAACCTCTCCTGGCTCATTTACCCCAGCCTAGATCATTTTCATGCAGATCTGCATTTTGGCTGCGAGCGGGGGAAATGACCCGAAAGCCGGGGGTGAGTCCAGCGGAGAATTTGGGAGCGCGTGCCCAGTAGGACGCGGAATGCGCAGCGAACTACACCGCACCGGCACGCGGCTATTACACTGTGTGATTATGACTACCCAGAGCGATTCCACCTCGTACCGCTATACCCCGGAGCTGGCGAACCAGATCGAGAAGACCTGGCAGCAGTACTGGAAAGACAATGGCACTTTCAACGCCCCGAACCCGGTAGGCGAGCTCGCCACCGATGCGGGCGAGCTGCCTAAGGAAAAGCTCAATGTGCAGGATATGTTCCCCTATCCCTCCGGTGCGGGCCTGCACGTGGGACACCCGCTGGGTTATATCGCCACCGATACCTATGCTCGCTATAACCGCATGCTGGGCAAGAACGTGCTGCACACTTTGGGCTACGATGCCTTCGGCCTGCCGGCCGAGCAGTATGCCATCCAGACCGGTACGCACCCACGGACCACCACCGAGGCGAATATTGAAAACATGCGCCGCCAGTTGGGCATGTTGGGACTCGGCCACGATCCGCGCCGCTCCGTAGAATCTACGGATCCGGAGTTTTTCAAGTGGACGCAGTGGATTTTCCTGCAGATTTATAACTCCTGGTTCGATGAGGAGCAGCAAAAGGCTCGCCCCATTGCGGAGCTCATCAAAGAACTAGAAGCCAATAAGCGCACCACTAAGGACGGCCGCTATTACGAGGACCTCACCGAAGAGGAAAAGGCCGCAGCAATTGATGAATTCCGCCTAGTTTACCTGTCTAATTCCACGGTGAACTGGTGCCCAGGCTTGGGTACCGTGCTGGCAAACGAGGAGGTCACGGCAGAGGGCAAGTCCGAGCGCGGCAACTTCCCCGTATTTCGCAAGAACTTGTCCCAGTGGATGATGCGCATTACCGCCTATTCCGATCGCCTGCTCGATGATCTAGAGCTTTTGGATTGGCCGGAGAAGGTGAAGTCCATGCAGCGCAATTGGATTGGGCGTTCCCGCGGCGCGGAGGTCTCCTTCCCCGCTGAGGGCTATGAGATCGAGGTCTTTACCACTCGACCGGATACGCTTTTCGGCGCCGAGTACGTGGTGCTGGCCCCAGAGCATGAGCTTGTCGACGTCCTCCTCTCCCCCATCCCTTATGACGATGACGTAGACGAGCGTTGGACCTACGGTCACGATGATCCCAAGGAGGCCGTGGAGTCCTACCGCACCGATATTGCCGCCAAGTCTGATCTAGAGCGGCAGGAAAACAAGGAAAAGACCGGCGTCTTCCTGGGTACCTATGCCACCAATCCGGTTTCTGGCAAAAAGGTCCCGATCTTTATCGCCGACTACGTGCTGACCGGCTACGGCACCGGCGCCATCATGGCAGTTCCAGCGCACGATACCCGTGACTACGAGTTTGCCAAGACCTTCGGCCTGCCCATTACGGAGGTTGTTTCTGGCGGCAACGTGGACGAAGAAGCCTGGGCCGAGGACGGTGCCCTGGTTAATTCTGCCAATGACAAGGGCCTAGATCTCAACGGCCTGAATAAGGCCGAGGCTATTGCCAAGGCCATTGAATGGCTGGAAAAGGACGGCTCTGGCCGGGAAAAGGTGCAGTATAAGCTGCGGGATTGGCTCTTCGCCCGCCAGCGCTACTGGGGCGAACCCTTCCCCATCGTCTATGACAAGGATGGCTTTGCCCACGCCCTGCCAGAATCCATGCTGCCAGTGGAGCTTCCAGAGGTAGAAGATTATAAGCCGGTTTCTTTTGATCCAGAGGATAAGGATTCCGAACCACAACCCCCGCTAGCTAAGGTGCGCGACTGGGTCGAGGTAGAACTTGACTTGGGTGACGGCCCGCAGACCTACTTCCGCGATACCAACGTAATGCCGCAGTGGGCAGGTTCTTCCTGGTACCAACTGCGCTACATCGATCCCCGCAACGATGAGGCATTCTGCGATATCGAAAACGAGCGTTATTGGACGGGCCCGCGACCGGACCAGCATGGTCCACAGGATCCGGGCGGTGTCGACCTTTATGTCGGCGGTGTCGAGCACGCCGTATTGCACCTGCTTTACTCCCGCTTCTGGCATAAGGTGCTCTTTGACCTGGGATTTGTCAGCTCTCAAGAGCCCTACCGTCGCCTGTACAACCAGGGGTATATCCAGGCCTATGCCTACACCGATTCCCGCGGCGTGTACGTGCCAGCTGCTGAGGTAGAAGAAAAGGACGGCAAGTTCTACTACAACGGAGAAGAGGTCAATCAGGAATACGGCAAGATGGGCAAGTCCCTGAAGAATGCTGTAGCTCCGGACGATATCTGCCGCGACTTTGGTGCCGATACCCTGCGTGTGTATGAAATGTCCATGGGTCCGTTGGACACCTCCCGCCCGTGGGCTACCAAGGACGTCGTCGGCTCCCAGCGCTTCCTGCAGCGCCTGTGGCGCCTTGCCGTCAATGAGGACACCGGAGAGCTGGCCACTACCGACGCCAATTTGAGCGAGGATGATCTCAAGCAGCTGCACCGCACCATCGCGGGCGTGCGCGATGATTATGAGAACCTGCGGCTCAATACCGTGGTGGCCAAGCTCATCGAGTACGTCAACTACCTGACCAAAACCTATCGCACCGAGGCACCGCGCGCCGCCGTCGAGCCAATTGCCCAGTTGGTCTCCCCCATCGCCCCGCATATCGCGGAAGAACTGTGGCAGCGCTTTGGCCACGACGAGACCATTACCTATCAGCCCTTCCCCACCTTTGAGGAAAAGTACCTGGTAGATGATGAAATCGAGGTGCCGGTACAGATTAACGGCAAGGTAAAGGCCCGCATCAACGTAGCTGCCGATGCCGACCAGGAGGGGGTCTTCGAGGTTGCTCTGGCCGATGCCAAGATCGCCGAACTGACTAGTGGAAAGAACGTAGTGAAGAAGATCTACGTGCCGGGCCGCATGGTCAATCTCGTCGTCAAGTAGTTACTCCTCCCAAAATTCCGTGGCACACAGCGCTATGCCGTGTGCCCGGATTCCCTGGCCGACCTCCAGTTTCTCGTTCACAATGAGCGGCAGGCCGTCGAGGTCGCATACCCAAAACTCCCCCATGCCCAGCTCATTGCTGTGCTTGGCGATGCCCCCGATGGTTCCCGCCACCTCTACCTGCGGGTTGAGCATACTGGGCTTTAAGTTCCGAGAAAAGCGCTCGGTAGCAGGAGAATTCAAAGAAAATTCCTCTGGCTCCCCCACCTCGTAACGCAAGGCCACAACCGCCGGCTGGACCTGTCCCTCTAGCTTTTCGCCTCCGACGGGGTTTCCCGCTGGCAGGGCAAAGGGTGCATCCGCCAGTGCTGCGAACCGTAAATCCCCCGTTTCCACAATGCCGATATAGGGAGTTGCGCGATAAATCGTTCCCAGGGCCTGTTCCCCTCCCCGATACGAAGGAACTGCGGCCCACTCCCCTTCGTACTCCATCGCGGTGATCGCCATGTCGGACGGATCTGCGTGAAAAAGGACTCGATCAAATCCAGGTGCATCCCATATTTCGCGGCTCGTGGGTAGCTCTGCGATGAGCTCTTCAATATCCATTAGATCGAAACCACATGTGCTAGATAGCTTATCCATGCTCGCCATTTTAAACACTTCGGTCGCTTCTCCCGAGACGCCGTTTGTTCCAGCGGACGGATCGCTACCAAGACTCTTTGTTTAACTATTTAATTTTTGCGCCAATAACATAGCAGTTAAAACATTTGGATAAGCCCGCCAATAGTGTTCCAAAATCAAATCAATTATGATTTTGGCCCTAAAGATGTAGGGGCATTAAATTGTTGACGTGCTATACGCCCGCCGTATTAAAGTAGTAGGAGTTGTTGTATCAACTCCCGATCGCCTAACGGGTTGCTAGATCAACTACGCTGTATAAGCTGTTAAATAACGGCAACCGAAGGAGGATAGCCATGCGTGTGGAGCAGAGTGCGGCATGGGGAGATTTTGTCACTATGCAAGAGCTGCTGCATGCGCGACTTTCTGCACAGTTGCAGAGAGACTCTAGTCTAAGCGAGGCGGACTATGCGGTCTTGGCGGTGTTGCATCGCCGCCGCAAAATTCATACCCGTCCGCACGAATTGGGGACGGAACTACGATGGGAAAAATCGCGCCTGCATCGACAGCTGGTGCGCATGGAATCACGAAAATTAGTCTCCAGGCGGGAAGCACCGGAACTTGGGCCTCGAGCCATTGAAGTCACTGTGACGGAAAAGGGAAGTGCCGCCTTCGGTGCGGCAATAGCGCGCCACACCGCCGCAGTTGATGAAATCGTGGTGAGCACCCTTAGTGACGAAGACCTACAAACTTTGGGGGAAATTTCTCGGAAGTTGTTGCGTGGGATTGATGAGCAGGGCGCTGGAGAGTTCGCTTCTGAAGCCTAACCGCGTATGCAAAAGGCACCCGCCATGACGGCGGGTGCCGGGGAATATTAGCAGGGCGCAGCCTAGGCAATTTTAAGGACGGTGCGTCCGTGGTGGGTGCCCTCTAGAAGGGACTTGGATTCCTCGACCACGTCCGAAAGTGGAATCGTTGTGGTCAGGGACTCAAGAATGGAACGGTCTAGCTTCCGAGCCAAGAGCTGCCAAGCGTTCTGGCGGTAGTGCAGTGGGGCGTCTACGGAATTGACGCCGGCAAGGTGTACGTTGCGCAGAATGAACGGCAGCACGGTGGTGGGAAGATCCGGGCCGGCGGCCATACCGGTGGAGGCGACGGTGCCGCCCCAAACCGTGCGAGCCAATACATTGGCCAAAACGTGGGAGCCGGAGGTATCGACAGCACCGGCATAGGTTGCCTTCTGCAAGGGTTTTCCGGTCTCGGCGAACTCGGCGCGGTCCACAATGGTGTGGGCACCGAGCTCGTGAAGGTACTGGGAATAGTCATCGGGACGGCCGGTCATGGCGTGGACCTCGTACCCGGCATTGGACAGGAGGTTCACGGCGATGGAGCCGACACCGCCAGTTGCGCCGGTGACCAAAACGGGGCCGTCGGGAAGCCCGCGCAAGGAGTTGACGCACAGGGCAGCGGTATAGCCTGCGGTACCGACAGCGGCTGCCTGCTCAGCGGTGAAGTCTGCGGGGAGCGCGACCGTGGCCTGGGAGTTAACGCGCTGCTTCGGGGTGTAGCCGCCGTGGCGGAATTCGCCAAGGCCATCACCGAAGGAGGCAACCAGGGTGCCTACCGGTAGGCGCTCTACGCTGGACTCGGCAACGGTGCCGACCACGTCGATGCCTGGGACAAGTGGGCTGGTGCGCATGACACCGCGGTCGCCTGCGATTGCCATGGCGTCCTTGTAATTCAGGGAAGAATAAGAAACATCAACGGTAATGTCACCCTCGCCGAGGAACTCTCCCTCTTCAAAGGAGGTCGTGACGGTTTTGTCTTCGTTGCGAGTTACTAGTAGCGTGCTCATGCTCACCATCGTACGTTAAATGTGATGCAGGGATTCGACAGCGAATCTCCCGGGAATTTTTCAGACAGGCTTGTTAAATTGGGCATTATGACGACGACCACTGGATCCACCCGCACTTCGCACCAGGTAAGGGCGCAAGGCGCGCCTTCCAAGCGCACGTTGTGGCGCAGTGCTGGCGTTGCCTGCGTGGTCGTTGTGGTGGCTATTGCCGTAGCTACAGTGGGCAAGCCGTTTATTGATATTCCCGGCGTGCTCGATGCCTCTGCACATGCCCGCCGCAGCCTGGATCTGCAAATGTTCAACGGCTTTAATAACCCTCATCCGTGGTGGGGACCGTGGACCAATACCTTGGGCAATATAGCGCTCTTTTTCCCACTTGGCGCGTGCTTGGTAGTGATGGGGCAACATTCGCGCCACGTCCGCTTTGGCCGTGGCGGAACCATCCTTCTAGCCATGGCGCTCAGCTTGGGCATCGAAACTACCCAATATCTATTCTCACTGGGCTTTAGCGATGTCGACGATGTGGTTTTCAATACCCTTGGAGCGGCCTTGGGCGCGTTCCTAGTTAGCCGCAAGAGCGCACAGGCGCAGCTGCGAGCCGTCCGCGCTATCGGCTGGATGGCGGCTTTGGGCTTGGGTGCCCTCGCCGCCGCGATTGTGGCCGGAGTAATTGTCTAAGTACCCAGGCTGACGCGGTGCCCGAAATTAAACATATCGAGGGAATCTCCCTCTTCGAGGCACTCAAACATACCGGCGGCGTCGGTGGGAACTATGCCGGTGACCTGTGATACTCCGTAGTCCTGAAGGAGAATAGGGGCCAGGGGCGTTGAGGGCCCCAAGATCACATTGAAGGACTCGCGGGAGAGCTCGAGCAGGCGGGGAGCGGTCTTATTAACAAAGGCGGAGCCGGTAATGAAGACATAATCGCACTCGGGCAGTATGTACTCGGCGGCGGAATCGGGGTAGTCGCCCTCATTGAGCGAACGCTCTAGCATATAAAAATCCGCCGCCTGGTTGAGCGCCTTAGGCGCAAAAGGGAAGTGGCCAATGACGGCGACCTTCTTACCCGCGACGGCTTCGCGGAAGGGACCGAAGATGTGGGGCCAGGGGGCGTCGGCAAGCGCAAAGCCATGTTCATTGGCCACGGAAGGCGTGGCGTAATAGGAATTGAGCGCAGCCATGCCGAAGGACGCCTCTGAGAAATTCCAACTCTTGGCCAGCTGTGCGATGGCACGTAAGGGAACGCCGGAGTACTCAGCGCTCATCTGGGCGGGGCGGGAGGTTGCTGACATGGTCATGGCCACGCCGCAGCTAGGACTTTCGGTGTAAACGCGGGTCCACCGCGGGTTTTGGGCAGCGCGGGAGACCACTATGTCACGGGGAATGGCATCGATGAGGTCATCGTAGAGATCCCAGGCGGACATGAATAAACCAGCTTTTCCTTATTGTTTGGCACTGCTTGTGAGGAGGCAGTTTAGTCGAATAGGTGGGGAGTACCCTATAGCTTTAGTCACATATATTCGCAACGGCTTGCGCAGTCTGTTTAGCAAAGGGGCTTACCCCAGTAATGGTGGCGGAGCCGGGTCCGGTCCAGGTGCCGTAGCCTACGAGGAAGAGACCGTCGACGGCGGGGGAGGTACCATCAAGGAGCCCGCGGATAGGCCGGAGAGCAGGCCGGAAACCGGTGCACCAGATGAGATGGTCCGCGTTGACTTCAGCAAGAGAAGAAAACATGGGGGTGGCCTGCAAAAGCCCAGAATCCCGTGCCCGCAGGACAGGTGGAACCATCACAATATCGCCCAAGTTGGAATCCGCGCCGGGGTCTGGCTCGCCGCGCAGCATTGCGTTGAGGCGGGCGCGATTGCGCTGAAACAGGACTCGACCATCAACATCATCGGGCATCCACCGCGGGGAGCTGCGGGTGTACCAGGTTGTCTCTACGCCGGAGAGTAGGAGCTCGGCCGCGATTTGGGCACCGGAATTGGCCGCGCCCACGACCGCCACGGTAGATTCGGCAAAGTCCGCGGGGCCTGGATAGAAGGCGGAATGCCATTGCCTTCCGCCAAAGTTGCCGGGGTAGTAGGGGATAAAAGGTGCGGACCACGTGCCCGTTGCCGCTACGACCGTGCGCGAGGTGAGTTTCTCTTCCCCCGCATAAACGTGGAAGTACGCGCCGTCATGGGTCACCTCATCCACTGTGACTGGCCGACGAATGGGCAGTTCATAACGCTGCTCATAGCGTGCAAAATAATCAATAACGTGGCTGGCCGGTGGAAAGCCCTCGTAATGGGGCATGGGCCATCCCGGCAGGTTGGAAGAGGCCGCATTGCTAAAAAGCGTCAGGGAGGGCCAGGTATGGCGCCAGGCTGCGCCAGGACCGGATTCTGCATCCAGAAGGACAAAATCTAGGCCCTTCTTGCGCAGGTAATAACCCACCGCGAGGCCTGCCTGGCCGGCACCAATGACTATGCAGTCCAGCATCAAATGAGCTTTCTCTCTCGTGCCACGGTCACCGCGGCGGTGCGGGTTTCCACGCCCAACTTTTGGAAAATATGGATGAGGTGGGTCTTGACCGTGGCCTCGGAAATGAACAGCTGCTTGGCTAGCTCCTTATTAGAGGAACCGCTAGATAACGCCCGCAAGATTTCCAGCTCGCGGGTGGACAGTGATTCTTGCGGTCGGCCCACACGCTGGGCGAGGAGATCCACAACCTCCGGCGCTAGGGTGCGGCGGTGCGCGGCGGTATTGAACACGGCTTCGTGCAACGCCTGCTCGGGGGAGTCCTTGAGCAGGTAGCCCATCGCGCCGGCTTCCACGGCGGCGAGGATATCGGCCTGCGTGTCATAGGTGGTCAAGATGAGCACGGGCGGGCCGCCGGCGTCTACTACGCGCTTGGTGGCTGCGATGCCATCCACGTCGGGCATCTGGATATCGCAGACTACAGCGTCTACCTGCGGGGCATCTGCAGTAAAAAGCTTATCCACATCCGCGCCGGTGGAGCCCTCCATTACTACCTCGACATCGGAGAAGGTATTGAGAATGGCGCGCAGGCCGGCGCGGACCACTGGGTGATCATCAATCAGCATGACATTAACCATTGCTTCGCTCCTTCAGCGGTATACGGACGGCCAGGGCGGTGCCTTCGCCCGATTCTAGGTTCATAGTGCCGCCCACGCTCTCCACGCGGTCGCGCAAGCCGGTAAGCCCGAAGCCATGATCCTTATTATCCCTGCTAGGGGAGGCGGTTACGCCGCATCCATTATCAACAACGTCCAGGGTGACAGCATCTTCGAAAAGTCCGAGCGTGACCACTGCACGCGAGGCGTGGGCGTGTTTGATGACGTTATTGAGACCCTCCTGCGCGGCCCGCACAATGACCTTTTTGATCTGGGCAGGCACCTTGCCGCTGCCGGAGACCACCAGTTCAAGGGTGGTATCTTCGCCCAAGGCTTTCACGCGGCTGCGCATCTGGGATAGCAGGGAATTGAGCTGGGTTTCCAGCCGCTCATCGGGGCCGGCGAGCTCCCGGACAAAGCGGCGGGCCTCGGCCAGATTCTCGCTGGCGACTTCCTCGATAATTTCCAGCTGCTCCTCTTTGGTTGCTGGATCAGTGGTGCCGCGGGCCGCACGGGAGAGCAGCAGAATAGAACTAAGACCTTGTGCGACGGTGTCGTGAATCTCGCGAGAGAGCCGCTCGCGCTCCTCCAGCCGGCCGGCTTGGTGCTCGCTTGCGGCTAGCTCGGCCTGGGTTTCGCGCAGCTGCTTGGCGATGTCCCTATGGTGCGCCGCCTCCGCCTGCAGTCGCCGCTGGATGAAAAAGACCGTGGCCGCAAAGGCGGTACCGATAAGCGGTCCTACCGCAGCAGCGATGGTCCAGCCCTCAGGATGTAGCCAGGCGGGGATGAAAGCGGCAGCCGCCCACAATATGGCGATGGAGACCAGCCCAGGCACGGTGGGCAAGGCGCGCAGAAAGACAAAAATAAGTGGGAACTCCAGCCACATGAAATCCTGCGCATGGACCATCAAGCCCAGCCAGAGGAGGCAAAGTCCACCCAGCCACAGCCACGTGGGCAACCAGCGTTGTGCGGCATACACCACGGCGAGTGCGATGGCTAAGCCAATAACGCGGGCATCGAGCCGGCCGTCCACGTAGGCACGCGCTACGCCGAAGACCAGCAGAAACGCGAACATGGCGTGCAAACCATAGACCCATAATTTCTGTCCTTTAAACACAACCACCCAGGATATCCGCGCAAGGGTGGACAGTGAATCAACCACTTGGTTGACTAGAGGTTCAGCGAGCTGGCCGATTACTTCTGACCTGCATAAAGCGAATATAGAAGTATGTTCCTAGCAATCAGAGAAATCACCACAGCGCGCGGCCGCTTCGCGCTCATTGGCGGCACGGTTGCGCTCATCACCCTTTTGCTCGTGATGCTCTCCGGCCTAACGGAGGGCCTTTCCAAGCAAAATACTTCCGCTTTGGAGTCCCTGGAAAAGGAGTACCCGTATATTTCCTTCTCCACCGAGGATCCCTCCTTCAGCGAGTCCGCGATGCATGCCGGCGATATCGCCAGCGACGGTATTCCCCTCGGCGCGGCGCAGACCAAGCTGGAGGGTCACGGCGGCGTTGCCGTCCTCAGCTTGCCAGCCGGCACCCAGGTTCCGGGCACCGATAAGACCATCCCAGAGCAGGGCGTGCTCCTGCCAGATTCCATCGATGCGGCCGAAACCGTCCCCCTAGGCGGCGCCGACTTCTCGGTGGAGGGCACCGTCCCGGAGACCATGTACTCCCACTCTGCGGTGGTATGGGCTTCCACCGAGTCTTGGCAGCAGATTAGCCACGCCCCGAAGGGCGTGGTGGGCACCGCCGCACTGTATAAGTATGAGGTTCCCGGCTCCGTCAAGGTTTCCAAGTCCTTCACCGGTCTAGCGGGCTATCAGTCTGAACGCGGCTCGCTGCTTACCATGCAGGGCTTCTTGTACGGCATCTCCGCGCTAGTCACCGTCGCTTTCTTGACCGTATGGACCATTCAGCGCACCCGCGACCTGTCTATTTTGCGCGCGCTGGGCGCCACCGTGCGCTACCTGCTGCGCGATGCCCTGGCACAAGCCGCCATCATCTTGGCTGCCGGCACCATCCTGGGCGCTGTCGTTGGGTGGGCGCTCGGCGCGCTCGCCTCCGGCACCGTTCCTTTCGATGTCTCTTTGCGCAGCATTGCCGTTCCTGCGGTTGGTATTTGGGTCCTCGGTATGGCCGGCGCCCTCGTCGCTACCCGCCGCGTAGCTAAAGCCAACCCACTCGATGCACTTGGAGGAAACGCTTAACATGTCCACCATTCTTGATATTCGCAATGCCACCGTGACCTACCAGGACGGCGAGACAACCACTACCGCGCTTGCCGACGCCTCCCTCAAGGCCGAATCCAATAGCCTGACCGCCATCGTGGGTGAGTCCGGTTCTGGTAAATCCACGCTACTATCCGTAGCCGCTGGGCTTATCACCCCGGATTCTGGTTCCGTACAGGTAGATGGCACCCGGTCCATCATCTTTCAGCAGGCCAACTTGCTGTCCTCGCTCAATGTGCGCGACCAACTATTGATTATGGATCACATCGCTGGCCGCAAGCTGCGCCCACAGCGCGCCGATGAGCTATTGGACTTTGTGGGCCTGGCAGGTATGGGAAACCGCCGCATGGGCCAGATGTCTGGCGGCCAGCGCCAGCGCGTCAATATCGCTCGTGCGCTCATGGAGCAGCCAGACCTGCTGCTGGCGGATGAGCCTACCTCCGCGCTCGATTCTCACCTTTCCCAGGAGATCATCCGCCTTTTGCGCGATGTCACCCAAGAGATGAAAACCGCCACCGTGCTGGTGACCCATGACCGTTCCCTGCTGACCTTCGCTGACCGCGTGGTTGAGGTCAAAGACGGTCACGTTTCCGAGCAGGAGAAGGTTTCCGTGCTCAGCTAGCGCCGCATCACTAGCAACCGTGCGATTGCTTGGGGCACCGCCGCGGCAATCTGGGAGGCAGAGCAAATCCCAAAGCCGTCTGGGGTGTGGGCGGCAATAGCGGCAGCGTGTTGGTGTATGGCTGCGGCGTGCAAAATCTCCGCAATGATCCCCTTCGCATCTACCTCAGCAAAATTCAGCTGGGCTAGCGTGGCGCCGAGGATGCCAGAAAGCACGTCACCGGATCCGGCGGTAGCTGCATAGGAGTGCCCCGCGTTCATGCCATAAATTTCCTGCCCGGGGGCCGTGACCGTGGTGATCCGGCCTTTGTGCAGGACAAAGCAGTCGAGTGTCGCGGCAAGCTCCTGCAGGCGTACGCTTAAGCCCTCCGAAAGATCGAGTGCGCGGCCAAGCGTAGCCGTATAGAGCCGCTCAAATTCCCCGGCATGCGGGGTAAGAACCGCGCAAGGATGATCGTGTACAAGTTTGCGCAGATCCTCATTGCTAGCCAGCACCGTGAGCGCGTCTGCGTCGATAACTGTGGGCAGTTTGCGTGCCAGCACAGCCCGTAATTCCGCTGCCGCTTCCGGCCCGGTGCCTCGTCCTGGGCCTACTACCCAGGCTTGAGCATGGACCTTTTCTTCAGCGCTTGCATGGGGCACTACCTCCGGCAGGCTTGCGACTACAGAGTCATTTCCTACGACGCGGACCATGGAGGGGGTGGCCCGCACCGCGCCCGTGGCGGCGAGTATGCCCGCGCCGGGAAAGGCGTTGCTGCCGGCGCATACCGCGGTAACCCCACCGGTGTATTTAGTGCTTTTCGCCCCGGGCGTCGGATCCAGGATTGGCCCCGTGCAGCCCACCGGCTTTGGGGCGGAAACCTGGCCTTGGTCACCCGTGAGTACCGGCTCGGTTGGCCACTGATAGGGCAAGGGGATGGTGGGTTCATTGGCGATATGGCCCACCGGTTCTGCGGTGGCAGACAGCTCTTCTGCAAAAGAGCGCGGCGCGCCTGGCAAGAGGAGATCGCAGAGCACCACCGCGCCGCATTCTGGGGCACAGACGTGTCCGGCGCGGGCCCAGCCAAAGCTAATGGTCACGTCCGCTTCCACCGCATCGGTCGCAGCCACACCGGTATCGGCGTTAATCCCGGAGGGGATATCCACCGCTAGGACTGGAACGCCACGCTTTTTGGCTTCGGCATAGGCGCTGAGCGGGGCACCGGAAAGGCCGCGGGTGGAGGAGAGGCCGGCGACGGCGTCGATAAGCAGATCGGCAACCTCCAGACTGTGCACAATGGTCCCGCCGGCCGCGGTAAACGCCTGCAGTGCGGGTTCGTGGGCGCTATCCGCCGCGAGGATGGCCTCGACTGAATAACCATCCTCCGCCAGGAAAGCGCCAGCGTAGAGGCCATCGCCGCCATTGCCGCTTGGGCCGACGAGGATACTCACTCGCCGCCCAGGGCCGAGCATGGCTGCGGCCGTGGCTGCTACGCCGCGCGCGGCCAAGCGCATGAGCTCATCGGCAAAGTCTTGCTGGGCTAGAAGGGAATGCTCCGCCGCACGGACGGCAGCAACGCTATAGGCATATCGCATGCCCGCCAGGATAGGCCTTTAAGGAGCCGGCTGGCAGGTCGGACACCAGAATAGGTTGCGTCCCTCCATGACTCTTTCCGCCACTGGGGTGCCGCACACATAGCAGGGCAAACCGGCGCGGCGATAGACATATACCTCCCCGCCATGGTCGTCTTTACGCGGTTCGCGCCCCATGGCTTCGGGAGAATACTCGGGCCGAACCGTATCGATGCGGCCGTGCTCCACCCCGTACTCCATTAGCTGCACTAGGTCGGCCCACGTTGCGTCAAAGGTTTCACGGGAAACGTCGCGGCCAGGCAGGAAAGGGGAGAGGCCATGGCGAAAGAGGGTTTCCGCGCGGTAAATATTGCCCACGCCGGCATAGAGGTGCTGGTCCATCATCAGCGAGCCAATGCTGCGTCGCGATTTGTGCACCTTGGCCCATAAGGCCTCCACATCGGCGTCTGGGCGCAGCGGATCCTGGCCTACCTTGGCCAGTTGTGCGCGGTACTCCTCTTCTGTAAGCAAGCGGCAAAACTGTGGTCCGCGCAGGTTGGCGGCCTCGGTGCCATTATCAATGCGCACCCGAATCTGTCCGCCGGTCTCCTCGCGGGGCTCGAAGCGCAGCTTGCCGATGAGCCCTAAGTGAATATAGAGGATATGGCGCGGATCCGGAGCGGTGAAGTGTACAAAAAGATGCTTACCGTAGGTTTCGGCCAGCTCGATGCGCTCGCCATCGAGAATCTCCGCCTCCGCCGCGAAGCGCCCCTGCGGGCTGGTCACGCGCAGCGGCATACCGCGATAATCCGCGTTGAATTTATTGGCTAGGCGGTGGATGACGTGACCTTCAGGCATAGAAGCCAGTCTAATCGGGAAGAATTTTCGGCCAAACCTGCCGCTAACCAGCCCACTTATTTGGGAGGTGATAATAGCGTAAACTCGAAATGCGGAATGATTTAACTCAGGGGAAGGCTTTCAAATCATGACGCACAAAATCGGCTTTGACCGCGAGAAATATATCGAGCTGCAGTCAAAGCACATTCACGCCCGCCGCGAGGAAATTGGCGGCAAACTCTACTTGGAGATGGGCGGCAAACTTTTCGACGATATGCATGCCTCCCGCGTGCTGCCGGGTTTCACCCCGGACAATAAAATCGCGATGCTGGAGCGCATCAAAGAGGACGTAGAGATCCTCATCTGCATCAACGCGAAAGATATCTCCCGCCAGAAGGTGCGCGCCGACCTAGGCATCCTCTACGAAGATGACCTGCTGCGCCTTGTAGATGTATTCCGCAGCCGCGGATTCTTGGTGGAAAACATCGTCATGACCCAGCTGGAGGAGGGAAACTCCCAGGCCGAGGCCTTCATCGAAAAGGCAGAGCGCCTTGGCCTCAAGGTGGCCCGACACCGCGTTATCCCTGGGTACCCCACCAATACGGACCTAATCGTGTCCGAAGAGGGTTTTGGCCGCAATGAGTTTGCGGAAACCTCCCGCGATCTTGTCGTTGTCACCGCGCCGGGCCCTGGCTCCGGCAAGCTGGCCACTGCGCTCTCGCAGGTTTACCACGAGCACCAGCGCGGCAATAATGCTGGCTACGCTAAGTTTGAAACTTTCCCTATCTGGAATCTCCCCCTTGAACACCCCGTGAACTTGGCCTATGAGGCCGCCACGGTGGACCTCAACGATTCCAATATTATTGACCACTTCCATCTGTCCGCCCACGGTGAATCCACCGTGAACTATAACCGTGATGTGGAAGCATTCCCGCTGCTGCGCACCTTGTTGGAAAAGCTCACCGGCACCACCCCGTATGAGTCTCCCACGGACATGGGCGTGAACATGGCTGGGTTCTGCATTACTGATGACGCCGTGTGCCGCGCCGCCGCCCAGCAAGAAATCATCCGCCGCTACTTTAAGGCTCAGGTGGAAGAGGCCCGCGCTGGCTTGGGTACCGAACAATCTGAGCGTGCCGCGGTCATCATGGCTAAGGCCGGCATCAAGGTAGAAGATCGCCCCGTGGTGGCGCCCGCGCGCCAACGTGCGGAAGAAACCGGCGAGCCTGCCTCTGCTATGCAGCTGCACGACGGCACCATGATCACCGGCCGTACCGCGCCTCTGCTGGGCTGCTCGGCCGCGATGCTGCTCAACGCCCTGAAGCACCTGGCCGGCATCGATGACGATATCCATCTGCTTTCGCCCGAATCCATCGAGCCGATTCAAACGCTTAAGACCAAGCACCTGGGTTCCAAGAATCCACGCCTGCATACCGACGAGGTGCTCATCGCCCTATCCGTGTCTGCCGCTAAGGATGATAATGCCCGAAAGGCACTAGAGCAGATCAAGGAGCTTGCCGGGTGCGATGTTCACACCACCACCATCCTGGGTTCGGTGGATGAGGGAATCTTCCGCAATTTGGGCGTGCTCGTGACCTCTGATCCCGTCTTTGCTCGCAAGAAAGCGCTGTACCAGAAGCGCTAGGTTCTGAGTAGAGGGTCGGCCCTTTCAGCCCGTGCTGGAGGGGCCGCAGTCTTATAAAGAACAACTACAAGATTGGGGATCTACCCAGCTGCAGGCCTAAGATTGGGGCGTGACTATTGGCAAAGTTCTCCTGTATTACTGCTTTACCCCCATCGAAGATCCCACCGCAATCATGCTGTGGCAACGCACCCTGTGCGAGTCCCTGGGGCTCAAGGGGCGCATCCTTATCAGCGAGCATGGCATCAACGGCACCGTTGGCGGCGATATGGAAGCCTGCAAGCGCTACGTTCGCCAGACCAAAGAATACCCAGGCTTTAAGCGCATGCAGTTCAAGTGGTCCGAGGGCGGGGCGGATGACTTCCCACGCCTTTCGGTTAAGGTACGCGATGAGATTGTGGCCTTTGGCGCGCCGGGAGAGCTGAAGGTGGATGAGAACGGCGTCGTCGGTGGCGGCGTGCATCTCAAGCCAGAAGAGGTTAATAAGCTGGTAGAAGAACGTGGCGAGGAAGTCGTCTTCTTTGATGGACGCAACGCCATGGAGGCAGAGATTGGCAAGTTTAAAAATGCCGTCGTTCCCGATGTAAAAACCACGCATGACTTCATCGAGGAAATTGAATCGGGCAAGTACGACTGGATGAAGGATAAGCCGGTGGTGTCCTATTGCACCGGCGGTATTCGCTGCGAAATCCTGTCTTCGTTGATGAAGAATCGTGGTTTCAAAGAGGTCTACCAGATCGATGGCGGCATCGTGCGCTATGGCGAAAAGTACGGCAATGATGGCCTGTGGGAAGGCTCAATGTATGTCTTTGATAAGCGCATGCATCACGAGTTTGGCCAAGGGCTCCAGGACCCAGGCTTTATCCAGCTGGGCCATTGCGTGCACTGTGGCAAAGGCACGAATACCTTCCACAATTGCATCAATGAAGATACCTGTCGCCAGCAGGTGCTCATCTGTGATGACTGCATCCAACATGTAGAAACGCAGCACTGCGGCCGGCCAGATTGCGCCGAGGTGGCAGCGCAGCTAGCCAAGCAGGAGAGCTAGTCGCGCGCCGTTTCCTTGTGGAAGGAGTCCCACCACCACTGTTGCCACGTGGCGGTGTGCGGGTTGCAGGGCGGATAGACGATGCCGGTAGGTGTGTATAGTTCGGTCACCGGGCTGATGCCGTGCAGCGAGTTGAGGAACCACAGGGGGCATTCGGTGGCGAGCTCCAGGGTGAGCGGGCGTGTTTCGGTCCGTATGCCTAGGGCCGCGGCGCGCCGGGTGACCTGGTGCAGCGTGATGCTGGGCAGCGCCGTCCCGGTGGGGAGCACAAGAGTCTCCCCGTCCCAGGCGACGAGCGCGCCGGTGGTGGTCTCCAGCATGGCACCGGAGGAATCCACAATGACGGTGTCATCGGCACCGTCGTCCTGGTATTCGGCGCGGTAGCGTGCCAGTGCCGGGAAATCGGGGCCCTTGACCAAAGGCTGCGAGCGCGGGTCGGGTGCCTGCGCATAGGTTAGCCGGGTGACTGGGCGTGCTGGGGGTGCGGGGCGAATATCAAGGCGCAGTTGTCCTGCAGCTAGCGAGATGCGGGGAAAAAGATCGCCGGGGGCGAAGCGCTGCAGCATCGCAGACACGAACCCAGCGGGAAGCGGCCCCGCCACCGACTCGAAGCGCCGGAGGTGAAGGCGAAGGGCGCTTGAGTGGGCGTCGCCAAGCATCCGCCAAGAATCCGCAACGTCAAAGGGACCGGGATGGGGTTGGCTGGGAATAAAGCCGCCCTCGTGCCAGAGATAGGTACTCACTGCCATGCCCCTAATACGGACTGCGCCTTAAGGTTGCGCTCTGCTAGCTCGGCGGCCGGATCCGAATCCAAAACGATGGCCCCGCCGGCCCCGATAGTGACCTCGCCGCCCGCGCGTACGGCCGTGCGGATGACCACGCTGAGATCGGCTTGTCCATCAAAGCCCAAGTAGCCCACCACGCCGGAGTAGACCCCGCGCGGGCCGGTCTCGAGCTGATCGATGATTTCGCAGGTGCGCAGCTTTGGCGCGCCCGTCATCGAGCCGGGAGGAAAGGTGGCGCGGAGGGCATCGACCGCAGTGGCATTGGCGCGCAGCGCTCCGGTAATGGTGGACACCAATTGATGAACCGTGGCATAGCTTTCTACCTGCATCAACTTCGGTACGCGTACGGTTCCGGGCTCGCATACCCGGGAAAGATCATTGCGCAGCAGGTCGACGATCATGAGGTTTTCGGCGCGCGTCTTCGGGTCCGTGGTCAGCAATGCGGGATCCTCGTCGGCGGAGATAGTGCCCTTAATCGGCTTGGCCTCCACCTCACGGCCGCGCACGGTGAGGAAGCGCTCAGGCGAGGCGCTGCAGACTTCCACGCCATCGAAGACGAGGTGCGCGGCATAGGGAGCGGGATTGTGTGAGCGCAGTTGGGAATAAAGCTCCCCCTCGGCCCCGGCCGAGTAGGTATCGGTCAGGCAGACTTCGTAGCTCTCCCCGGCGTGCAGGAACTCCTGAGCGCGCTTAATCCGCTCCAGGTAGCCGGGGCTGCGCCAGGCGTCTGCGCTTAGCGACGCCCCGCGGCCCTCCCCAGTCTCCTGTGGTTCATCCGTACTCAAGGCGGCTTCTAATCGGTCCAGCAGTTGCTCGGCGCCGTCGCCAGCCAGGCAGCACAGATGCGCTGTTTCTTCCTGGTGGTCATAGACCATAAAAGACTGCGGCCGCACAAAATAAGCATCTGGGTAAGGGGAGCGGTGGCTTAACTCAATGGGCAGGGTGAGCTGGGCGCACTCATAGCCTAGGTAGCCGATAACCCCGCCGGTGAAAGGAAGTTCTGGAGCGTTGGCGACGCGGGTAGCGAGCTCGCGGTCCAAGAGGGCAAGGATATCGGGGGCGTCACCAAGCCGATAGCGGAAAGAACGACTCAACGCGCCGGCAGTATCTCCGAGGATGGAGTAGCGCCCGCGCGGATCCGCGGAGTCGAGGAAGAAGGCATCTTTTCCTTCGGCGCGCAGGGTAGCAAAGACCCGCGGGCAGTCCACCGCGCCGGGAACCTCGCGGTGGAGCAGGCGGAACCCACTCAGGAAGTTGCGCATAATATCCCGGCCGTGCTGGGTAAGCACCGACTCCGGGTGGAATTGTACGCCCCAGTGCGGCAAACCATCGACCTTGAGCGCTTGAATGACGCCATCCTCGCTACGGGCATGAACGGTGATACCGGGGACCTCGCCAATCTGCAGGGAGTGGTAGCGCACTACCTCGAAATTTTGCGGGATTCCGGCAAAGATGCCCTCGCCCGAGTGGCTAATAGAGGAGACAAAACCGTGGCGCGGTTGTGGCGCACGAGAAACCTGAGCGCCGGCCAACAGGCCCAGCCCTTGGTGGCCAAGGCATACGCCCAGCACCGGAATCTCGGCCGCTGCTGCGGCGGTGATGATGGCTCGGGCAGCACCGAAGTCCTCCTCCCGCTCAGGCGTGCCCGGACCGGGAGAAATCACCACATGAGAAAATTCGCCGGCACGGACGCGCTCGGCCAGTCCTTCTGCCTCGCCGGCAGCAATAACGAGTGGGTGACGGCCGTCTACCTCTGCAATGAGGTGAGCCAGGTTGAAGGTATAAGAATCGTAATTATCAAGCAGGAGGATCATCGGGAGGCGGGAAGTTTTCTATGCGGCAGCCGAGTCCATGAGAAATAGCTGGATATCGGTAATGGTCCAGAGCATGAAATTGCAGGCCATCACCCAGAAAATGGCCATCCAACTGCGCCAGCGCAGATATCGGTGTAGCTTGCGCACCATGATGACGGCGCAGCCAATCATGCCGAAGAAGGGAATGATCGGGGTGGTCAGGCTAAAGAAGGTGCGCTGCCCATCGGTGCAGAGCCACGTAGCGGTGCCATCTTCGCATAAAGGACCGCCCATAAGCCTAGCGGCGAGCGCGACCGCGAAGCCATAGAGCGCAGAGATGACAAGGACTGCGAGCATGTACCAGACGGCTTGCCGGGTAGAGCGGCGGTTAGCAGCGGCAATCTCTAAAGGATCCGGCTCATCGGCCAGCTCATCGAAACTCTGCGGTTCAGGGCGGCGCAGATTAGCATAGTCAGCATCGGATGTCAGATCGTTTTCGGGATGCTCTGGTCGCTGGCTCATACCCCAATCCTAACCGCAGGCTGGGTGGACCAAGATGGGCACCCGAATATGCGGCAGCAGCTCCGTGGCAGTAGAACCCAAGAATACGCGGGCGATGGGGCCTTGCGGGGTGGAGGCCATAAGCATGAGATCGCCCTTTTTCCACTTGAGCGAATCCACTGCGCCGCCCCAGCCGGCACCGGAACCAATTTCAGAGGTGACATCCAGCTCTGGGAATTTCTCCTGGATGCAATCGCGGGCGCGATCCAGCATGGCAAGGGAATCCTCGAGCCACTCCGCCGCCAGCTCGAGCGCCATATCGTGCTTATCCTTCGACGGGGTACTGAGCAAGCCCTTTGCCGAGAAAGCCAGCAGGCGCAGCGGCAGGTTCCAGCGATTGGCAAGCTCGGCTGCGGCGAGCATCTCATGATCTTCGCGCGGGCTGTGTTCAGTAATGGCAAAGTTAAAGCGGGTGACGCCGTGCTTGGACAGCTTTACCTTGCGAGGCACCAAGCCCAACGGTTGAGGAGAATAATGTAGCAAGGTATCGGCCGTAGAGCCGGCGAAGAAACGCCCCTTGGGTGCGGCCTGGTTGGGCCCCAAAATGATGAGGTCTGCCTCGAACTTCTTGGCCATTTCCGTCAGCAGATGGGGGCGCGAAGGGCCGTCGACCAATAGGGAGGGTTTCTCATCCCAGCAGCTACGCGGCACTCCGGCCTTATCGAGGGCGGCACGGGTAGCGGCGGCACAGGCCTCCTTTTGTCCTTTAAACCATTTTTTATATTTTCCGCCCAGTTTGCTGAGGGAAGTAGTAGTCCACGGCTGGAATACGGTAGAGATGACGCGTACCTGGATATCAGCGGTACGGGAAAGCCACGCGGCACACTCGAGTGCCTCGGTGCCGGAGGAAGAGGGGCTCCAAGAAATAAGGATGCGAAGTGGCTTTTCAGCCGAGCCCTTGCTCAGGGCTGGGAGATGTCCATCGGAAATATCAGTTGCCATACTGTACGAACTAGTGAGAGATTACGGTTTTCGCTTCTCTCAATTATCACGTTAAGCCGGAGAAAAATGAAATCACCGCGGGCAAAACTAGCGCTGTTCGCCGTTCATTGTGGGGCGATAGACATCTGCAAGCTTGGAGATGACAGTGGCTACTTCATTCGCGGTATCCAAATCTTCAGGCTCTAGCCACCGCATGATTTCTGCCAAGGCCGAGGCGCGCTGCTGTGAAACGATGGCGAGTTCAGATTCGCCCAATTGCGTCAGCGCTACCAGGACACCGCGGCGGTCTTCCTCATCGCGGTGGCGTTCCACGTAGCCGCGGCGCTCTAGCTGATAGAGCGCATTAGAGGCGGTGGGCATGCGGATAAGCTCTGCCTGCGCGATGGTGGATACGCGTGATGGGCCCCGCATACGCAGCTGGTTCATGATGGATACCTGGGAGGTGGTCAAAGAAGAGCCCTCTGCCGTGCGCTGGAAAATAAGGATGAGCTTATTGAGCGCCGGTTGGATGGAACGCGCGACCTCGACGGCATCCTCGTATGTAGACGGGGATTGAGCGGGGCCCTTCTCCTCATGTTGCTGCGTCATAGAAAACGATTGTATAGCTCGTTTTCTCTGCGCGGTAGTTTGGAAGTCAAAAAGTTAGCTTCCGGCAATAAAATCTTCCAGCTCGGCGCGTGCCACGTCATCGGCCTTTTGCACCGGCGGGGACTTCATCAGGTAGGACGAGGCAGGCAGTACTGGGCCGGCAACCCCGCGGTCGAGGGCAATCTTGGCGGCGCGCACGGCATCAATGATGATGCCGGCAGAGTTAGGTGAGTCCCAGACCTCCAGCTTGTACTCCAAGTTCAGCGGGACTTCGCCGAAGGCAGATCCTTCCAAACGGACATAGGCCCATTTGCGGTCATCGAGCCATTCCACATAATCCGAAGGGCCGATGTGAACATTGCGGTCCTCGCGCTTGCCGGCGATAGGCGAGTTGTGCAGGTTAGAGGTGACGGCCTGCGTTTTGGAAATCTTCTTTGATTCGAGGCGCTCGCGTTCGAGCATATTCTTAAAGTCCATATTGCCGCCCACATTGAGCTGCATGGTGCGCTCCAAGCGCACGCCGCGGTCCTCGAAGAGTTTTGCCATGACGCGGTGCGTAATGGTGGCACCTACCTGGGATTTAATATCATCGCCCACAATGGGCAGCCCGGCGTCTTCAAACTTCTTCGCCCATTCTGGATCAGAGGCAATAAAGACCGGCAGGGCATTGACGAAGGCGCAACCGGCATCGATGGCCGCTTGCGCGTAGAACTTATCCGCATCTTCGGAGCCCACCGGCAGGTAGGAAACTACGACGTCGGCGCCGGATTCGCGAAGGACAGCGGGGACGTCGGCAAGCGGGGCTTCTGATTCCGCAATGGACTCTTGGTAGTAACGGCCCAAGCCATCCAGGGTAGGCCCGCGCTGCACGGTAACGCCCAGGTTCGGGACGTCGGTAATAGAAATGGTGCAATTGCGGGAGCTGCGCGTGGCCTCCGCAAGGTCCTTGCCCACTTTGTCCGCATCCACGTCGAAAGCGGCAACAAATTCCACGTCGCCGACGTGATACGGGCCAAACTGGGTGTGCATCAAACCGGGAATATCTGCATCGGCAGCGGCGTTGCGATAAAACTCCACGCCTTCAATGAGGGACGTGGCGCAATTGCCGACGCCCACGATGGCGACCTTTACCTTCTCGGACAAGGTTTACTCCTTTTATATCCATGAATTGTGATTGTCAGTGACTGCGCAAGACTAAGCCGAAAATTATGCCCTGCGGTGGCATAACACCATGTGGATCGATCAAGAAGAGGTAATTAGGATGATCCGGGTGAATTCCGTTGCCTATAAGCATGTGCTCTCCCACGAGTGGGAACGCGCCCACCATCTGCGCGAATTTCGCGCCGGGCAGCTCACACGGGAAGAGGTATGCGATGCCGATTTTCTGCTGCGCGCCGCAGCTGAGCACCACGGGCACACCATGGATAAAGAAGGCCCAGTGTGCGGCGAGCCTTTGCGGCTTACCCGCTGGGTCTATGGAGAGAACCTCGGCCGGCGTGCTGGGAGCGCCCGTAGTGATAAAGAAATAGCGGAATTTGTCGCCGAGGGCTTGGAGTTTACGGTGCACGAGGTGGAGGTATGTCGCCAGTGCCGGTGGAACCACTTGTTGCGTTCTGCTACTGCTTTTAACGCGTGTTAGTTTCCGGCGCACCGCCTTAGGCAGTAAGCTGCAATTATTTAGTTTGTGATCAGGGATGAATGAGGACACGAATCAGTGACCGAGAAGGAATCTACCGGCAAGTCCACTAAGGTGGCTCGCCCCAGCAAAAAGCAGGCGAAAAAGAAACGCCGCATCTGGCCGTGGGTCGTTTTGGCGTTCCTACTGGTCTTTGTGGCATTGCCCGCAGGACTTTTTGCCTATGCGTACTCGCAATACACCGTTCCGGAGCCCAAGGACCTGGCCAATAACCAAGTCTCCACCATTTACGCGGGCGATAACCAGACCCAGCTCGCCCGTTTGGTGCCGCCGGAAGGCAACCGTACCCACGTAAACCTGGATGAGATCCCGGACTATGTGCAGGACTCCGTGCTTGCCGCGGAGGACCGCGATTTCTGGGATAACTCCGGCTTCTCCTTCACCGGCCTCGGCCGCGCCGTGGTGGGTAAGGTAACCGGCAACGCTGATGCTGGTGGCGGTTCCACCATTACCCAGCAGTATGTGAAGAACACGCTGGTGGGTAATGAGTACTCCTATGTGCGCAAGATTCGCGAGCTTATCTACTCGGTGAAAATGACCAATGAGTGGGAAAAGAAGGATATTCTCAACGCCTACCTCAACACCGTGTACTTCGGACGCAATGCCTACGGCATTCAGGCCGCATCCAACGCCTACTTTAATAAGGACGCCAAGGACCTCACCCCGGAGGAAGGCGCCATGCTCGCCGGCCTCATCCAGTCCCCGTCCGGACTCGACCCCCGCGTGAACCAAGAGGGCTCCGAGGACCGCTGGAACTACGTCCTAGATGGCCTCGTGGGCATGGGTGACCTCACCCAAGAACAGCGTGATGGGATGACTTTCCCGGAGACCCGCGACCCAACCGAGTACTCGGCTTATACCGAGGCCCCGGGCGCCAACGGTCACATCAAAGATCAGGTCATCCGTGAGCTGGAAGAGGTAGGCATCACCGAAAACGAGGTGTCCACCGGTGGTCTGCGCATTACCACCACCATTGATATGAACGTGCAGAACAACACCATCCAGGCAGTCGATGAGCAGATGGCTCCCCTGCAGGAAGATGCACGTGCGGCTTCCGTCACCATCGACCCAAAGACCGGTGCGGTCCGCGGGTACTTCGGTGGCCACGATTCCAATGGTTGGGATTACGCCAACTCCCCGCTGCAGACCGGTTCGACTTTCAAGATCATGGCCCTAGCAGCTGCCCTGCAGCAGGGAATTAGCCTGGATACTAATTACTCTTCTGCTCCTTATCAGCTGCCGGGATCCGATGTGGTTACCAACGTGGGCGGTGGCTGCGGCGTATGCAACCTGCGCGAGGCTACCAAGCAGTCCCTGAATACCTCCTTCCTGCGCCTGCAGGCGGACCTGAAGAACGGTACGCAGGACACCGCGGATATGGCGCATGCCCTGGGTGTGGCTAAGTCCCTGCCGGGCATTGAGAAGACGCTGACGGAAAAGGGCAAGCAGCCATTCGAGGGCATCGTCCTGGGTCAGTACCAGTCCCGCCCGCTCGATATGGCTACCGCGATGTCCACCCTGGCTAACCAGGGTGTGTGGCATAATCCCCACTTTGTGCAGCGCGTAGAAAACGCCGCCGGCGAAGTGCTGTACGAGCACCCTGAAGATGAAGGCGAGCGCCGCGTATCGTCCAATGTGGCCAATAACGTCCTCGAGGCCATGGAGCCGGTAGCCGCGTGGTCCAATGGCGCCCTTGCGGGCGGCCGCGCTTCTGCCTCTAAGACCGGTACGACCCAGATGGGCGATACCGGAAATAACAAGGATGCCTGGATGGTTGGTGCCACCCCGCAGCTGGCCACTGCCGTGTGGGTAGGTACCGCAGATAACACCTCCGCCATTTTCGATCAGTACGGTGGCATCATGTACGGCGCGGGCGCGCCGACCAAGATTTGGAAGGCCGTGCTGGATAACTCCCTGGCCAACTCCGAATTCCAAAACTTCCCGGCCGCCTATCCACTGGGATTCGGCAATATGGGCGCCGGAAGGGCCGCCCCGGCCTATGACCCGAGCTGGGATAGCGGCGCTGGCGATACGCAAAACTACGAGGCTCCAGAGCAGCAGGCTGCGCCGGAAGAAGAGACCAAGCCGGTCCAGCCACAAGAGAAGCCGGAGAGCCCGAAGCCAGCGCCAAGTCCACAGCGTGGCAACCGTGGCAACAATGGCAACAATGGCAACAATGGCAACAACAACCAAGCACCGGCCCAGCAAGAGGCTCCGTCCTTAGATGACCTCATTGGTCCGAATAGCGACCTGGCAGACCTTCTAGGGTAGGCGGCAGTGACAGTGAATTCGCACCAGCGCATTCCCGTCTCCTCAGAGCCGTTGGCCCGCGGAGTAATTGAATTCCTCGGCGGGCCAATGGGCCGTTTTGCCGGCGTTCGCCCCACTCAATGGTGGACCCCGCTGCGCGCCATCATCGCCGTCGGTTGGGTATTTCTGGCTTGCGGATTCCTCTCCAAAGCCAATTGTGCCGGCGGTACCCGCGGTGATGACGGGGTTATTAGCTTGAATTGGGCAGCAAACCGCCAGTACACCTCTTTCTGCTATAACGACATCATCCCGCTCTACGGCGGCCGTGGCCTCGATGAAGGCGGCTTCCCCTATGCCTATTCTTGGCAGGAGGGCGACCTGACCCGCTATATGGAATACCCGGTCCTCGCGGGCTTATTCCAAGGAATGATGGGGTGGATCGCCCGCAATACCTATTCCCTTGTGGAGTGGGCCGGAATCCCGGAGGCCGGTTGGTACTTCGGCCTCACCGCCCTGGTCATGTCCTGTATCTGGGTCGGCGTGCTTTATATGGTCTACCTGTTGGTAGGCAATCGCACGTGGGACACCATCCTCGTAGCGGCCAGCCCCCTTATCATCATTCACGCCTTTAGCAACTGGGATATCCCCTCCATCGCCTTTGCCGTAGGCGCGCTTCTGGCCGCCGCGCGCAAGCGGCCAGTGGTAGCAGGTGTCCTTATCGGCCTTGGCACCTCTTTCAAGCTATGGCCGGTCTTCATCTTGGGGGCATTCTTGGTCTTGGCGGTGCGCAACCGCCGTTGGTCGCAATTTTTCCTAGCCTTACTTGGCGCGTCCGTAGCTTGGATTGCGGTCAACGCGCCGGTGGCAATGAAATACCCGGATGCGTGGCGAGAATTTTTCCGCCTCAACCAAGAGCGCGGTGCGGAGTGGACCACCGTCTACTCAGTGCTCAGCCGCAATACCGGCATGAGTTTTAGCCCAGAGTTTCTCAATACCTTCAGCTTGGTGGCTTTTTTGGCTCTTTGCGCAGCAATTGCGGTGCTGGGTCTGCGCAGCGCGCGAACCCCGCGCATGGCAGAGCTGGTCTACCTCATCGTGGCTGCCTTTTTATTGGTCAACAAGGTGTGGTCGCCGCAGTATTCGCTGTGGCTGGTGGTCCCCGCAGCTCTGGCGTTGCCGCGCTGGCGTCTGGTCTTTAGCTGGGCGCTTGTCGACGCCCTGGTATGGCCCCTATTGATGTGGCACATGCTGGGAACGGACAATAAGGGCATTCCGCACGAGCTTCTTGACGTCGCCGTTATTTCCCGCGATGCCCTCATTATCGCCATGGCTGTATTTATCATTCGCCAGATGTGTGGGAAGGTCACGGATAAGGTGCGCGATGCGCATGGTGGCAGTGATCCTTTGGCAGGAGCATTCGCATGATTGTTACCTATATCGGGATGGCCTCCATCTTCTTAGGCTTTCTCTGCGTGATGGGTGCCTTTTGGCTGTTTCATAACCGCGAGGATCGGCGCGGGCCCATCGTTTTAGGGATCTTGGCTATCCTTTTCCTCACCATCATTCCGGCGACAGCCGCTGTGTTTTTCGCCGCAACTACCACCGGTTAGATTTCTTTTCGCCGGTCACTTGCGGTACTGTAGTGGGGTTGCTTGACGCAACGTACCCTCCTGCTGCATCCGCAAAGGTGATGCAGCCGAAAACTACTAGACCATAGGAGGTGATGAGGTCCGTGCGTCACTACGAAGTCATGATCATTCTGGATCCTAATCAGGATGAGCGCACCGTAACCCCGTCCCTGGATAAGTTCCTCGAAATCGTCCGCCAGGATGGCGGCAAGGTTGAGAACCTTGATGTATGGGGCAAGCGTCGTCTTGCATACCCCATCAACAAGAAGGAAGAGGGCATTTATGCCGTCGTCAACCTGGAGTGCGAGCACACTTCGGTTGCCGAGCTCGACCGCCGTCTGAACCTGAACGACACCATCCTGCGTACCAAGGTTCTGCGCACCGACAGCAAGTAACGGATACTGGGATCAAGCACAATCCACGTAACCGATAAGGAGTAAAGACATGGCACAGGGAGATACCAATATCACGGTGGTAGGCAACATCGTTGCTGACCCCGAGCTGCGCTTCACCCCGGCGGGTGCGGCAGTAGCTAACTTCCGCGTCGCCTCCACCCCTCGTCGCTATAACTCGCAGACGAACCAGTGGGAAGACGGCGAAGCTATGTTCCTGACCTGCAACGTATGGCGTCAGGCGGCAGAAAACGTCGCCGAAACCCTGTCTAAGGGCATGCGCGTCATCGTTACCGGACGCTTGAAGCAGCGTTCCTTCCAGACCCGCGAGGGTGAAAACCGCACCGTATTCGAGATTGACGTCGACGAAGTCGGCCCGTCTCTGCGCTACGCCACCGCACAGGTAAACCGCAATCCACGTGAGGGCGGCAATAACTTTAGCGGCGGCGGCCAGCAGCGCTCGAATAACAATAATCAGGGCGGTTTTGGAGGCGGCCAGCAACAGCAGCCGCAGCAGCAGAACCAGGCTCCTTCTGAGGATCCGTGGAACTCCGCGCCACCAGCTGGTGGTTTCGGAGGCGCTGATTCTGAACCTCCGTTCTAAGTCTGTCACCCGCAACTATTCAACTAACTCAATTGAAAGGCAGGGATCATGAAGCTGATCCTCACCGCTGCCGTTGAGAACCTCGGCGCCGCTGGCGAAATTGTTGAGGTTAAGGACGGCTACGGACGTAACTACCTGCTTCCTCGCGGCCTGGCTATCGTGGCTACCCGCGGCGCAGAGAAGCAGATTGAGGGCATCAAGCGCGCCCAGGAAGCTCGCGAGATTCGCGACCTGGATCACGCACGTGAGGTCCGCAACCAGCTCGAGCAGCTGACGGATGTCAAGGTAGAGGTTAAGACCTCCGAATCCGGTAAGCTCTTCGGTTCCGTTAAAGCAGAAGACATTGTCAACGCCGTCTCCAAGGCCGGTGGCCCAAAGCTGGATAAGCGCATTGTTGTGCTTCCAAAGGGCCTGGTCAAGAAGACCGGCAATTACCAGGTCGAGCTGAAGCTGCACGCTGATGTTATCGGCAAGGTGAACTTCTCGGTCGTTGCTGCCTAACTAGGCGCACGACGGTCCATATAGACCCAAAGACAACAGCAACGCTTTAGGCCTCAAGTTCCTGCTATGTGAGGTGGCAGGTTCTTGGGGCCTTTAGCGCGTTTTCACCGGCTTGTGGATAACTGTGGAAATCTGTGGATAACTCTCCAGCTCATTAACTTTGCGTTTACACCTCGGTTGCTTTATTAACCCGCAGGTCAGGGCCCTTATCCACTGTTAATGTGCCACTTTTCACATCTGCGAAAACCCGTCGTGAGCAGGAGATATGATGTGTGCAGGTCACGGAGGTTTTGAGTTATCCACAAGCATATGCAGGGCAATTGCGGCCCGAGTATGCCGCGACCAGCAATTTCCACACCATCCTGTGGATAACTTCCGGCTTTATACCCAGGGGGTAGTGTCCCGGCGCTAGACTAAACTGAAATTCCGTTACGCTCGCTCGCTCGAATAGCTACAAGGGGGAAGACATGACCAACGCCAGCTTTGACGATGAACACCTGCCGCCGGAGCCGCCGCCCGAGGAGGAACCGGCCCCACGCCGTCGCTTTCAGCAGGAAGAGCCAAAGCGCTATGGAGAATTCCGCCAGCCCCCCGCAGACCGGGAGGCGGAGCAGGGCGTCCTAGGCGCAATGCTGCTGAGTCCCCATACGGTGATGGAAGTCATTGAGGAACTGGAACCGGAGGACTTTTACTATCCGGCCCATACCCTGATCTACCGCGCCATGCTGGACCTTTATTCTGAGGGTAAAGACGTCGATGCTGTCATTTTGGCCTCTCAGCTGGATCGCTTTAATAACCTCGAACGCGTTGGTGGCGCCCCCTATCTGCACACGCTGCTGGCCACGGTGCCGACGGCGGCAAATGCCCGCTATTACGCAGAGATCGTGGCGGAGAAGGCCGTGTTGCGCAAGCTGGTTGATGCCGGCACCCGCGTAGTACAGCTAGGATTTTCCGGCACCGAGGATGCAGAGATCGAGTCCGTCCTGGACCGCGCCCAGCAGGAAGTCTTCGCCGTCGCCCAGCGCAAAACTGCGGAAGATTACCGAGTCTTGGGTGACCTCATTGACCCCACCATTGATGAGCTGGCAGCACTGCAGCAAGCCGGCGGTGTGGAACTAGGCGTGCCAACTGGTTTTATCGATCTAGATAAGCTGACTAACGGTCTCCACGCGGGCCAGATGGTCATCGTCGCTGCTCGTCCCGGTGTGGGTAAATCGACCCTAGCCATGGATTTCATGCGGTCCTGCTCCTTGCAGCATGGTAAGTCCTCGGTAATCTTCTCCCTCGAGATGTCAGCCTCGGAGATTGTCATGCGCCTGCTCTCGGCGGAGTCAGAAGTTAAGCTGGCCGATATGCGCGGCGGCCGTGTCTCCACCGAGGACTGGGCGAAAATTGATGAAACCCTCAACCGAGTGCAAGACGCCCCGCTGTTTATTGATGACTCTCCAAACCTGACGATGATGGAGATTCGTTCCAAGGCCCGCCGCCTAAAGCAGCAGCACGGGCTGGATCTGATCGTCTTGGACTACCTGCAGCTGATGTCTTCGGGTAAAAAGGTTGAGTCCCGCCAGCAAGAGGTTTCCGAATTCTCCCGCCAGCTCAAGCTTTTGGCCAAGGAGCTAGAGGTTCCTCTCATCGCAATTTCGCAGCTGAACCGTGGACCCGAGGCGCGTACTGATAAAAAGCCGCAGCTTGCTGACCTCCGTGAGTCCGGCTCCTTGGAGCAGGACGCCGATATGGTCATGCTGCTGTACCGTCCTGACTCCCAGGATCGCGATAATGAGCGCGCCGGCGAGGCGGATATTATCCTAGCCAAGCACCGTGGCGGTCCAATCGATACCGTGCAGGTGGCACACCAGCTGCACTACTCCAAGTTCGTCAATATGGCCCACGGATAAATTACAGGTCGACCACCGCATTGGGATCGCCCAATCGTGGGCCGAGGATAACCAACACCAGGAAAACCGCAGCTGCGGCAAGCGCTAACCAGCGCCAGACGGGGAAGAAGCGTTCGCCACATAGGCGGGCGAACGCCGCACCGATGAGTGCGCCCACGGTGTTAAATATGAGGTCATCAATATCCGTTCGCCCAAGGGCAAACGCATATTGGCACACCTCCAGCATTAGGCTCAGGCCAAATCCCCACGCCACAGTGGTTTTAATGGAACGGCACAGACTAAACACCAGCATTCCAAACGGGATAAAGAAGGCCGTGTTTCCCGCGTACTCAAATAGCGGACCAAACCAGCTGCCGCCGGAGAATTCATCCAGCGGCACCCAGCGCAGTTCTCGCGCACGCTGATTTTCCGGTTTCCACAAATAGCCGATTTGGTAGAAAGGCTTGAGCGTGGTCAATGCGACCATAACGGCCGTCCACGCGGCGAGGGAGAGCCTACTGAGCAAGCGCTATTCCTTTCTGCTCGGGCAGACTGAAGGCGGCGGCAGCCGCAATGCCAAATGCTGCGGCGAATACAATAAATAACCAGGCCGTCCCACCCGCAGCAAGCAGTGGCGGGACGATTAGTGGGGCCGCAATAGATGCTAGCCTACCGAAGCCTGCTGCCGCTCCCGTACCACGCCCTCGCAATGAAGTGGGATACAGCTCCGGACCGATGGCATAGAGGGCTCCCCAGGCGCCGAGGTTGAAGAAGGAGAGCAGACAACCAGCCAGGATGATCAATGCTTCCGTAGCTGCTGCTCCATATAGGCCGGCTGCTGCTGCCGAGCCGAGCAGGAATACCGCGAGGGTTACCCGCCTGCCCCAGAGCTCGATGAGCCAAGCTGCCACCGCGTAGCCAGGCAGCTGGGCAAGGGTGATAATGAGGGTAAAACTAAAAGACTTCACTAGGGAGAAACCGTCGGCTACTAGCAGAGAGGGAATCCAGATGAAGGCGCCATAGTAGGAGAGGTTTACACAGAACCAAATGGTCCACAACGCTGCGGTCCTCCTTCGTAGCTGCGGACTCCAGATAGACGCTGCGGGGGAAGGTGTGGGCTCTGGGAGGGCATCGTCCAGCGGGCGATTTTCCGCCGCGGCTTCGAAACTGGCAACGATAGCTTCGGCCTCATCATGGCGGCCCTTGGATTCAAGGAAACGCACAGATTCAGGTAGACCGCGGCGCACATAGATTGAATACGCGGCTGGCAGCATGCCAAGGGCCAGGGCCCAGCGCCAACCGGATTCAGATGTGCTCACCACGAAAGTGCCGATGATGGCCGCAAGGATCCATCCCAATGCCCAGAATGCCTCGAGAATGACTACCATCCTTCCGCGGACCCGCCGTGGCGCGAATTCGGATATGAGCGTGGAGGCAACTGGTAGCTCGGCTCCGAGGCCCAACCCAACGATGAATCGGAAGAAGATGAGAACCGCTAGTCCCCCAGCTAGCGCGGATGCCCCTGTTGCCAAGCCGTAGATAAGCAAGGTGAGAGAAAAGACATTGCGGCGGCCGAATTTATCTGCCAGCAACCCGCCAAAGGTTGCACCGAGCGCCATGCCAAGGAAGCCTGCCGATGCCAACCAGGAGGTCTGGCCGGCACCTAGATCCCAGTGAACGGCAAGGGCGGCCATGATGAAGGAGATTAACCCGACATCCATAGCATCAAGCGCCCATCCAAGGCCAGAACCTAGGAGTAGGCGCTTGTGCTTAGAGGTGACGGGAAGGCGATCGAGACGTTCGGTGCGGCTGAGCATGCGATAATCCTAACGCTGAACAGAAAAACCTTTCAGGCGTAGTGAGTTGGTAACCACAAAAACCGAGCTCAGTGCCATCGCGAGGCCGGAAAATAAGGGGTTAAGCAGGCCAAGCGCGGCAACAGGAATGAGTATGACGTTATAGGCAAAGGCCCAGAAAAGGTTGCCCTTGATAATTGCTAGTGTGCGCCGCGAGAGCCGAATGGCATCAGCAGCGCAGCGTAGATCGCCGTTCATCAGGGTGATATCAGAGGCTTCAATTGCCACGTCGGTACCCGCGCCCATGGCGAGCCCAAGGTCCGCCTGGGCAAGGGCGGCGGCGTCGTTAATGCCGTCGCCGACCATCGCCACGGTATGCCCGGAGCGTTGCAGTTCCTTGATGCTATCTACCTTGTCTTCTGGGAGGACTTCGGCTCTGACGTGCTCGATTCCTACCTCGGCGGCCACGGCGTGGGCGGCTCCAGCGTTATCACCGGTTAGCAGGTAAGGGGTGAGCCCAAGCTCTTTCATCTGTGCCACTGCGGCGGCAGAGCTGGGCTTGATGGTATCGCGGACCTCAATGATTCCGGCAGGTTGGCCGTCCACGGAGACAACCACCGGCGTGGCACCAGAGTCTTGTGCCTCGCGGAATGGTGCTTCTAAGTCCCCCAAGGGGCCTTGCGGCTTGCCGACGCCCACTCGGACCCCCTCTACAGTTCCTTCCACGCCGCCCGGAACTACTGCGAATTCGGTAGCCGGTTCCACGCTGCATTCCTGGGCAATGGCACGGGCGATGGGGTGTTCGGAATTGTGCTCGACGGCCGCGGCCAGCTCGAGCACGTCACCGTGGACGGCGGTAACGGACATCTCTCCAGCCGTGACCGTGCCGGTTTTATCCATCACAATGGTGTCGATTTGGCGCGTAGACTCCAAGATTTCCGGGCCTTTAATGACAAGCCCGAGCTGTGCGCCGCGGCCGGTGCCGACGAGAATCGCGGTGGGCGTCGCCAAGCCCATCGCGCATGGGCAGGCCACAATGAGAACGGATACGGCGGCGATAAAGGCCGGGGCTACCCCGCCGAAGAAGAGGTGAACAATCAGCGTAAGCGCAGCTACCGCAATCACCACAGGGACGAAGACCTGCGCGATGCGGTCCACGAGGCGCTGCACTGGTGCCTTGGAGGTTTGGGCATCTGTGACGAGCTGGGCCATCTGGGCCAGTACCGTATCCTCGCCCACCTTGGTGGCTCGCACCTCAATGCGGCCCGAAGCGTTGATGGTTGCACCAGTGACCGCATCGCCGGTACTCACCTCAACGGGTACTGGCTCGCCGGTAATCATGGACGTATCGACGGCCGAGTTGCCCGCCTTCACGATGCCATCGGTGGCGATCTTTTCGCCTGGGCGGACTACGAAGACATCGCCTACCTGCAGCTGTGCAATAGGGATGCGCCGCTCGCCCTGTGCGGTAAGTACCGAGGCTTCCTTAGCTCCTAAGGAGAGCAGCTCCCGCAGCGCCTCCGAAGACTGGCCTTTGGCCCGCGCCTCGAACCAGCGGCCGAGCAGCAGGAACGTAATGACCATGCCTACGGATTCAAAATAGATGTGGTCCATCTGTGCCGCGTTTGCATCCAGCGACATGTGCATCTTCATGCCCGGCTCGCCCGCGTTGCCGACAAACAGTGCCCACAGCGACCAGAAGTAGGCCGCCGAAGTTCCCATGGTGATGAGCGTGTCCATGGTGAAAGAACCGTGCTTAAGGTTCGTCCACGTGGCGGTGTGGAAAGGTGCGCCACCAAAGATGTAGACGATGGTAGCGATGATGGCGCAGGCCCACTGCCAATTGGGAAATTGCAGGGCCGGCGACATCGATACCACCATGAGCGGCAGCGATAAAGCTCCGGCGACAATGGTGCGGCGCAGCAACGCGTCGCCATCATCCTTCTTAGGCTGGGGATCCTCTGCCTTCGTCTCGGCCATGTCGAAAGCGCCGTAACCTGCGCCCTCAACCACCGAAATGAGCTCCTGCGGGCTAACCGTCTGGGAGTCATACTCGATGGCCGCTGCCTCGGTGGCAAAGTTGACGCTGGCGCTTACCCCGTCAAGCTTGTTGAGTTTGCGCTCGACGCGGGAGGAGCAGGAAGTGCACGTCATGCCCGTGACGCCAAGGTCCAAGTGGGACATGGCGGTGCCTACTTCAACGTGTAGCCGGCCTCGGTTACAGCGGCCGCTACCTGTTCATCGGTGAAATCGGTGCCACTAACCGTAACCGCGCCGGTGGTGTGGTCTGCAGTGACTTCGCTAACGCCGGAGATTTCGCCGACTTCTTCCTTTACTGACATTTCGCAATGTCCGCAGGTCATGCCCTCTACGGTGTAGTTCTTGGTGCTCATAATGATCCTTCCTTTGGGTTGATTTCTGTACCGATTTTATACCCCCTAGGGGTATGTGACAAGGATGATTCAGGTACGTTGGAGGAATAAAGCGATACGTAAAGGAGTTAGATCAAGCATGGCTACTATCGATGTCACCGAAGAAAACTTTGAAGAAACCGTTACCGGCGAAGGCATTACGCTCGTAGACGCTTGGGCCGATTGGTGCGGACCGTGCAAGCGCTTTGCGCCGGTTTTTGAAAAGGCCTCCGAAGAGCACACGGATGCTACCTTTGCCAAGCTGGATACCGAGGCTAACCAAGGCCTCGCATCCGCACTGGAGATTCAGTCCATTCCAACGCTGATGATTTTCCGCGATGGCATCTTGGTATTCCGTGAGGCTGGCGCGCTGCCCCCTGCAGCATTGGAAGACCTACTCAAGCAGGTTAAGGAACTCGACATGGCAGAGGTCCGCCGCCAGGTAGAAGAGCCAAATGCGCAGGGCTAATACCTACTAGCTTCCTCGGCGCTTTCTGGTGAGTATCGCTAAACTCGCTAGAAAGCGTCTTTTTTATTTCCAAAGGAGAAGATAATGGCTAACCCTTTCAGCAAAGGTTGGAAGTACATGATGAGTTCCTTCGATCAGAAGATTGATGAGAACGCTGATCCGAAGGTGCAGATCCAGCAGGCTGTTCAGGCAGCCAAGGAGCAGCACCAGCAGATTTCTGAGCACGCCGCAGAAATCATCGGCCATAAGTCTCAGCTGGAAATGCAGATGGACCGCCTGGTGAAGTCCCAGCAGGACTACCAATCTCAAACCCAGCGTGCATTGGAACTGGCAGATGCGGCGGAGGATCCGCAAAAGGCTGCCGAATATAACCAGGCTGCGGAAGTTGTTGCTTCTCAGCTGGTTGCAGTGGAGCAGGAACTGGAAGACGTCAAGCAGCAGTACGCTGCCGCAGAGCAAGCTGCCGCGCAGGCCAAGAGCCAGCAGCAGCAGTCTGAGGCGCGCTTGAAGGAGCAGCTAGCCCAGGTTAGCCAGCTGGAGGCTCAGGCGGATCAAGCAGCGATGCAAGAAAAGAACGCCCAGGCCATTGAATCCATGAATCAGCTAAACCCGGATGATTCCGTGCCTACTCTTGATTCTGTGCGCGCCAAGATTGAAAAGCGCTACGCCGATGCCCTGGGCGCGCAAGAATTGCAGCATGCTACCGGCGGTGATCGCATTAGTGAGATTAAAGCGGCCGGCAATGACATGAAGGCGACTGCGCGCCTTGATGCCATCCGGGCGGATATTAAGAAGAAGAAAGAGCTCGAGTCCGGCGATTAATTCTCTCGGCGAACGTTAATTAAAACCCCACGAATCCCCGAGTGGAAACCATCGCGCAGGTTCACGCGCTGAGTTTCGGTCAGGGTGTATTCGTGCAGGGTTTCGCAGGCAAATTGCAGTAATGGGCGGTCGATCTCCGGGGGAAGCCCGCCGCCCGAAAGCAGGTGTGCCTGGTCGCGCTGTTCGGTGCTAGCAGCGTTATCGAACCACCACGAGGCGTATTGCTGGCCCACGTCAAAGGGGGACTGGAATCCTGCCGAGCTCCACACTTCTTCTGGTAGCGGAACGTATTTAGAGCGCAGCTTGCGGCGCGGCGCCATCATGGATGGCTTGGGCGCCGGCTTCTCCGCGGGAGAGTCCTCCTCGGCGGGGGAATCCTCTGCAGCATCCACCTTGGGCGGAGCCGGCTTGGGCGTTGGGGCCGGGGTGGGCTTTTCGGTAGCACCGAAGGCTGCTTCCACCTCTGAGGGCTCGCCGCATTCGTCCGGCTCCGGCATTTCCTCGCTGTCCTTGTGGGCGTTTTCGCGTACCACTGGCGGAAGCGGGCCTTCCAATACCTGCAATTCCATAGCATCGGCGAAGTCCTCGCGCGGGTCCAAAATGGTGGTGGAATCGCACGCATGGCGCAGGGCGGAGGACATGGAGTCCCAGCCAAATCCATAAAGATGCACGCGGATGCCATTGTCCACGGCTGCTTGGGCACCGGGAATCATGTCTGCATCGCCGCTGACGAGAACAAAATCAGTGAATTGACCCTTCATGGCGGCGATGACCATATCCGCCACCAACCGGGTATCCACGGCCTTTTGGGTGCGGCGCTCACCCCACTCGATGAGCTGGCCAGTGCGTAGTTGTACGCCTTCGCAGGTGCGCAACGCCCGTTGGTAGCGGTGCGGGCCGGTATCGGGAATGCCGTCATACCAGTATTGGCGTTGGATCGGGGTTCCCAGTTGGTTCTCGATCATCCCGCCCATCGTGCTGACCACCTCGGGTAGATCGATTTCTAGTTGCGCGCGAGCTCCGGTGTCCCATGAGTTATAAAAGCTTGCGAGCAAGTATGAGGTATCGACAAAGACAAGTGTGCGTTCAAGCATGGCTCCTAAGTTCCGTTCTAATTGTTCTAAATAAAATTCTTTGTGGTTTCCAGTGTGCCCCATTAGTCACAAAACGTCGATAACCTTGGACAAAATCCCAGCGCAGTAGGGGCAAAAAAGTTTTCTCTTCGGAAGTATTGCAGAGGTGGACTGTTGCCGATATGGTTGGTTACACAAGTAACTAACCAACGAACCGAGGGTTAATGGATAATTCCACCCAACCACTCTTCCGCCAGATCGCTTCCTTGGTGGAAGACGCCATTGTGGACGGAACCCTGGGCGAGGGGGACCGGGCTCCGTCCACTAATGAGCTTGCTGACTTCCACAACATCAACCCGGCCACCGCTCGCAAGGGGATAAGCCTCCTAGTGGATATCGGGGTGCTGGATAAGCGTCGCGGCATCGGCATGTTTGTCGCAGACGGTGCCCTGGCGAAAATCCGCGAGCGCCGCAGGGCCGATTTTGCGGCGGAATACATGGCCCCGCTTGTGGATGAAGCTGTGCGGCTGGGGTACCACCGCGCCCAACTCCATGACCTATTTGATCGCGTTGCAGAAAGCCGAGGAATGTACTCATGATTAAGACACGAGATTTCACCTTTGCCGATGACCTGACGCACGGCCTAGTTGGCCCCAACGGCATAGGCAAAACCACGCTCCTGCGCAAGATCGCCGGCCAAATCCAATCAGGCGGTATCACGGTCTTCGGAGAGCAGCCTTTTGATAATCAATCGGTCCTCAATCGAGTCATTTTGATGGGGATTGATAACCCGCTACCGGATTCCTGGGGCATCGGAAAGCTGGGCGTCATAGGAAAGGCACGGTGGCCGCATTGGGATGATGAGCGGTTTAATGAGCTGCTGGTTCGCTTTGATGTTCCGGCCAAGGCTTATTCTTCCCTTTCCCGCGGGCAAAAGTCTGCGGTGGGCTTCATCTTCGCCGTTGCTTCTGGCTGCGAAGTCATGCTTCTCGACGAACCCTATCTCGGCCTTGACACACAGCGCCGCGAGCTCTTTTATCAGGTGCTGCGTGAGGAACACGGCCGCACCATGATCATTTCCACCCATCACCTCAATGAGGTGGCGGGCCTCCTCGATACCGTCTCGCTGATGGGTGATAACCCCATTTCCGGTCCCATCGATGACTTCATCGAGGGAATTCTGGAGCTCACCGGACCATCCGAGTCCCTCACCGCAGCGGCCGAGGAGCTGGGCCTCCCTGCGCTGAGTAGGCAAACCACGCCCTTAGGGGACCGTGTGCTTATCGACGCCCGCTCCGCTTCGACCGATCCCATTTTTCGCATTGCCCAGGCCAACGGCCTGCGTGTCAATGAGGTCTCTTTAGAGCGTGCGGTGCTGGCATTAGAGGAGAGAGCATGAAACTACTGTGGTACCTAGGCGATTGGTGGCTCTGGACCTTTTTCCTGTTCGCATTATTGGTCATGCCAGTCATGGCAGAGGGAACATGGAGCGTGCTCCCCGTAATCGCTTCCTTGGGGCTCGTGCTCTCCCTGCAGCCTGACTTTCAGAAATATCAACTAGTGGGCCTGGGTTCGAGAATCTGGAACGAACATCGTCGCATTCTCGTCGCACTATTCGCACTAGCGGCGGCCGTGGGCGCTCTCACCGTGCAGCTGTGGTGGGCATTGCCTGTCTATGCAGTCGCGGCGCTATGGGCCATGTATCGCAGCGCTACTCCGAAACGCTCCGGATACACCACTGTTGGCGTGCAACCTTCGAGCGGATTTGGTTGGTTCCCCCACAACTTGGCCGGGCAAACGATCTATCGCCCGCAGGCCCAAGCTTGGTGTGGAGCGTGCTTGGCGCAGATGATTGGCTTAGTTCTCTACCAGTATGAGGACGCGGCTTCAGTGCTCGAATTCCTCGGCATCTTCATCTGGGTACTGACTGTTGTGCTGCTCGGGGCGGTCTTGGGCAGCTTAAGAAAATCCCTCCGCGAATACACGGTTATGGGAGGAAGTCGTAGAGATTGGGCCCTGCATACTGCAGTGCTCGGCCTGATACCTGTCCTCGCAGCCATCAGTATCAGCGCAGCACTGACGAATGACAGTGAACTCGTTACGGCCATCGCATTGCTTAGTGCGACCTGTGCCCCGGTTTTGGTCACGCTGGAATTTCTGGGAAAGAAGAACTGGTACCTATTCATCCTCTATGCGGTCCTCATAGCCGGAATAGTCGTCATTTACGTCCAGACCCCCATCCCCGCAATTGCCAAGTTCTTCTTGGCGGTGGCCTTCTATGCAGTATGGGCATTGACCCTCCCCAGCTACATTCGCCGAGCGAATGTTCACGGCGGCGGAATGAGTCGTTGGATGGGCGTATCTTAAAGCTCCCAAAATAGTAATTGTCCTGGGGATTTGTGTTTGTTTGAGTCGCTGTGTAACTTAATACGAGTCAGCGCGACCGACAGCGCCCCACAGGAACAAGAAAGTTCCTGGCTGAAGCGGCGATAGGAAAACAGGCCCTGACAAAATAAATTTTTCGCTCACGACGAGCTACACGCGCAAGTGTGTCGCTGTTGTGTGGTGGTGATGTTTGAGAACTCAATAGTGTGCCAATGTACTTTTTATTTTTTGTGTGCATGGTTGTGTGTTGATTGG